>JAJPXR010000186.1 GCA_021205375.1 Clostridiales bacterium | reverse complement strand
ATATTTAGCCAATCCGTTTTTATAAAAAATATCGTTGTTGCAAATAAACTCAGGAACAAAAACGGAAAATTAAACGCTTCCAGATGTCCAAAAATGGTTGTATCATTTTTTGTGGCACTACGATGAAACGGCACTTGCCGTCTTTCCCACTGAAAATCGCTGCCATTCTCCTCATGAAAAACCAAAAGATACGTTCCAATCTTGCATCTGGTCCTCTCTTGTCCAAGAATAACTGCGTACGATGGAAGCAAAACAATATATATGACTAAGATATACAAATTGTCGCTCTGAGTAAGAGGAAACGATAAAACTACTCCAATCAAAGCATACATAAAGTTTAAGGTGTTGTTTTGCATCGTATCAACGTGTAAAATTTCTTCCCTCAGCATCAAATATTCATCTTTACAACACATAGAGTAGCCTCCCTCCAGTGTGGTTTGAATGTTTTACCCCACAAGCACCTCCGCAATCAAGCTCACCGCCGCCAGCAGCCCCACGGCCAGCAGCACGCCGCCCCAAACGGCGGTGCTGACTTTCACGCCCTTCTCCAGCACCCGTTTGTTCTTGGGGTCATAGTACAGGGTCAGGGTGTCCCCCACGGGGAAGGCTTTCTCCCGGCTGTCGTTGATTTTGCACATGCGGATGTTCTCTTTGCCGTCCAGCTCGTAGCGGACGATGGGATAATAGGTGAACTTGGAGTCCCGGAGGATTTTGGTCCCCTTGGAGAGCTGGCGGGTAAATACACCAGTGATCTCCGCCTCGATTTTCACCAGGCCCTGTTTTTTCAGGCCGAAGTAGCGGTAGAGCAGCACTGCGCCGGCCCCCACTAACAGAAGCGCCAACATGGTCATGGCCAGCATCTCCCGGCCCTGGTTCTGGAACAGGGCCAGCAAAATCATCAGCGCGCCGCCCAGGGCGGTGGGCCAGGCGGTGAACAGAGGCTGCTCCTCGTCCTCCACAAGGGTGTATTTGTCGCCGTCCTTGAACAGCTTCACCTGCTGCCCCATGGCGTACTCCGAGGGGGCCTTGATCGTCTGCCGCTCCGCGCCGCCCCGGGGGTCGGGGTACTCCACCACCACGTTGTAGTAGTTATAGACCTCGTTGCCCTGCTTGTCCTTTTTGACCACGTGAGGGCAGTTGACCACCGTGGCCTCGGTGCAGGCCCCCAGCCGCTTCATTCGCCGGTCCTTCCGGATGGCGCTGCCGCCCACCAGGAAGATGACGATACCGGGGATGTAGAGAAATAGCTGTGTAAAATCAAAATCCATGGCGTATCCTTTCCTTTCGTTGGCGCAGCCAGGCGCATCCCGACAAATGCGCATTTTTTACGTTCGACTTTGGCGGAGAAATGGTCGTTTCCAACGGCTTTCTCCGCTCTTTTGCCCTATTATACAGGCTTTTATCGCCGTTTTCAAGTGTTCGCCGACTTTCTTTTGTTTCTTTTTGACCGGATTTGTTCGTGTTGCGGAGGACAAGCAGACAATTGTGTTTTTTTCGTGCGTTTTGTACCGGGCGAGGTTGCTTCATTGGGCGGGATTGTGATATAATAACGAGGAACTATCACGGAGACAAAGGACAGAACAGATATGAACCAGAAAATCATCTTTCTCGACCTGGACGGCACCCTGCTCAACGACCAGAAGGAGATCACCCCCGGCAACCGCGCCGCCATTGACCGCGCCCTGGCCGCGGGCCATAAGGTAGTCATCGCCACAGGGCGGCCCCTGGTCAGCGCCGTCCAGCAGGCGGAGAAGCTGTCTATGACGGCGCCTGGCTGCTACCTGATCGCCTACAACGGCGGCGTCCTCTACGACATGGGGCGGCGGGAGATCCTCTTTCAGGAGACCATCTCCCTGGACCTGGTGCGCCAGGTCTTTGCCGAGGCCAACCGGCGGGGGCTGCACATCCAGACCTATAACGAGCGGGATGTGCTGGTGGAACCCCGCTGCGAAGGCTACGCCGTGCGCCGCTACTGCGACCTGATCCACATGGAGTACCAGGTCATCCCCAGTGTGGAGGCGGTGACGGAGGAGCCGGTGAAGATGCTGCTCATCGACCTGGAGGACCGCGCCCCGCTGGAAGCCTTCCGGGACTGGGTCATCGACTGGTCCGACGGTGTGCTGGACTCCTTTTTCTCCTCCCCCTACTATCTGGAGATCGTCCGCAAGGGGCTGAACAAGGGCAACGCCATTCGGCAGATGTGCGCCCTGCTGGACATCCCCATCGAGAACTCCTGCGCCGTGGGCGACGCGGACAACGACCTGCCCATGCTGCGGGCCGCCCAGGTGGGGGCGGCTATGGCCAACGCCACGGCGGAGGTCAAAGCCGCCGGGAACTACATCACCCAGCGGGACAACAACCATGACGGCGTGGCGGAAGTCATCGAACGCTTCCTGCTGTGACGCCGCCCCTCAACGATTCTTTTACGCGAAAGCTGGTGAACTCTCTTGGCCTCTTCCTCCAAACGCAGACCCAAACGGCGGTTTGAGCTGCCCTTCCTCTCCTGGACGAACCTGGAGCACCAGGGCCTGCGCCGCCGGTGGATGATCAACAGTCTGACCGCCGTGCTGCTGATCATGGTCATCATGGTGGTGGCGTTCGCCATGCTGTACAGCAGCTATTGCTATTCCAGTATGCGCTCCGGCCTGGAGAACAAGGCCAAGTCCGCCAGCGACTTTTTCTCCAGCTATGCCACCGACGAGACCACCTACCTGAGCATGGCCAACTACTACATCAGCGACTTTGACGACCGGGATACGCTGGAGCTGCAATTCATCAACACCCGCGGGCAGATCATCCTGTCCTCCTACGGCCTGACCGTGGGCGGCACCCCCGGCACCAGCGACATCGACAGCGCCATCACCAATCAGACCCTCTCCTACTGGGTGGGCCGAAACCCCGACACCAACGAGCGCATTATGGCCGTCTCCTCCCCCATCATCCACAACGGAGAGGTGCGGGGGGTCATGCGGCTGGTGACAAGCCTCTCCGTGGCGGACCGGCAGATCATTGTCATGGTCCTCCTGGCCATGGCGGTGGCGGCGGTCATCCTGTGCCTGGTCTATACGGTCAACATCTACTTTATCCGCTCCATCATCGAGCCGATCTCCCGCATCACTGACACCACCCGTGCCATCGCCGAGGGCAGCTACGGCATCCAAATCGAAAAACATTACAACGATGAGATCGGCTCCCTCATCGACGCCATCAACAACATGTCCACCAAAATCAGCGAGACGGAGCGGATGAAATCGGAGTTTATCTCCTCCGTCTCCCACGAGCTGCGCACCCCCCTGACCGCCATCAACGGCTGGGGCGAGACCCTGCTCACCGGCGAAATGACCGATGAGGAGAGCGTGCGCAAGGGCCTCTCCATCATCGTCAGCGAGAGCAAACGCCTTTCCAAGATGGTGGAGGAGCTGCTGGAGTTCTCCCGCATCGAGGACGGGCGGTTCACCCTGAACGTGGAGCCGGTGGACATTCAGGCGGAGTTCGAGGACGCGGTGTTCACCTACCGCCAGTTCTACCGCAAGCAGAACATCCGGCTGGAGTACACCGACCGGGCCGGAGAGCTGGACCCCATCCCCGGCGACCCGGAGCGGCTGCGCCAGGTGTTCTCCAACGTGCTGGACAACGCCGCCAAGCACGGCGGCGAGAACCAGCTCATCCAAACCGACCTGTCCGTTGACCCGGAGGAGGAGATGGTGGTCATCCGCATCCGGGACCACGGCCCCGGCGTGCCGGAAAAGGACCTGCCCCACGTCAAGGAGATGTTCTACAAAGGCTCCTCCAAGGTCCGGGGCAATGGCATCGGCCTGGCCGTCTGCGACGAGATCATCACCCACCTGGGCGGTACGCTGGACATTTCCAACGCCACCGGCGGCGGTTGTATGGTGGAGATTCGGCTGCCCATGACATTGCCGGTGGCGCAATAAATCCACCTATTTCCTCTTGCATATAGAACGAATGTTTGATATACTATCACATTGGTAAGGAGCGCTTCCAACCATGCAAAAGCAAAGCAATTCCCCCTCTGACAACAGCTTCCGCACCTCCATCGGCGGGCAGGCCCTCATCGAGGGCATCCTCATGCGCGGCCCCCACAAGCAGGCCATCGTGGTCCGCCGCCCGGACGGAGAAATGGAGGTCAAAGAGGAACCTCTCAAACTCATCAAAGACCGGCACCCCATTTTGGGGGTCCCCTTCATCCGCGGCACAGTGAACTTTCTGGACTCCATGGTCAAGGGCGTTCAGGCGCTGATGTACTCCGCCGAGTTCTACCCGGAGGAAGAGGAAGAAGAACCCTCCAAGTTTGAACTCTGGCTGGAGAAGCACCTGGGCACCGACGCTTTCAACCAGGCCATCATCTACCTGGCGGTGGTGCTGGGAGTGGGCTTCTCCGTGGTGCTGTTCATCCTGCTGCCGGCCTTGGTGTTCGGCCTGCTGCAAAACGTTATCCCCAGCTTTTTCATCCGCAACCTGCTGGAGGGCGCCACCCGTATCGTCATCTTTTTCATCTATCTCATTCTCTGCTCCAAGCAGCAGGACATGAAGCGGGTATTCGCCTACCACGGCGCGGAACACAAGACCATCTTCTGTTATGAGCGCCGCCTGCCCCTGACGGTGGAGAACGTGCGGGATATGCCCCGGCACCATCCCCGCTGCGGCACCAGCTTCCTGTTTGTGGTCATGGTCATCGCCATTCTGATTTTCTCGGTGGTACAGGTGGAGAACGTGTTCCTCCAACTGGTCATCAAGTTGCTGCTGCTGCCGGTGGTGGTGGGCATCACCTACGAGATCAACCGCTGGATGGGCCGACACGACAACCTGCTCTCCCGGGTTTGCACCGCGCCGGGGCTGTGGATGCAGAATTTCACTACCAACGAGCCGGACGACAGCATGATCGAGTGCGCCATCGAGGCGCTGAAACGGGTCATCCCGGAAGAGGACGGCGCGGACGCCTGGTAAGAGCAGGAGAGGAGGGGGACGCTATGGCAAAAATCTACAACACCATCTACATGGACATCCGCCAGCGGCTGCGCAAGGCCGGGGTGGAGGAGGCCCAGTTGGAGGCGCGGGAGCTGATTTGCTGCGCCACTGGCAAGAGCCGGGAGGAGTTTTACCGCTGTATGCAGCTCTACGCCACCACGGAGACCGAGGCGGCCATTGAGACGCTGGTGCGGCGGCGGCTGGCCGGCGAACCCCTGGCCTACATCCTGGGCCACTGGGACTTCTATGGTCTGGACCTGCTGGTGAACAGCAGTGTCCTCATTCCCCGGCCCGACACGGAGCGGGTGGCGGAGCGGGCCATTGAGATCGCCAAAGGCTCCGGCGAACACGCCAGAGTGCTGGATCTCTGTTGTGGCACCGGCTGCATTGGGCTGGCGGTGGCCAAACACGCCCCCAACTGCCGGGTGGTGCTGGCCGACCTCTCCGAAGAGGCTCTGGCCGTGGCCCGGAAGAATATGGTGCGCACCGGCCTCAGCGGGCAGATCACCACCTTCCGCGCCGACGCGCTGGAGCGTCCCCCGGAGCTGATTTGGGATTTCAACCTGATCGTCTGCAACCCCCCTTACGTCCGCTCTGGCGATATGGCCGGGCTGGACCCCTCTGTCCGGGACTTTGAACCCGCCCTGGCCCTGGACGGCGGCCCCGACGGGCTGGAATTTTACCGCCGGGTGGCGGCGAACTGGCGCAAGGCCATGCGCTCCACCTGCATCCTGCTCTTCGAGGTGGGAGACGGACAGGCAGACGACGTGGAACACATCCTGGCTGTCAACGGCTACCGCAATCTCCGCCGCCACAAGGACGCCTTCGGCCACTGGCGGGCGGTCGAGGGGTCGGTCATGTGAGCAAAACCCCTCCGCCACCGCCTAAAGGCGGCGGCCCTCCTCCCCTTTCAGGGGAGGCAAGAGGGAGAGCGCTTGTTTTTGGCAACTTCTTTCTCAACAAGCACAGTTCTTTACAAATGGTTGTTTCCAACTGCCACTCATAAACTCTTGTGACGCAAGGAGGTCAAAATGGTACGCTGCACCAGTGAGCGCGGCCCGGAGGAACAGGCTCTGTTGCAGGAGCTGGCCCTCCAGGAGGTTTTGGCCGCCCGTCAAAAATCCCGGCGCAAGGGTTCCTCTGCCCTGCGCTGGGTCCTTCCCGTCCTCTGCGCTGTGATCGCCGGGTTCTGTGTTTGGTATGGGCAGCGGATGCGCAGCTTTGGCCGTACCCAGATGTCCAACGCCTTCTTTGCCTTTTGCGCAGTCTATGTGGTGCTGGCGGTCTGGGCGCTGCCCCCTGTGCGGGACGCCCTGACCAAAGCGGGCACGCGCATTGCCCTGCGGCGGCAGCTTCGGAGCAGCCCCATGACGGACGACGGTCCCATCGAGTACCGCTTCGACACGGCGGGGGTGGAGACCGTCTCCGCCCACAGCCAGACGACCAACGACTGGAGCGTCTACCGCTGCTGGGGGGAACAGGGGCATTATCTCTACCTGCGTATGCCCACCGGCGGAGTGTCGGTGCTGGTGGACCGGGCGCGGCTCTCCCCGGAGCAAGAGGCGGAGCTGCGGGGGCTGCTGGCAACTCTCCCGAAGGAAGAAACGTAAATAATTTTGCCAAATCAGCACTTTTTGGACACATTTGGACACAAAAGAGTATGTCTATCCCATAGAACCGTGTATCAAAACATTAAGCACTATCCCCCTTGCCTCACACAAGGGTACCCAACCGAAGCCCAGCGAAGCGGGTTCGGTTGGGAGAGGAGCCGCAACGAAATAAGTGAGACCTGCCGCTTGCGGCGGGGCGAACGCTATGAAGTCTGCGGCGACGAGGTGGAGGGGTTTTACCACATCAGGAAAGGTAGAACACTTATGGCTGCAAAGAAATCCTCCAATTCCACCACGAAGGTCACCCCGCCCTCTGACAAGAGCAAGGCGCTGGAGACCGCCATCTCCCAAATCGAGCGGGCCTACGGCAAAGGCTCCATCATGCGCATGGGGGACAACGCTTCCATCCAGGTGGAGGCCATTCCCACCGGCTCCCTGGGGCTGGACCTGGCGCTGGGCATCGGCGGCGTTCCCCGCGGGCGCATCGTGGAGATCTACGGGCCGGAGTCCTCCGGCAAGACTACCCTGGCCCTGCACATCGTAGCCCAGGCCCAGAAGCTGGGCGGCGAGGTGGCCTACATCGACGCGGAACACGCCATGGACCCCAGTTATGCCCGCGCCCTGGGCGTGGACATCGACTCCATGCTCATTTCCCAGCCGGACACCGGCGAGCAGGGGCTGGAAATTTGCGAGCAGTTGGTGCGCTCCGGCGCGCTGGACGTGGTGGTCGTGGACTCCGTGGCGGCGCTGGTGCCCCGGGCTGAAATTGAGGGCGAGATGGGCGACAGCTTCGTGGGCCTCCAGGCCCGGCTGATGAGCCAGGCCCTGCGGAAACTGGCCGGCTGCATCTCCAAGACCAACTGCGTGGTCATCTTCATCAACCAGCTTCGTGAAAAAATCGGCGTCATGTACGGCAACCCGGAGACCACCACCGGCGGCCGGGCGCTGAAATTCTACGCCTCCGTCCGTATCGACATCCGCCGTATTCAGTCCCTGAAGGTGGGCGGCGAGGTCGTCGGCAACCACACCCGCGCCAAGGTGGTCAAAAACAAGGTGGCGCCCCCCTTCCGGGAGGCAGAGTTCGACATCATGTACGGCGAGGGCATCTCCCAGATGGGCGAGCTGGTGGACCTGGGCGTACAGTTGGGACTGGTGGAGAAGTCCGGCAGTTGGTTCTCCATGGGGGAGACCCGTTTGGGCCAGGGCCGGGACAACGCCAAGCTCTACTTCCAGGAGCACCCGGACGAGGCCGCCAAGCTGGAAGCGGCCATTCGCGCCAACTCCTACAAGCTGCTCAGCCGCCAGGGACTGGCCGCCGCCAGAGCCGCAGGCCGCGCCCCCGTGGAGGAGACAGCGGCGGCTCCTGCCGAGCCTGCCCCCGCCCCTGCCCCCAGGGACATGGACGACTTCGACAAGCTGATGAACGGGCTGGACATCTCCGCCGAGGACTTTGAGGGCTGATGCCGCGCATCCTACGGCTGGAAGCCTCCAAGCACGTCAAGGGCCGGGTGCTGGTCTTTTTCCAGGACAAAGAGCTGGTCAAGCTCACCGAGGACGAGGTACTGCTCCGGGGCCTCTTCGCCGGGCAGGAGCTGTCCGAGGAGGAATACGCCGCCCTGGTGCAGGATGGAAAGCTGTCCTCCGCCAAATCCGCCGCCGCCCGGCTTTGCTCCAGCAAGCTGCTCTCCCGGGGGGAGCTGTTGCAAAAGCTCCGGGACAAGGGGGAGGACCCCGCCTGTGCGCAGCAGGCGGCGGACTGGCTGGAAGAGCTGGGGGTGCTGGATGACAGCCGCTATGCTGCCTCTGTCGCCCGGCACTACGCCGCTCGCGGCTACGGACGCAAAAAGCTGGAGCAGGAGTTTTTTCGCCGGAAAATCCCCCGTGAACTCTGGCCCCAGGCCCTGGAGGAGCTGCCCGACAGCGCCGGGACCATCGACCGCCTGATTGCCCAGCGGCTCTCCGACCCCACAGACCCCAAGGAACTGAACCGGGTGCAGAACTTCCTGCTCCGCCGGGGGTTCTCCTGGGGAGAGGTCCGGGAGGGGCTGGAGCGGTATTTGGCGGAACGGGGGAAGGAGTAAGGCCCCTGTGTAAGTATCAATTTAAATTGGGTATTTCCTTTGTTTAGCTGCGTTCCAGAAACCCCTCCGCCACCGCCTAAAGGCGGCGGCCCGCCTCCCCTTTCAGGGGAGGCAAGAGGGGTGGTCAATTAAGGTACGGCAGTTCTTTGTGGAAAAGTTGTTCTATGTTCGGATAAACAAACATTAAACACTATCCTCATCCTTAAAAGGCAGAAATACCACACCCATAAACTTCCATCCCAAAAGAGGAATCCACATGAACCACTACAAAATCGCCTTCATCTCCCTGGGCTGCGACAAAAACCGGGTGAACCTGGAACAGATGATGAGCCTGGTGCAGGACGCGGGCCACACCATCGTCTCCCAGCCGGAGGGGGCGGATGTCTGCGTCATCAACACCTGCGGCTTCATCGACGCCGCCAAGGAGGAGGGCATCGCCAACATTTTGGCCATGGCCCACCTGAAAGAGGAAGGCTCCCTGACCAAGATCCTGGTCACCGGCTGCCTGAGCCAGCGCTACCGGGAGGAAATCAAGGAATCGCTCCCGGAGGTGGACGGCGTGTTGGGCACCGGCAGCTACACCGACATCGTTGCCGCCATCGAGGACGTGATGGCCGACCAGTTCCCGGAGTACTATGGGGATATCAACCACACCGACGACGAGGGGCTGCGGGTGCTGACCACCGAGTCGTATTTTGCCTATCTCAAGGTGGCGGAGGGCTGCAACAACAACTGCGCCTTCTGCGCCATCCCCCGCATCCGGGGCCGCTACCGCAGCCGCCCTATGGAAAATTTGCTGGCGGAGGCCCGGTATCTCTCCGAGCAGGGGGTGCAGGAGCTGATTTTGATCGCCCAGGACGTGACCCGCTACGGCACCGACTTGTACCACACCCACAAGCTGCCCGACCTGCTGCGGGAGCTGTGCAAGCTGGACTTCCACTGGATACGGCTCCACTACCTCTACCCCAATGACCTGACCGACGAAATGCTGGAGGTCATCGCCACGGAGCCGAAAATCGTCCACTACCTGGACATCCCCCTCCAGCACTGCAACGACGAGCTGCTCTCCGTTATGCACCGGCGGGGCACCAAGGCGGAAATCATCAACTTGCTGGATAAAGTTCGACAAAAAATACCAGATGTAGTCTTTCGGACCTCCCTAATCACCGGTCTCCCCGGCGAGGACGAGGAAAAATTCGACGAGCTGTGTGACTTCCTTCGTGAGCAGAAGCTGGTGCGGGCGGGGGTGTTCCAGTTCTCCCCGGAGGAGGGGACCCGCGCCGCCACCATGCCCAACCAGGTGGAGCCGGAGGTGGCCGCCCGGCGGCTGGAGCTGCTGGTGGACCTCCAGAGCGACGTGATGGACGAATACAACGAATCCCGCCTGGGCGAGACGGTAGAGGTGCTGGTGGAGGGCTTCGACGAGGAAATGGGCTGCTGGCGTGGCCGCACCTACGCCGACGCGCCGGACATCGACGGCCACGTCTACTTCACCGCCGCGGGAGAAATTCCCGCCGGGAGCTTCGTCCCCGTCCTGTTGACGGACACGATTGATGGTGATATGATGGGGGAAATCCAAGACGACGCAGAGGGGTAAGCCCCAAGTGCTGCCGCCCTACCCTTTCCCCGCGCAATGCCGGAACCGTTCTTTAGGAGAGTTGAAGTATGAACACTGCTAACAAAATCACAATGGTTCGGGTCGTTCTGATCCCCGTTTTTCTCGTGGTCCTCTATCTGGATTTCCCCTATCACATCTGGGTGGGGTTGGCCGTCTTTCTCATCGCCAGCCTCAGCGACTTTCTGGACGGCTACATCGCCCGCTCCCGGAACATGATCACCGACTTCGGCAAGTTCATGGACCCCATCGCGGACAAGATGCTGGTCACCTCCGCCATGTGTATGTTCGTGGCCTGGGGCCGGATGGAGGCGTGGATGCTGCTGGTGGTGCTGACGCGGGAGTTCGCCGTCTCCGCCATGCGGCTGGTGGCCGCCAGCGAGGGCAAGGTCATTGCCGCCGCCTGGTCCGGCAAGGTGAAAACCGCCTCCACCATGGTCTGCATCATCCTGATGCTGGCGGTGTCCATCCCCGTGCTGGATACCGTGTGCTGCTGGGTCATCGTGGTGACGACTGTCTATTCCGGCGTGGAATACTTCGTCAAGAACAAGGATGTCATCAACTGGGCGGATATGTGACGCCGTGAAAGTGCTGAAAAAGGGGCTGCTGGCCCTGTTGGGCGTGGTTTTCGCGGGAGCGTTCCTCTTTTTCGTGGTGTTTCCCCTGGCCGCGCCCTACCAATACCACAACGTCTGCTATAAAATCTCCAACCTGACCATGCTCCGCCTCCCCAGCCTTTGGAGCCGGGGTGCAGCTTCCTCTGGGGAGGAAGTCGCCCAGGCGTCGGAGGACATCGCCGCGTGGCTGGCGACAGAGGGGCTGGATACCTCCGTGGACCCCGATTACCCCGACGTGACCATGACCGCCCTCCAGGGCCGCTGGATGTGGAAAAATCTCGGCGGGGACACGGAAGAATTATATTTCGACGGCAACCAGTGTACCGTCACTATCTCCTATCTGGACATGGAGGGGGAGACCTACGACTGCGCCATTTTGAACCGCTCGGCGGCGGGGCTTTGTCCCAAGCTGGTGATCTTCAACTATCCCGGCGAGACCGCTGGGCTGACCTATTACATCACCGAGGTCAGCGACGACACCTTTTACTGTGCCGCCCAGGAGATGCTGTTCTACCGGGTGGAGTAGCGACAAAAAATGCAAACTGTCCCCTTGCGTTTGCCGAACGAATATGGTATGATGCAAGGGAATAAGGGAGTAGTCGGCACAACTATGGCAAGTGTGCGCCGGGGTCAACAGCCTGGAAGCAATTCCTGGCCCCGGCTGAAATGACGAGACTTATCTGCATGAGGAGCAGATAGGTCTCGCCTTTTTTTATTCCGATTGCCCCTTTTGGGACTGCCGGGCCTGTTCCGGCGCAAAAAATGCGGCGTGTTATGGTCGCGCCGCAGAGGAAATGCTTTCGGAGAAGCAAATGAGGAGGAAAACAACATGGGACTGTGGGAATTGTTTGTCATCGCGGTGGGTCTGTCCATGGACGCCTTCGCGGTGGCGGTGTGCAAGGGACTTTCGGTGGAGAAGGTGCGGCCCAAACATCTTCTGTGTGTGGGGCTGTGGTTTGGCGGTTTTCAGGCGCTGATGCCCCTCATTGGCTACCTGCTGGGCAGCGGCTTCCAGAGCCTGGTGGAGCAGGTGGACCACTGGATCGCCTTTGTGCTGCTGGCGCTGATCGGCGGCAACATGGTGCGGGAGTCCAGGGGCGAGGCGGAGGAAATAGACGCCTCCTTTGCGGTTGGGGCGATGCTGGCCCTGGCGGTGGCCACCAGCATCGACGCGCTGGCCGTGGGCGTGACCTTCGCCTTTTTGCAGGTGGACATCCTCCCGGCGGTGTGCTTCATCGGCTGCATCACCTTTGTGCTGTCCTGCGTGGGTTTGCAGGTGGGCAACGTGTTCGGCGCCCGGTACAAATCCCGTGCGGAGCTGGCCGGTGGGCTGGTGCTGATTCTGATGGGGGGCAAGATTTTGCTGGAGCATTTGGGGGTCATTGGGTTTTAACACACATTCATTCCAGATATGACTGTCCTTTTTATTTAGTTATGTGACAGGAACCCCTCCGCCGTCAAGCGGCACTTCCGAAGCTGCGCTTCTCCCTGCGCCACCGCCTAAAGGCGGCGGCCCTCCTCCGCCGTCAAGCGGCACTTCCGGGGCTTTGCCCCTCCCTGCCCTTTCAGGGGAGGCAAGGGGGATGGTCAGTTGTGGAATAGTAGTTCTTCACAGAAAACCTGCACTTATCTTGAAGAAAATCACCCCAGATATTCCATGGGGTCCACCGGCTCTCCGTCCTGCTCCACGGCGAAGTGGAGCCACGCGGTCTCGTTGCGCTCGCCGGAGGCGGTCTCCCCCACGGCGCCGATGACATCACCAGCGGAAACAGTGTCCCCGGCGGTGACGGCGGTTTCCTCCGCCAGATTGCCGTACAAGGTGGTCAGGCCCTCGCCGCAGTCCACCGTCACCGTCCGGCCCAGCAGCACGTCGTCCTGGACGGAGATGACCGTACCGGAGCAGGCGGCCACCACCTCCTGCCCCACCTCGGCGGAGAGGTCAATCCCGCTGTGGGTGCGCCAGTCGCCCAGAGCCTCGTTATAGGTCAGGGTGTCGCTGGAGAAAGCGGCCACCACCGCCCCCTCCAGGGGCCAGACCCACTCGGAGATCTCGGCGGCGGTCTCCGTCACTGGCTCCAGAGTCTCGGCAGATTCTTCGGTCACGGCAGTTTCCGCCGCGGTTTCGGTGTTCGCCGTCTCTTCTGCGTCAGATTCAGCAGGGGCGTCGCTGGGAGCGTCCTCTTCGGCGAGGTCCTCGGCGTCCGCCGGGTCGGTGGAAATGTCCGCGTCACCGGCGGTCTCCTCGGATTCCTCCGGCTCCAGGGTGACGGTCTCCACCGCGCTGGCCTCCTCCGCCATCTCGCCTGCCAGGGTCGCCCCCTGCCACAGATACCAGCAGGACACGCCGATGGCGGCCAGGCACAGAGCCAGGGCGATGTAGAAGCCCCTGCCGTTGAGGAAATTGGTCAGCTTTTGGGTAAAAGAATGTTTTTTCATGGTCAAATTACCTCCATGCAGGAAGGATAACCCGATTTTTCCAGAATTATACCCAAAAGCCCGAAAAGCTGCGTTCCCCGCTTATGAGGCGTACCGCTCCTGCTGGCTGAGCCAATCCTCCTCCTCCCGCAGCTCCGCCCAGGCTTCGCTGACGGTGTCGGCGGAGAAGAGAAACTGACCAAACAAATCATAGACTTCCACGTGGCCGCGAACATTGCGCATTTCAACTGACATAACGGAACCTCCTTATCAATAACATAAATCCGTTGTTTTGTGATAAGGATAGTATAGCAAAGTCAAAGTCCTGAAAACCGGACTATGCGGCCCGTTTGCAAAAAATTTTTGAGAAAAAACGACACAAGCGGCGGCTCCCTGTGCGGGGAACCGCCGCTTTATTGCATTGCGTAACGTTTATAAATCCTGAATCCGCATCCTGTCCATCTGGCTCTGCTTGCGGTATTTCCTCCGGCAAACGTAGTAGATAAACAGCAGCAGCGCGATGGGAAGAACCAGCGCCAAAGCCACAAAAATATTGGAAAACAGAAGCGGAAAAAATACCGAAACCACGGCTCCGGGGCGGGGTGCGCCGGTTGCATACAGCGTTCCGACAACGAACCCCACCAGATACACCACCGGCAGGACCAGGCCGGGGACCGGATTCTCCATCCGGGAGAGGACCGTTTGCAGCAGGATCACCCCGACGAGAAGGGCCAGGAAAAGAATCAGATAAACCAGCATAGAGTGAACTTCCTCCTTTGTGCAAAAGCAGACCGTCACAGATCCTGAATCCGCATCCTGTCCATCTGGCTCTGCTTGCGGTACTTTCTCCGGCAGACGTAATAGATGAGCAGCAGCAGGAGGGTGGGGATGTTGAACAGCAGGAGCGTTGACAGAATAGTCGCAATGATTTCCATCAGACTGCCGGTGTTGGCCACCATCAGCAGCACGGTGAGCACGGAAACCACCAGGTTCAGCCCCGGCAAAATCAGGCCGGGGATTCGGCTCTCCATCCGGGAGAGAAAGATTTGCAGGACGATGGCCCCGATGGGCAGCACCAGGAAAAAGACGAGCAGTATCGTCACGCGGACAGCACTGGTTTCCATATGGATTCCTCCTTTAAAGTTGGGCATTTACCCCGCTTGACCGGGGGATTTCTGTTTTTTGTACTCGTTGATGAGCAGCTTGGCCGTGTCGAAGTCCAGCTTCTCGTTGACGGCCAGCCGCTTGACCAGGGCGATGTAGGGGTCCTTCTCGCCGCTCTCCCCCAACTCGATTTTCTGGATGAGCCGGTCCAGTCGCAGCCGGACGGTGGGGTAGGAGACGCCGTACTCGGCGGCGACCTTTTTCAGCGAGCCGGAGGCCAGCACGAAGCGCCGGACAAAGGCCAAATCTTCCTCATCCAGATTCGCCATCCATTCCGGCAGAAATTCAATGGCCATGGACAGCCCTCCTTTCATTAAATTCAGTATATAC
>JAJPXR010000058.1 GCA_021205375.1 Clostridiales bacterium | reverse complement strand
CGTTCTGGGATAGGTGGTCAACTTCTTCTCAGATGCGTTTTGTCAAGGGTATTTTTCAGTTTTCTGATGTCCACAAAGAGTATCGGACAGCAGCTTCCTGTATATGGGAAAACCAGAATAGCTCAGTGGATTCTCGGCATAGCTACTTTCAAAACTTTCAGCAGACATTGTTTTTGGGGGGGCGCGGGTCATGCTCTTGCTGGGCGCGAGCACAAAGTTGTGAATAGTTCAAAATTTTTTTATTTTCCTATTGCGAAACCCGTTCCATGTTGTTATAATGTGTTTATCAACTTGCAATCACAAAAGGAGGCCATTCTATGAAATTTCTGCAACAGGACAATTCCATCGTCCGCCTGCTCAACCGCATGATCGACCTGATTTTCCTCAACGTCATCTGGGTGGTGTGCAGCCTGCCCATCGTCACGCTGGGGGCCACCACCACCGCCCTTTACGATGTCACCCTGCGCATGGCCTTCCGGGAGGACACCGGTCTATACCGGGCCTTTTTCCGGGCCTTCCGCAAGAACCTGAAAAAGGGTACCCTGCTCTTCCTGCTGACCGCCGGAGTGGGCGCTGTGCTGGTGCTGGACTTTCTGGCCGCCTCCTCCTGGGACATCGGGTTCCGGTTCGTCTTTCAGGTGGTCATCCTCTCCGTGGGGTATTTTTACCTGGCGGCGGTGAGCCACGCCTTCCCTGCGCTGGCCTACTTCGGCGGCGGCGTGTGGGAGTCCATCCGCCACGGCTTCTTACTGGCCATGAAAAACAGCATCTTCACCATCTTTATCATGCTGCTGGACGTGCTGCCCATCTTGATCTTCCTCTTTTCTCCCACCTACGCGCCCCAGGCGCTGTTTGTGCTGCTCATCATCGGCTTCTCTCTGGTGGCCTATCTGAACTCGCTACATCTGGCCCGGCTGTTCGACCCGGGGCGCATCCAGGCCATCGAGGAAGGGGAGGAGGACGCAAAACCAGAAGAGGACGCGGAGGATAACTGATCGATGCTTTTTGACAATCGGAGGGACCGGCAACTTTGACCGGTCCCTCTTTTTCGCGCTTTTGGGGGACATCTGGCTCTGGAATGTGCCTCTTGCAACGCCGCAGGACTTTGTAGGTTCTGCACAAAAAGAAATGTTTATTTTTGTCGGATTTCACATTTTTCTGTTTTTGCACAAAAAAATCCGTCCATTTGCTTGACATTTTCCTTTGCGTCCGGTATCATACAAATACGATATGGAACCGATTCCACATTCGGAATTTTACCCGCAGTACCGCTGCGGTTTTACAAATTCTCAATGTGGAACGGGTTTCATAAATGACAGTTCTCCTCAGGGAGAAAAATCATCATATCATAAGGAGGAACCCATTATGAAGAAACTCATTGCTCTGGTTCTGGCTCTGGCAATGGCGCTGTCGCTGGTAGCCTGCAGCTCCAGCAGCAGCACTACAACCGACAGCAGCGCCGCCAACGGTGACGAAGTCATCTACCTGACCATCTGGAGTCCCACCGACGAGGCCGCTGTGGAGGCTTGGTGGGTGGAGAAGCTGGACGAGTGGAACGCTGCGAACCCCAACATCCAGGTCAGCCGCGAGGCCATCGACCGCTCTGACTCCTACGCTTACGACAACAAGATCGCCACTGCCGTCACCTCCAACGACCTGCCCGACATCTTTTATGTGGACGGCCCCCAGGTCGCCTATTACGCCGCCAATGGCGTCACCGTTCCCCTGGACGACTACTTCACCGCCGAGGACCTGGAGGACTTCCTGGACTCCGCTGTGGAGCAGAATACCTATGACGGCCAGCTCTACGCTATCGGCGCTACCGAATCTTCTGTCGCCTTTTTCTACAATAAGGACTATCTGACCGAGTGCGGTGTGGACGTGGACGATCTGGATTCCCGCACCATCGACAACCCCATCACCTGGTCTGAGATGCTGGAGATCGCCGAGAAGTGCACCACCGACAGCTATGTGGGCACCCATATCATCATGGACCACGGCGAGGGCCTGCCCTACGCGCTGGAGCCACTGTACGTCTCCGAGGGCATGGACTACATCAGTGACGACGGCACCACCGCCGAGGGCTATGTGAATAGCTCTGAGGCCGTCACCACCACCGCCTGGCTGGCCAGTCTCATCGCCAACGGCTACGCCAACATCGACCCCATCGACGACGAGTTCCTGAACGGCGCCTGCGCCACCATGCTGGGCGGCTCCTGGGAGGTCGCCACCCTGGAAGAGAGCGCCGACTTTGAGTGGGGCGTCACCTACTACCCCGTCTCTGACGACACCGGCACCGCCGTCTCCCCCTGCGGCGACTGGGCTGCCGCCATCTCCAAGAACTGCGAGAACGTAGACGCTGCCGGTGAGTTCCTCCAGTGGCTGATGAACACCGAGAACGTGGCCACTTACGCCGCCGCCATCGCCAAGCCCGCCACTCGTATCTCCGCCTATGACGAGGAGGCTATGGCCGACTATCAGGAGGGCGCCCGCGCTCTGTTCGTGGAGCAGCTCCAGACCACCGCTTCCGCCCGTCCCCGCTCCCCCTCTTACTCCAACTTCTCCAGCGACTACGCTGAGGCTATGACCAACATCTTCTCCGACGCCGCCTCCACCGGCACCGTGGACGAGGAGTACATCCAGTCCGAGCTGGACCGCGTCTCCGAGAACTTCACCGAGAATTACAACACCTACTACGCGGAGTAAGTTCCCCCCAAAAAATTGTTTAAAGCCCCTTTCGGCCGCACTGTCCCTGCGGTGCGGCCGTTTTTTACCCAAAATTCCCCGTATCATGTCAATTCCGCACCTATTCGTGAAGAAAGAAGGGAAATTGTCTCATGACGAAAGCATCCAACCTGTCTGCCCGCAAGCGGAATGAGCGGATCGCCGCCTACGTGTTTGTCATTCCTGCCGTCGTGCTGCTGGTGGCCTTCCTGGTGGTCCCCATGATCTACACGGTCTACTATTCGGTGTTCCAGTACCAGATCATGCGGCCGGACGACATCAAATTCATCGGCCTGCAAAACTACGTCAAGCTGATCGGTGACAGCGACTTCTGGCAGGCGCTGAAAAACACGGTCTATTTCACCGTCATCGTCGTCCCCTGCCAGTGTGTGCTGGCCCTGGCGCTGGCCATGCTGGTGTCTCAGAAGTTCCGGGGCGTGGCTATTTTCCGCACCATGTATTTCAGCCCCCAGCTCACCTCCATGGTGGTTATCTCCATCCTGTGGACGGTGCTGTACAACTCCAACCCCAACACCGGCCTCATCAACTCCCTGCTGACCAACCTGGGCTTCAACTCCATCAACTTTTTGAGCAACGAAAAGACCGCCATGAACTCCATCATCTTCATGTCCGCCTGGCAGGGCGCAGGCTACCAGATGATGATCTTCCTGGCGGGGCTACAGGGCATCCCCGGCGAGCAGTACGAGGCCGCCTCCGTGGACGGCGCCACCAAGTTCCAGCAGTTCCTCTATGTCACCATCCCCGGCCTGCAGGGTACCATCAAGTACGTCATTATGATCACCATGATCCAGGCCATGAAGCTCTTCACCCAGCCCTACGTCATGACGCAGGGCGGCCCCAAGAACTCCACCAAGACCCTGGTCTACTACATCTACACCCAGGGTTTCCAGAACGGCAACTTCGGCTATGCCTGTGCGGTGGCGGCGGTGTTCTTCATCATTGTGGTGACCATGTCGCTGGCAATGAAGCGGGTCACTTCGGCCACAGACTGAGAAAGGGGGATACGAACCATGAACAGAAGACCGCAATCCAAGAAGGCGTCCGCCTTCCTCAACAAGTTCCTGTTCTACGCGGGAAACATCGTCATCGGCATCATCTTCGTCTCTCCGCTGATCTGGATGATCTCCGCCTCGTTGAAGCCGGAAGCCGACATCTTCGCCAACATGAACTCCATTATGACGTTCATCCCCACCAACGCGACCCTGGCCAACTACCTGGAAGTGTTCTCCCGGATGAACCTGCCGGTGGTGTTCAAAAACACGCTACTTTACATCGGCCTGATTTTGATTTTCGACCTGATCGTCAACTCCATCTGCGGCTACGCCCTGGCGAAGTTCGACTTCAAGGGCAAGGGCCTGATCCTGAACCTGGTCATCGCCCTGATGGTGCTCCCCATGGAGGCCATCATGCTGCCGCTGTACATCGAGATGTCCCAGCTGGGCTGGGTCAACACCCTCCAGGCCCTGGTGGTGCCCTTCATCGCCAAGTGCTTTTCCATCTATATGTTCCGCCAGTTCTTCTACGACATCCCCAACGACCTGCTGGAGGCCGCCGCCATCGACGGGTGCAGTCCCATTCGCACCTTCTTCAACGTGGTCATGCCCATCTCCAAGACCGTCTACGCCACCGTCTTTATCCTGGACTTCGTCTCCCACTGGAACGACTTCATGTGGCCCTTCCTGGTCATGACCGGCGAGAACAAGCGCACCATTCAGTTGGCCGTACAGTCCTTCTTCGGCACCCAGCCCGTCCACTACGGCGCCATCATGGCCGCCCTGGTGATCTCCGCCATCCCCATGATCATCATGTTTGTGTTCATGCAGAAGTATTATGTGGAGGGCATCGCCTCCTCCGGCATCAAGGGCTGACCTGTTTCAACGCAAACTGTTTTTCCTCCCTCCTATGGGGTCGGCCGCTCTGCCGGCCGACCCCGCTTTTTGCGCGTTACGGGTGTAACCGTTTGACAAGTCCGCTGTCTCGTTGTAAACTAAGAACAGCAACCTATGGAGGATTTCGTACTTATGGCTACCATTCAGGACGTTGCCCGGCACGCCCAGGTGGGCGCGGCCACTGTCTCCCGCGTGCTCAGCGGCAACGGCTATGTCAAAGAGGAGACCCGTCAGCGGGTCCTCAAATCCATTGACGAGCTGGACTACACCCCCAACGAGATGGCCCGGCACCTGTTTTTCCGCAAGACTGGCATCGTGGCCGTTATTGTCCCGGAGCTGTCCCACCCCTTCTTCTCTGAGCTGGTCAACGGGATCGAGGTGGCGCTGTGCGCCGCCGGGTATCAGACCATGATCTGCAATACCTTTTACGAGGAGAACTACGAGCTGCGCTATCTGGATATGCTCAAGCGCCAGGTGGTAGACGGCATTATCTTCGCTGCCCACACGTCTCTGGGTGTGGAGCGGTACCAGAACATCCACAGGCCCATCGTGGCCCTGGACCGGTATCTGGGCGACAGTATCCCCTGCCTGGCGGCGGACCACCAACAGGGAGGGCGTTTGGCCGCCGAGGAGCTGATTCGGGCAGGCTGCCGCAACGTGGTGCAGTTCGGCGGGGCGGACGAGACTGCGCCCTCTACGCCCTTCGGTGGGGAGCACGGCTGGGTCTCCACGCCTTCTGTTACCCGGCACACAGTGTTTGCCCAGGTGATGCAGGAGCATGGCGTCACCTGCCACTCCCGCTCCGACCAGTGGGTCAATGCCGACTTCCAGCAGTACCGGGTCGCCGCCGACGCCATGTTCCGGGAGATACCCGACGTAGACGGCGTTTTTGCCGCCGACCCCTTTGCCTTGGCTGTGTTACAGGCCGCCCAGGAGCGGGGCCTTCGCATCCCGGAGGACCTGAAGCTGGTGTCCTACGACGGCACACAGATCACCAAGCTGGTCTACCCCTCTGTCACCACCATCGTTCAGCCCATCGAACGGCTGGCACAGGAGGCGGTGGGAATGATGCTGGACCTGATTCAGGGCAAGGAGCTGGCCGCGCAAAACGTCACCCTTCCCGTCACTCTTCGCCGGGGCGCATCGACTGCCGTCTGACCGCCCCGCGCCTGCCGGAATACCGGCGCTATGGAGAAACACCGCACGAACCGCGCCCTGCGACCTGTGCGGTGCCCTTTCCGTTTCCATATGGAACCCGTTCCAACTTTCAAAAGTTCCAAAATCCCAGAAAAGAATGTGAGGCACGACCATGAACAGCAAGCTCTTACTGCGCGCCCGCAATTACGAGAAAATTTACGGTGAGAAAATCACCCCTGAGGAGCGTCCTCTCTTCCATGTGACGCCCACAGTGGGCTGGCTCAACGACCCAAACGGATTTTCTTACTACAAGGGCGAGTACCACCTGTTTTATCAATACCACCCCTACAAAACGGTGTGGGGCAATATGCACTGGGGCCACCTGACCACCAGGGACTTCATCCGCTGGGAGCGGCTGCCTGCGGCCATGGCCCCGGACGAGGACTACGACAACGCTGGTGTGTTCTCCGGCAGCGCCCTGGAGCTGCCCGATGGGCGGCACCTGCTGATGTACACCGGCGTGGAGGAATGGCAACGGGAGGACGGCCTCATTGAGAGCCGCCAGACCCAGTGCATGGCCTACGGCGACGGTGTGGACTATGAAAAGTACAGCGGAAACCCGGTCATCACCGCAGACAGCCTACCTACGGGCGGCAGTGTCCAGGACTTCCGAGACCCCAAGATCTGGTGGGATGGGGAGGAGCGGTGCTTCTACGCCGTGGTCGCCAACCGGGTGGCGGACGACAGCGGCGCAATCCTGCTCTTTCGCAGCCCGGACTCCATGCAGTGGGAATACGTCACCGTGCTGGACCGCTGCCGTAACCAGTATGGCCGGATGTGGGAGTGTCCCGACTTCTTCCATCTGGACGGCATGGCAGTGCTGATCACCTCCCCCATGGAGATGACCGCCCGGGGCCTGGAGTTCCACAACGGCAACAACGTGGTCTATATCACCGGCTCCTACGACAAAAAGGCCCACCACTTCGACCGCACAGAGGTCCACGCCTTGGACTACGGTCTGGACTTCTATGCCCCCCAGACGGTGGAGGCCGCGGACGGCCGCCGCATCCTCATCGGCTGGATGCAGTCCCCGGAGACGGGCCACAACAAGCCCCAGGGGGTCAAGTGGTTCGGGCAACTGACCATCCCCCGGGAGCTGCGGATGAAGGACGGCCTGATGATCCAGAACCCCGTCCGGGAGCTGGAGCAGTACCGCAGCGAGCCGGTGTTGTACCGTGACGTCTACGTCCGGGAGCGGCTTTGCCTGCCCAGCGTGTCCGGCCGCACCGTGGATATGACGGTGTTTGTTCGCCCCGCCGGAGGCAGCTTGTACCAGAAGTTCACCATCAAGGTGGCCAAGGACACAGAGTTTTATACCGCCATCACCTACGACCCCAACAACAGCGTGCTGCGCTTCGACCGCAGCAACTCCGGCTTCCGCCACAACATCGTCTCCTCCCGGAAGGTGCTGGTGCGCTACCAGAACGGCGAGATCAAGCTGCGCATCCTCATGGACCGGTTCTCCGTGGAGATTTTTGTCAATGACGGCGAACAGACCCTGACATCCACCATTTACACCCCTCAAGAGGCCGACAGCATCTCCTTCGAAGCCAACGGCTCTGCTATCATTGACGTGGAGAAGTATGACATTGTTTTGCCGGAGGAAGGCTGACCGGATGGATCAAACGACGCAACATGGTTTCTCTCAAGTCGATCAATAAAGCGTTGGCCGACGACGTCTCGATAGACCGTTCTCCTATTTTTTGCACCTGACTATGAGTTGCTGAATAACACTGTTTCACCAGTGGCGTTCCTAATCAAGTATATTGTGGCAAGCAATGCCTCGGTATATACCTCCGCTGCTTGTTGGTGGCCTGCCGCCCCCAAGCCCCTGCGAACCCCGGCCCGGCTGGGACGGGGTTTTAAGCCGCCTTCGGCGTCTGCTGCTGGGAGACGGGCGTGATTATTTCATACTCCGTCTCCCGATGTGCATTCAGTTTTTCAGTTTCTGTTGAGCGCTGAACGCAAAAAATCCGGGGCCTACGACAAACGCCGTAGACCCCGGAATGGGTCATGCCGGTCATCACCGGCTTTCTTCCTGCTGCTGTTCTTTCTTTTTGGGCTGCTCGATTTTGATTTCCAGGAACCGCTCCAGATTGCTTTTCGCCGTGAGCAGGTCGATCATTTCTTTTCGGGCTGCTTTCTGGTCGGGATAGAGCTTTTTATTCTCTGCACTCAGCACAGCGTATTCCTGTTTCAACGCCTTGATGGAGGGCAGCTTCTCCAGCCCCAGAGAATCGAAGTAGCACTTGGCCGCCTCATGCAACATAATGTCACTCCGATGGGCCTCGTAAAACTCCGCCTGTTTTTTCTTCGGGAGCTTTTTGTACTGAACGTAAATGTCCCGTGTCTTGCCATAGGTTCCAATATGCCGTTGCAGCTCGGCGATCCCCTTCATTCTGGCTTCGTTGGCTTTCGTCTTATCCGCAAGTTCGTGATAGCGCTCGACTGCGGCGTCACAATCCTCTGCAAATTTTTCAACATCGTTCATGCCATGCTCTTTCATCCAAACGACTGTCTTTGCAATTTCTTTCAAGTTATAGGATTTCGCCCACCGTTCAAAGCCGGGGGAGTTGGCCTGAGCCAGCTTCGCCTGGATGTCGATCAGGGAGCGAGGACGCATATCCTCCTTAGCGGTTAAGCCCTCCTGTCTTTGGCGACTCCTGACATTGTGCTTGCCCTCCAGCCGTTCCCGAATGGCATCCTCGGTGTAGTCCTCCGAGAGAGAATCACAACGGATGAAGCGTTTTCCCTCCGGGATTCTGAACGCCAGGTGCTTGCCGGTCTTGACTTCGACCCCCGCCGCCCGCATTGCCGCCAGAAAATCTTCATAGCTTTTGCAGTCAGGGGTGAGCGCATCATCTATCATCTGCTCCAGCTTCTGCCGATTGGTCAGAGGCTTATTCTCCCCTAGCCAGGAGCCGTAGCTGCCCCGGCTGGGCTTCGGGTCCTCAATCACAGACAGGCCATTTTCCAGACAGAGGATGTCGGAAATCCTGCGGATGGCAAAGCTGGAACACCAGAAGTTCCGAAATTTCCGGGTGCAGTCCAGGCTGGTGGAGTTGAAGATGATATGCGAGTGAATATGCTTTTTGTCCACATGAGTGCAGACGATGAAGGCATGGTTGCCCTTCGTCAGTGACATGGCAAGGTCATAACCGATCTTGTTGGCCTTTTCCGGCGTGATCTCCCCTGGCTTGAAGGACTGCCTCATATGGTAAGCGATCACATCATTGTCCTTGTGGGCCTTGCCCGTCTGCGCCTCGTACTGCCGTTTGGAAAACAGGAACTCCGCATCCACGATAGAGGGGTTGCATTGGTAGGCGCTGATCCACTCACCGTTATCGGTCTTGTCCGGGTTCTTTACATAGTCTGTTGACCGCCTCAGTGTCTGGGCGATGCTGCGACCCTTCCCGGCGTGAAGCGGTTTCAAAAACGTCGTTGCCATAGTTCACCTCCTAAAAAAGCGGCGGCCCGGTTGGGCCGCCGGCATAAATGACCTTATGAGAAGAAAATTGAATGATAAGTTTTCTCACTCATGCGATTTTCGCAAGACTCTTCAGTACTTGCCCAAAAAGCTCCGTGCAGTTGTTCAGACTTTCCCGAACCTCGCTCAACTCCTGCGGGTAATACCCGCCGTCGGAGTTGAGCCGCCGGGCGATTTGATTCAGGTTGTTCGACGCTGACTTCAAATATCGGCCGCAATCTGGTATCTGTGGGATGTCCAGATGAACGATCAGCCCGTTCAAGCACATCTTACGGATGAAGGCACTCATGTTGGTGACGCCCGCTTCTTCCATACGCTGCTCAATAAGCTGTCGTTCTTTTTCAGACACCTTGAAGTAGATTCCGCTGGTTTTCTCTTTTGCCAATCAACCACCCGCTTTCTTCTTCCAGATGATTTCATAGCCCAGTGCGTCAGCCAGTTCCACCGCCTCCAGATAGCGGAGGGAACCGCGGCTCAGCTTGCCGGAGAAGTTGGACACACTACTGCTCCATCCGTACTCATCCGCCAGCATCTCCACAACCTCCTGCATGGTAAAGCCGGAACGGATGATGTTGGCCTTGATCTCGTTCTTAAATGCTGTGTTTCTGTTCAAAGTCTTATCCCCCTTCAAACGGAAACGGGAGCCTCGCAGGAGGCTCCCGTTGTGATAAATGTGAAATTGGTTACTGCTGACATCATGCGCTGTCCCTGGCCTCGGTCTGCTCTGCCGCCAGTTTCTTCTTTTCCCTTTCCTTCCTCCGTTGGTAGCTCTCCCGATTCTGCTGCCTGCGCTTCTTTGCTCTGGCCTCTGCCTCAATCTCCTCCGGCGTCAGTTCCGGGGCAGGAATTTCGACCTTTCCGATATACTTCAGGTAAATTTCCACTTCCTGTACCCGTTCCCCGTCGATTCGCTCCGGGTTGTGGACAAGCACCTTATCCACAAATTCATAAATCATAGGGGTGGTCAGCTCGGAAAAATCCGTATACTTTTTTGCCAGGGCCACGAATTGCTCTGCTTTGGCTGTGTCCTCATTGAAAGAGTCCAATTCAGCTTGCCCTGCGGCGATGGCCTCCTCCAAGTCCGCCTGCTCCTGCTCATACTCCGCAGAAAGCGCTTCATACCGCTTCTCCGGCAGCTTGCCAAGGGCATAGGATTCGTACAGCTTCTTGAGCAGCGTGTCCAGTTCCTTGCAGCGTTTCTCATCCCGCCGCAATTTCTGCTTCAGGGCCTTTGCCGCTTCCTCCTGCTGGATTTCCGATGCTTCCCGCATTTTCTTGATAAACGCTGCCTCGTCTGCCAGCGCAAACTGACTGACATAGCGGATCGCCTCCAGTATCAGGCTGCGCACTGCCTTTGTGCTGATATAGTGGTGGGAGCAGCGCTGTTTTTCACGGCAAAGCCCCTGCCTGTAAGCACCGCAGTCATAATAATCCTGCAAATACTCTTTGCCATTTCTGGTGTGCATACGGTTACGGTGGTTATACATCCTCGAACCGCAGTCTGCGCAGAACAAAAGGCCGGTCAGGGGATTGGCGACGCCAGTGGTGTCCGTGCGGTGGACCGTTTCCCTGGTACGCTGTGCGAGCTTCCATGTCTCTGGATCGACAATGGCCTCATGGGTATTCTCAAAAATCAGCCAATCCTCCGGGGCGTTTTTCACCTGCTTGTCCTTGTAGCTCTTTTTGCTGGTGCGGAAGTTGACCGTGTGCCCCATATACTCCGGTTTTGCCAGAAGGCGGCTTACACTCGTTCCCGTCCAGTCATAAGGCCGCTGCTCCTTATAGCAGTTTCTGGTTGTCCCTCTGCCCCTGGCTCCGAGGTAGTAACTGGGACACTCCACCTTGTCCCGCTGCAAGATCCGTGCAATGGCATATGGTCCGTTCCCTGCGATTGCAAGCTGGAAGATGCGCCGCACTACGGCGGCGGCCTCCTCATCAATCAGCCAGTGGTCTTTGTCCTCCGGGTCTTTCACATAGCCATAAATAGCAACATTAGTTGTCGGTTTCCCTGCCCGGCCCTTCGTCTGATAGGCCGTTTTGACCTTGCGGGAGCAGTCCCGGAGATACCATTCCGACATGATGTTGATGAACGGCGCAAACTCTCCACTGCTCTGGTCCTCGCTGTCGATATTGTTGGCGATGGCAATAAAATGAACTCCATGTTCCCGGAACATCACCTCCGTATAGAAGCCAGTTTCAAGGTAGTTTCTACCAATGCGGCTCATATCCTTGGCGAGCAGTACAGCTACTTTTCCTGCCTCAATATCCGCAATGAGACGTTTCCACGCAGGACGGTCAAAATTACCGCCGCTGTAACCGTCATCAGTGTAATGGACAAGGTTCGTGTAGCCATGCTGTTCAGCGTAGGACTGGAGATAACGTTTTTGGTTTACAATGGAGTTCGAATCCCCGACGTTCTCATCGTCGCGGGAGAGGCGCTCATAGAGCGCCGTGATTTTTTCTTCCGTCTGTCTGGTGGCCATTTTTAGGCACTCCTTTCAGACTGAGGACACATCTGTGGCAAGTCCAGTATAGCACGTTCCGCCGCCGATTCCAATACCTCATTTTGCATCATCCGCAAAATTTTCTCCGCCATCGGTTCATCGCCGTCCTCCGCCAGAAACACCTTCACCTTATAGGTGGTTGACCCAATGTGCCGGGTCATGCTGAAGCTGTTGTTAATGCGATCAGTCCTCCTTCCCGTCGTACAGCGCCCAGCGCCGCACCCGAACAAACACAATTTCTTCATCTGCTTCATAGCCCCCTTTCTTTTATGTATGTTCGTAAGATGTGTTCGGGATGGGAAGGACATCAGTGGAAACAATTTCGGTAGCGGCTACCGAAATTGTTTCCACTGGAGTGGCCGGTGGTGGTGGACAATTTGTCCACCACCACATATTCCTGAGTTTTTTGGTAAATGGACATTTTGTCCACCTACCTCTCCCTTGCCGTTTTCCCGCTCAGACTCTGGCAGGCAAGCCCTGTTCGGCCGCTGTGTCGTTTGGTTCCTATCTTGGCAAGCTCTCTCGTCGTCACAAACTCCATATCCCTCGCCCCGCCGCAAGCGGCAGGTCTCGCTCATTTCGTTGCGCCTCCTCTTCCCAAAAAGTCTCAAGACTTTTCGGGAGCCCTATTGTCACGGCCTGCTTCCCCAATAAAAATATCTGTCAGACGATCATTCAGTTGTAAATTAAGCAATTTCATTTAATATTGTTATTATACTACGCATTCCCGCTTAAGTCAAGTGCTATTCAGGAAATATTAAAACAAATCCATTTAATTCTCTTGACTTCCATAAACAATTACGCTATACTGAGATTACAATAGAAGAGAGGGCGATGCAGTAATGGCAATCGGGGAACGGATACACTTTTTCCGCAAGAAGCGGGGCATGAAACTGAAACAGTTGGGTCAGGCTGTGGGCTTTCCGGAGAGCAACGCCGATGTGCGAATGTCACAGTATGAGTCGGGCAGCAGAACGCCGAAAGCCGACATCACGAGACGATTGGCAAATGTGCTGGATGTCTCACCCCAGGCGCTGACCGTTCCGGACATCGACAGCTATACCGGTTTGCTCCATACACTGTTTACGCTGGAAGATGTATACGGATTGAAGGTCACGGAGGTGGATGGCGAAATCGTCCTCCGTGTCGATGTGTGGCAGGGGAAGGACGCCGCTGAACTGCAACGGATGCTCTATGTGTGGCAGGAGCAGGCCGCAAAGCTGGAGACAGGGGAAATCACCAAAGAGGACTATGACCGCTGGCGGTATCACTATCCTGAACTGGACACTTCCCGGTTGTGGGCTAAGGTGTTTCCGCAGGAACTGAGTGATTTGATAATGGGTAACCTGAACAAAGATGAGTGAGTCTGCGGACTGTGCATGGCAAGGATCAGGTTCCCAAAATGGGAACCTGCGAAAGCGGTTTGGTTGTTCCCATTTTGGGAACAACCACCGCAACTGACGGAAAGTCACCGCAAGTTCTGAAAATCAGAACTTGCGGTGAGATGAATAGAATAGTCAATATGTTGTGTTTTTATTTGTATATACCATGATATAGCTAACTTTTCTAGTCGTTATCATTTTGATAACGACTACAGGCTGCTCCAATCGGGGCAAGATGCCAACTCAAATACTCTCATATGCCACAAACCAAGCCGGTACATTGCAGAACACGATGCACCGGCTTTTTTGTCGATATTGAATTTCAGTAGCCGCTACCGAAATTGCAATGGGCAATCTCGAATGGCTCATTTAATGCAACGAACACGGGAAAGATTCTGAACCTGCTCACAGGCGATTCTGTCGTCTGACATCGATGTCCTCTACATATAGCGGATTTTCTGATTCGCTGATTTCAGCGTTTCTATTTCGATTGGCGTGATTTCCCATATGACAGCGCAGACAGAGCGCAGAACAGAGAATCGCTGACTGACGAATTTGATGCGTTTTCCAACGTGAAAATTTATAAAGCAGCAAAGTCTCGTAAAAACTGGCCTCAATAGCCTGTCCATTAAAGATACTTCCGTTCAGCCCAGGCCCTTTTAGTAGTGGAGTGGTTTCCGTGAAATCAGCATCTTGGGAAAGTGTGACAGTAAAAATTTAGAAATCGGGTTAGTAAATCCCCATTTTGAGGATTTACTAAAATACTCGTCTAGTCAGTATAAATCAACTCGGCCAGAATGACCTCCTCAGCCCTGGCCTTGATGCTGTTCATACGCCGCACCCATTCTATCTGGTCGGCCTTTTTCAGAGCAGCAGCCACGCCTTCCCGTTCGACCATAGCAGGAATCATGACTGCCAACCGCTGGTGGCAGGCATCGTCGATCTCTGCCAGGTGGGGGAACAGCTTTTCCGTCAGTATCAGGTCACTGTACTGAATGGGACGATGTTCCTTGAGAAAGTCCCGGCGCATCCGGCCATACTTGCCGATGTGGTAATGTGTGGTGTTAGAGAGAACGATGTTGGGGAGGTAGTAGTCCCCGCTTTTTGTGTAAGTGATGTCCATTTGAGACTCCCTTCGTGTCGAATTTGTTGGCAGCTACGGTAATCGTGATCCTTGGATTATCACCCCCAATCTTCATAACTGCTGTCCATTCGCCACAAACGGTCCTCAGTCATGATGTATTCTTGGGCAGCATGGAAACTACCCTTCACAGAGTACATCCTCATAGAGAGACTGTAAATAGTCGAGCGTCTGCTGTGCCGTAAATCCCAGCAGACGGTTGGCGTCCCGCTGGAGGGAGGTCAGGTCATACAACGCCGGTGCCTTCTCGCTCTTTTCCCTGCGTTCACATTTTGTCACGACAGCGGTGCCGTTGGCGCAGGACTGGGCAAGGGCGGTTGCTTCCGCCTTTTCTTTCATCCTCCCGCTGGCGGCTTTCCCGTCCGGGAGAGCAAGGTTGACCGTGTAGAAGGCCTCCGGCTGAAATGCCGAAATCTCTGCCTCCCGCAGTACTGCCATCGCCAGCGTGGGGGAAACCACCCGCCCCACATGGAGCGTCCTGCCGTAGAGAATAGAAAAAAGCCGGGTGGCGTTTATCCCGACGATCCAGTCGGCACGCTCCCGGCAAAGGGCCGCTTCATACAAAGCGT
>JAJPXR010000084.1 GCA_021205375.1 Clostridiales bacterium | reverse complement strand
TTCTATTATAGCATATTTCGGGGGATGCGTGAGATTTAATCAGAGGTTCCTTAATATCCCGATTTGTGAAGCGAATCACTTCCAGACCATATTGCTCCAGCAAATCAGAGCGAAAGGAATCATATTCCAACCCCTCCGTTGTAAAATGCTGGCTTCCATCAATTTCTATTACCAATTTTGCAATCGAACAATAAAAATCAACGATATACCCATCAATCACTCTTTGCCGGTACACTTTTACAGGATAATCTTTTAGGAAAACATACCATAGGCGGCTTTCTTCCGGGGTCATATTTTTCCGTAGCACCCTTGCTCTGTCCTTTAATGCCTTATTATATCCGGTATAGGGTTTTGAATTGTCCATGATTCGCACCTTATCTGACATGTTTTGAAAAATAATTGCACCATTTGTCAAGCACTATCCCCCTTGCCTCCGCCGTCAAGCGGCACTTCCGCTGCGCTCCCTGCCCTGAAAGGGGAGGAGGGCCGCCGCCTTCAGGCGGTGGCGGAGGGGTTTCTCGCTGCAACCATCGACAAGGCTGTTATAAAGGGACAACTACTGTTTATATTACCACACCCGCCCCGATTTCTCAACGCCCGCCTGTGATTTTTTGACTGGATTTAGCAACCTTTGGGGGTTCCTGCCGGTTTATAGGGAAAATTCCCCAAAGCGGTGCCTTTCCACCGCCGAATTTTTTAGCACTCAAAGCCGGAGACTGCTAAAAATTCATCATTTGTTCATAATTATGTCACACTTCCCGGCTATACTAAGGGCAAATCAAAAGCAAGACCCCTCCCCTTTTGGGCCGTGGGGTCAGGAAGGAAGTTGGACGAATATGACAAACAGACAATTGACACAGAAATCCCAGGAAGCCGTCCAGGCCGCCCAGACCGTGGCGCTGGAGTACGGCAGTCCCCAGGTGGAGCAGGCGCACCTGCTCTACGCCCTGTTGGACCAGGAAAACGGGCTGATCCCCCAGCTCATCACGGGCATCGGCCCCGACCCCGCCAGCCTGAAAGCCGCCGTTCGCGCGGAAATTGAGAAGCTGCCCAAGGTCTCCGGCTCCGGCCGGGAACCGGGCAAGGTCTACATCTCTCAGGACATGGACAAGGCCCTGACCGCCGCGGACCGGGCCGCGGACCAGATGAAGGACGAGTACCTCTCGGTAGAGCACCTGCTGCTGGGCCTCATCGACGCGCCGGACCGGACGCTGAAACCGCTGTTCCAGCAGTACCAGCTCACCCATGAGAAGGTCCTCACCGCCCTGAGCGGCGTCCGGGGCAGCCAGCGCGTCACCTCCGATAACCCGGAGGAGACCTACGATGCCCTGAAAAAGTACGGCACCGACCTGGTGGAGCGGGCCAGGAACAACCAGATGGACCCGGTCATCGGCCGGGACGACGAAATCCGGAACGTTATCCGCATTTTGTCCCGGAAAACCAAGAACAACCCCGTCCTCATCGGCGAGCCGGGCGTGGGCAAGACCGCCGTGGTGGAGGGCCTGGCCCAGCGCATCGTCCGGGGCGACGTGCCCAAGTCCCTCCAGGACAAGACCATCTTCTCCCTGGACATGGGCGCGCTTATCGCGGGCGCCAAGTACCGGGGCGAGTTCGAGGAGCGGCTGAAAGCCGTCCTCAACGAGGTCAAGAAGTCCGACGGGCGCATTTTGCTCTTCATCGACGAATTGCACACCATCGTGGGGGCCGGCAAGACCGAAGGCTCTATGGACGCGGGCAACCTGCTGAAACCCATGCTGGCCCGGGGCGAGCTGCACTGCATCGGCGCGACCACGTTGAACGAGTATCGCCAGTATATCGAGAAGGACGCCGCCCTGGAGCGGCGGTTCCAGCCCGTCATGGTGAACGAGCCGACGGTGGAGGACACCATCGCCATTTTGCGGGGCCTGAAGGAGCGGTACGAGGTCTACCACGGCGTCAAGATTCAGGACAGCGCCATCGTCGCCGCCGCCACCCTCTCCAACCGGTACATCACCGACCGGTTCCTGCCCGACAAGGCCATCGACCTCATCGATGAAGCCTGCGCCCTGATTCGGACGGAAATGGACTCCATGCCCACCGAACTGGACAAAATTTCAAGAAAAATCATCCAGCACGAGATCGAGGAAGCCGCGCTGAAAAAGGAGACAGACAAGCTCTCCCAGGAGCGGCTGGCCACCATCCAGCAGGAGCTGGCCGACCTGCACAGCGACTTCGACGCCCAAAAAGCCCAGTGGGACAACGAGAAAAACGCCATTGGCCGGGTGCAGAAGCTCCGGGAGGACATCGAGTCCGCCAAGGGCGAGCTGGAGCTGGCCCAGCGGAATCAGGACTACGGCAAGGCCGGGGAAATTCAGTATGGCCGCCTGCCCGCTCTGCAAAAGTCCCTGGAGGAAGAGGAGGCCATCGCCAACGAGGGCCGGGAGCGCTCCCTGCTCCGGGACAAGGTCACCGAGGCGGAGATTTCCCGCATCATCGAGCGGTGGACGGGTATCCCCGTGGCCAAGCTGATGGAGAGCGAGCGGGAGAAGGTGCTGCACCTGGACGACACGCTGCACAAGCGGGTCATCGGTCAGGACGAGGCCGTCCAGCGGGTGACTGAGGCCATCCTCCGCAGCCGCGCCGGTATCCAGGACCCCAACCGGCCCATCGGCTCTTTCCTGTTCCTGGGACCCACCGGCGTGGGCAAAACCGAGCTGGCCAAGGCCCTCAGCGAAGCCCTGTTCGACAGCGAGAAGAACATGGTCCGCATCGACATGAGCGAATATATGGAGAAATACTCCGTCTCCCGGCTCATCGGCGCGCCTCCCGGCTACGTGGGCTATGAGGAGGGCGGTCAGCTCACCGAGGCCGTCCGCCGCAAGCCCTACTCCGTGGTGCTGTTCGATGAGGTAGAGAAGGCCCACCCCGACGTGTTCAACGTGCTGCTCCAGGTGCTGGACGACGGGCGCATCACCGACAGCCAGGGCCGCACCGTGGACTTCAAAAACACCATCATCATCCTGACCTCCAACCTGGGCAGCCAGTACCTGCTGGACGGCATCGACCAGAACGGGGAGATCTCCGACACCGCCCGGGCGCAGGTGGAGGAGCTGTTGAAACGCTCCTTCCGCCCGGAGTTCCTGAACCGGCTGGATGAGATCGTGTTCTACAAACCCCTGACCCGCGAGAACATCACCGGCATCGTGGACCTGCTGGTGGACGACCTGAACCGCCGCCTGGCGGACAAGCAGCTCACCGTTCGCCTGACCGACGCGGCCAAGGCCACGGTGGTGGATGAGAGCTACGACCCCGCCTTTGGCGCGCGGCCCCTGCGCCGGTACGTCCAGCACAGCGTGGAGACCCTGCTGGGCCGGAAGATCATCGCCGACGACGTGGCCCCCGGCACCGAGCTGGTGGTGGACGCCGACGAGAACGGGCTGTTCGTGGCGGGGTGAGAACCGCCGCCTGACAGCAGAAGAAACGACTATCGCCTGTACGCGGGGCTTCGGCCCTGTGTACAGGCGATTTTTGTGGAAAAGGGCTTTTTCGCGGGAAACTTGCTAACGGCTAACAGCGCGCCGCGCCGCCACCCACGCCTGTCCCAAACACAGGCCCCCGTCCCCGGAGGGGACCTTTTGGTTCCAGTACACGGCGAAGCCCTGTTCCTCCAGCGCCTGGCGCGCCCCTTCCAGCAGCAGCCGGTTCTGGAAGGTGCCGCCGGAGAGGGCCACTTGGGTCACGCCGAAGCGGTCCCGGACCCAGCAGGCGGTCTGCACAACATACTCAATCAGCGCCCGGTGGAACGCCAGGGCCAGCGCGGCGGGGTCTCCCCCGCCCTTTTTTTCGGCCCAAAGCCGGGCGATAAGCCCGGCGGCGTCCCCCAAAAGCTGGCCGTTTTCCTCCCGCACCGGCATGGCGAGGGCAGGACAGGTGGGAGCGTCTGCGGCGGCGTTCTCCAGCGCGATGGCGCACTCCCCCTCGTAGCCGTTGTAGATGCAAATGCCCAGCAGGGCGGCGGCGGCGTCGAACAGCCGTCCCATGGAGCTGGAGCGGACGGCGTTCAGCCCCCGGTCCAGCGCGGCGGCGACCATGCGGAACCGGCTGTCGGGCCGGGAAAGCCCCGCCTGCCGCAGGTAGCCGCAGAGGATGGTGTCGGCGTTCCTGGCCCCCTCGTCGCCTCCCAGCAGGGTCACATAGTCCAGGTGGCCCACCCGCTGGTACTCCGGCCCCTGGCACAGCAGAAACTCGCTGCCCCAGACGGCCCCGTCGGTGCCGTAGCCGGTGCCGTCGAAGGCCACCCCCAGCACCGGGCCGGTCAGATTCCACTCCGCCATCACCGAGGCGGCGTGGGCGTGGTGGTGCTGTACCTCCACCACCGGCAGGTCCTCCACCCCCTGACGGGAGAGATAGGCCGGGTGCAGGTCCACCGCCGCCAGGGTGGGCCGGAGGCCGGTGAGCCGCTCCATGCGGCTGATTTCTTTTTGCCGGGTGTCGCAGGCGTCCACGTCCTCCAGGTCGCCAAAGTGCTGGCTGAGATACGCCCGCTCCCCCTGCAACAGACAGAAGCAGGCTTTCAGGTCTCCCCCGGCGGCGAAAATCACCTGTTCCCCTGCGCTCCGGACGGAAATTGGCTCCGGCACGTAGCCCCGCGCCCGGCGAAAGAGCTGAGGCCCGCCGCAGACGATGCGGGTGACGGAGTCGTCCAGCGGCGTCAGGATGCGTCGCCGGTGCCACAGCACCCCGTCCAGTCCCTGGGCGAGCCAGGACAACATTTGCTCATCGTCAATGACCATCGGCTCCCCTGAGCGGTTGGCGCTGGTCATCACCAGCGGGCCGCAGGCTTCCGCCAGTAAAATTTGCAGGGGGTTGCAGGGCAGCATGGCCCCGATCTCCCGGCTCTCGCCGCAGCAGGCGGGGGCAAAGTCCTTGCCCGGCCGCTTGCGCAGCAGCACGATGGGCCGGGGGTTGGACTGTAAAAGGTCGATTTCTTGCGGGGAGAGGGCGCAATAGCCCCGGATTTGTTCGACATCCGCAAACAGCACCGCGAAGGGCTTCTTCTCCCGGCCCTTGAGCTGTCGCAGCCGCCGACAGGCGGCCTCGTCTCCGGGCAAACAGGCCAGGTGATAGCCGCCGATGTCCTTCACCGCCACGATGCCCCCCTTTTGCAGCAGGGAGATTCCCGTTTGCAGAGCGTCCTCCCGCTCCTGCCGCCCCTGGGCCGTGTCCAGCAGCAGCACCGGGCCGCAGTTGTGACAGGCGATGGTCTGGGCGTGGCGGCGGACGTCCCCCAGGGCGGTGTACTCCCGCTGACAGTCCGGGCAGAGGGGGAAGTCCCCCATGGTCACGTTGGGCCGGTCATAGGGCAGCGCCTCCAGAATGCTGTACCGGGGGCCGCAGGAGACACAACTGATAAAGGGGTAGCGATAGCGCCGGTTGGCCGGGTCCCGCAGCTCCGCCGCGCACCGGGGGCAGGTGGGAAGGTCAGGCGGCAGCAGCGGCGCAAGGTCGCTGCTGGTGCGGCTGGGGGCGATGGCGAAGCGGTCAAAGCGTTGCAGCGGTCTGTCCTCCCGCGTCACCCGGTCCACACGGGCGTTGGGGGGCGCGTCCTCCGCCAGCCGCCGGGCCAGCGCGTCCAGGGCGGAGGGTTCCCCGGTGACGGTCAGCTCCACGATGCCGCCGTTGTTGGCCACGGAGCCGGTCAGGCCCAGTTCCTCGCACAGCCGGGCGGCGAAGGGGCGGTAGCCCACCCCCTGCACCATGCCCAGCACCTGGATGAATTGGGTTTTCATGCGCTGCCCTCCGTTTCCAGGGAGGCGGAGCTGCTGCTTGCATCGCCGGTAGCGGAACTGTCGGCGGGGTCGCTGTCGATGGGGTAGATGTTCAAATCCACGCCGCCAACGATGCCGTCCACGGCGCCGCTCTCGGTGTACTGCCACAGGTCCACGGCGTAATAGTAATCGGGATAGCTCTGCTCGTATCCGGCGTACCAGAGGAAATAGCTCTGGAGCTGCGCGTCATCGTAGGAGAAATAGCCGGTCTGGTTGTTGACGTAGAGGGCCGCCTGATACCCCGCCTGGGTGATGGCGGCGCAGAACGCCTCGGCGCAAGCGGCGGCGGTCTCGTCGTCCACGTCGTCAGTGCGTGCCCCGGTCTCGCCGGAGTCCTCAGCGTCGATCAGCTCCCAGTCGTAGGCCACGGGGAAGGTGATGGTCAGCCCCTCCAGTTGCTCCAGCACGAAGGCGGCCTCTTCCTCGGCCTCCTCTGCGCTGGTGGCCTGGGAGAAGAAGTAAACGCCGATGTCCAGCCCGGCTTCCACCGCGGCCTGGGCGTTTTGCAGGAAGTATTCGTCCAGGTTCAGCGTCCCCTCCGCGCCGTAGCCCCGGAAGCCCACCCGGAGCATGGCGAAGCTGACGCCGTCGGCGGCCACGGCCTCCCAGTCGATGTCGCCCTGGTGGGCGGATACGTCGATGCCCGTCCGGTAGCCGCTGGTCAGGCACACCATCCGCCCGTCCTCGCCCAGGGCGAAGTCCTCTTCGGTGTATTCGTTCTGCTCCAGCGCCTCGTTGACCACCACTTCCTCCCCGTTGACGGTGATGGTGGTGGGCAGATAGTAGGCCCAGCGGCCATTCACCGCGTCGGAGGAAAAGACGGCGAACACCGCCGCCAGCGCCAGCACCAACGCCGCCCGGAGCGCCAGTTTGATTCGGTTGTGGAGTTTGGTTTGCTGCACGAAATGCACCTCGCTTTTACAATGTAGGTTTCTTTTTGCTAATCGATGTGCCAGAAACCCCTCCGCCACCGCCAAAGGCGGCGGCCCTCCTCCCCTTTCAGGGCAGGGAGCGAAGCGGAAGTGCCGCTTGACGGCGGAGGCAAGGAGGGATAGTGCTTGTCGGCTGTCCTGCGTTTTACCCAATATAGTACAATCTTTGTTCATAAAACAGCTTTTAAGGCATCTATTCTCTCCCTTTTAGCCTTTATGGGCGGATTGTATGGGAAATATTTATTTCATACTGTACACTCTTTCCACGAAGAAGTACCGTTCCGCAACCGAGCACCCCCCTCGCCTCCCCTGAAAGGGCAGGGAGGGGCAAAAGCCCCGGAAGTGCCGCTTGACGGCGGAGGGGGACCATGCGAAGCATGGTGGAGGGGTTTCCATAGCTGGAATGACCGACAAGGCTGATTCAACAGAATACCTATCATTGCACATTGCTAATTGAGTAAATCCGTCTGGATTCGACGAACCACTCAAATTATACTATGCGCCACCCCGATTTTGGTGGACAGTTTGTAACGGTTTTCGCAGCAATTCCCCGAAAAGCGCCAAACCCTTCCCCCATGATGAGGGAAGGGTTGGAATCACAAGGAAGTTGCGCCGGTCACACCCGGTCCTCCACGTGGACGATGATGTTCTGGTAAACGCGGCGGAAGAAGTACAGCGTCAGAATCAGGCTGACCACCTCCGCGATAGGGAAGCTCCACCAGATCAGGGACAGGCCGCCGATCTTTGCCAGAATGAACGCCACCGGCAGCAACACCACCAACTGACGGCCCAGGGAGATGATGGCGCTGTAGGTCGCCTTGCCCAGGGCCTGGAACACGGTGCCCAGCACGATGCAGATCGCCGCCACGGGGAAGTTCAGGGCGATGGTCCGCAGGGCGGGCACGCCGATCTCCAGCATGTTTTCGCTGGCGTTGAACATGCCCAGCAGCACCTGAGGGATGGTCTCGAAGGCTGCCGTGCCGATACACATGATGATGAAGGCGAAAATCATGCCGCTTTTCAGTCCCTGCAACATCCGGCTCCGCTTCTGTGCGCCGTAGTTGTAGGCGATGAGAGGCACCAGGGCGTTGTTCATGCCGAACACCGGCATGAAGAAGAAGGATTGCAGCTTGTAGTACACGCCGAACACCGCGCTGGCGGTGGAGCCGTAGCCGGTCAAAATCAGGTTCATGCCGTAGTACATGACGCTGCCGATGGAGGCCATGATGGTGGAGGGGATACCCACGTAGTAAATGCGCTTGATGATGTTCCCGGAGGGGTGAAACACCTGCCGCAGGCTGACGTGAACATCCTTGTTCAGCAGTTGGTTCATGGTCAGCGCCATGATACCGGCCACCACCTGCCCGATGCAGGTGGCCACCGCCGCGCCCGCCACTTCCAGCCGGGGGAAGGGGCCGATGCCGAAGATGAACATGGGATCGAGAATGATGTTGACAATGGCGCCGGACATCTGGGTGATCATGGTGTAGAAGGTCAGGCCGGTGCCCTGCATCATCCGCTCGAAGGTCATCTGGGTGAACAGGCCAAAGCTGCAACAGCAGACGATGGTCATATAGGACACGCCGGCGTTGACGATGTCCATGTTATAGCTGATTTGGCTCATGTAAAAAGGCCGGGCCACCAGCAGGCCCACCAGCACAAAGGCCGCATAGCTGCAAATGGCCAGGAATACGCCGTTGTTGGCGGCGCGGTTGGCGCTGCGGAAGTCCTTCTCGCCCAGGGAGCGGGAGAGCAGGGCGTTCATGCCCACGCCGGTGCCGCTGCACACGGCGATCATCACGTTCTGGATGGGAAAGGCCATGGAGACTGCGGTCAGCGCGTCCTCGCTGAGCTGGGCCACGTAGACACTGTCCACGATGTTGTAGCAGGCCTGCACCAGCATGGACAGCATCAGCGGCACGCCCATGGTCAGCAGCAGCTTGTTAATGGGCTCTACGCCCATTTTGTTCTCTTGTGTACGATTGGTTTCTTCCACAGAGCATATCTCCTTTGATCTTCTTTTTTCACGCGCCATTATACTACGATGGATTTTTTCTAGCAAGAGGCGAAAAAACTTTCATCACTATGACTAAAACCGGCGATTTCTCGCCGGCTTTTTGCTCATGTTGTCCATTTTTCACGGATAGGAAAGAAATACCGTCACAGCCCCAGCAGCGCCCGCAGCTCCGCCTCCATCCGCAGGGCGAACCGCCGGTGGCCCTCCGGGGTGAAGTGGGTGCCGTCGAAGTCCAGGGGGATGTCCCACGCTCCCGCGTCGGCGAAGGCCACGCCGTGCCGCGCCGCTAAGTCCCGGTACAGCCCCGCGAGGGACCGGGACACTACCAGGGATTGCCGGTCGAAGTCCCGGTAGGTGATGCTCTCCTCGCCCAGAGGCGGCGGAGCCACCACCAGCGTCTTGGCGTCGCAGTCGGTGAGCCGGGCGAACTGTGCCACCTGCTCCACCAGCGCCTCCATCTCCCTGGCGATGGCGGGGCCGTCCGCCCGGTAACAGGTCTTGCAGTCGTTGGTCCCCAGCATGAGGACCACCGCGTCCAGGGGCTTGTGGGTCTGGAGGGCGCTGTTCAGCAGCTTCCGTCCGTTGCGCCCCGGCACCTCCGGGTCGTCGAAACCGCAGGTGCGGCCATTCAGCCCCGCCTCACAGATGAGGGCCTGTTCCCCCAGGGCCTTCTGCACCCGCCCCGTCCAGCGGCGGGTGTAATCCAGTGTGCCGCCGGTGAAGGCGTCGTAGCCGTGGGTATTGGAATCGCCAAAGCAGAGCACTTGTTTCATATAGTCCCCCTTCTCAATTAGCAATTAGCAATGTACAATGCGCAATAACAGCGGAAACGGCCATTGCACATTTGCTAATTGCACATTGCACATTTGCCGTGTCTCAAGGCGAAGCGGTGATGTTTTAGATCTGCGCAGCAGGGAGGCTGCTTTTACACCTGTCCCAGCACCACCGCGCTGACCGGCGGCAGCATCCACTCCCCGGACACCACCGGCGGGGCATCGTTTTTCCACAAATCGCTGCGTTTCCCGTCGCAGAGTACCTGCCACGCTCCGGCGGGCAGGACGACGGGTTTCCCCTCGTCGTAGGGGTTGTAACAGACCAGGAAGGCGCTCCACGGTCCCTCCCCGTCCAGCCAGAAGCCCACGCAGTTGTCCGGGACCTCCAGATACTCCCCTTTGGCCCGCTCCGGATGGAGGCGGCCCATGGGGACCAGCCACTCCCGCAGCCCCAGCAGGCCCCGATACCAGTCCACCAGGTCGGCGAACTGCTCTGTCCGGCCCCAGTCCAACCGGTTCAGCTCCTCCGGCCCCTGGTAGCTGTTGCCGTCCCCCTGCTTGGTGCGGCCAAATTCCTCGCCGGAGAGGAAGAAGCCCAGCCCCGGCATGGTCAGGCACATCCCCGACGCCAGCTTGCAGCATTGCAGGCGGTGAGGCTCCATGCAGTCGTAGTTCTGCGCCCCTTCCTCGATGGTCAGCCGGTCCCAGAGGGTGTAGTTGTCGTGACAGGAGACGTACTGCAAAATCTGCCCCGGGTTGTTGGCGTAGCCCAGCCGCGCCCGGTCACACCAGCCGTGGGTCGCCGCCCGCACCCGCTCCGCCAGCTTGTCGGAGGGGTTGCCGTTGGCGTAGCCCTTCTCGAACACGGTGAAGGGGCTGCCCACCAGGGCGTTGCGGGTGTCGTCGCAGAAAATTCCCAACCGGCTGTTGAACTGCCGCACAGCGGCCTTGCCCGCGGGGATGGCCTCCGGGTGCATCCGGGTGGACAGCGCCGACCAGGGTTCCCCGTAGGTCAGCAGCCGCTCCCCGCCGGGGAGCCGGTCCAGCGTGGTGCGGACCAGATTCATGGTCTCCACGTCGTGGACCGCCATCAGGTCGAACCGGAACCCGTCCACGTGGTACTCCTGCGCCCAGTAGCAGAGGGACGCGAGCATGTACTCCCGGAAGGGCTTCCGGTCGCTGGCGGTTTCGTTGCCGCAGCCGGAGGCGTTGGCGGGACTGCCGTCGGGCATGGTGCGGTAGTATTCGCCGGGGGCGGTGCGCGCCAGCCAGGAGTCCTTGCGATAGGTGTGGTTATACACCACATCCATCACCACCCCAAGCCCCGCCTTGTGGATGGCCTGGATCATCTCTTTGCACTCCCGGATGCGCACCTCTCCGTGGCAGGGGTCGCTGGCGTAGCTGCCCTCCGGGACGTTGTAGTTCTCCGGGTCATAGCCCCAGTTGTACTGCTCTTCCGGGCAGCGTTCGTCCACTGAGCCGTAGTCGAAGATGGGCATGAGCTGAACGTGGGTCACGCCCAGTTGTTTGAGGTAGTTCAGGCAGGTGGGGACCTCACCCGCCCCGTCCAGGGTGGTGCCGTCCTCGGTGAAGGCCAGGAACTTGCCCCGGTGGGCGGGGGTGACGCCGCTGCGGGGGTCGCTGGAGAAGTCCCGCACATGGGTCTCCCAGATGACCGGGGCCTTGCCGTCCAAGTCCGGTCCCCGGTCCTTTGCCCAGCCGGAGGGGTCGGTCTCGGCCAGGTCCACCACCATGCTCCGCTGGCCGTTGACGCCGCAGGCCAGCGCCCAGGGGTCCGCCGACCAGGTGACGTTCCCGTCCGCGTCGGTCAAAAGATACTGATAATACTCGTTTTTCAGGTTGCCGGGGGCCGTGTAGGTGAACACGCCGTCCACCGGGCCTTTCATGGAAACTTCGCCCAGGAACCGGGCGCCCGGCTCTTCGTCGCTGCCGGTGCAGAAGCGCTGCAATTTGACCTGGGCAGCCTGTGGCGCCCAGAGCCGAAACACCGTCCGCTCCGGTGTATAATCCGCCCCGAAGGGCATAGGGTGACGCATGTGGTTCGCCCCTTTCGTTATCACATTTAAAAAACCAACTGGAGTTTCATTGTAACCGATTTTCGGGCCAATGGCAAGGGAAACTCTGCGTTTCCAACAGAGAAATGCAGGGATAAATCCCACTCTTTTCGATGAAATTGCATAAAATCCTGCATAAGCGCCGCGCTGCCGCTGGCCGTGACGCGCTTTACAAATCCTTTGCTGCCGTTTTACAGATGGAGAAAACTGTTTGTTTCTCAGAAATTGTTTTTCGTTTATTCATGTAAAAACATTGCTATTTCTCCCGGAATGCGTTACTATAAGAACAGGCTTTCGGGGTGGCCGCGCTTTTCACGGCCATAACCCCCTATTCTCCGCCACAAGGCCCACACATGGCCCGGCGGCGGTGACAGAAAGCCGGAGGTGATTGATATGACGAACGAAAAACAGAAAAAGCGCGTCTGGCTGCCGGTGCTCATCGCGGTGCTGGCCGTGCTGCTCATCGTGCTGGCGGTGTATCTGGCCGGTGCGTTTTATTTCCACTCCCACTTTTTCCCTAACACCACGGTGAACGGGGTGGACTACAGCCGCAAGACCGCTGCGGACCTGAAGGCGGACAACGTGGCCACCGGCGCGGCCTACGAGCTGACGGTGTACGACACCGAGGACAACACATTCACCCTTCAGGGGGCGGATTTTTCCTACGCCTATGTGGACGCGGGGGCGGAAGAGGCCCTGATGGAAGAGCAGAACAACTTCGCCTGGCCCCTGGAGCTGCGGAAGGAACACGCCTGCACGCTGGAGGCCGCCTTCTCCTATGACGAGGACCAGTTGGAGGAATGTATCCTGGCGCTGGGCTTCCTGAACTACAGCAGCTTCACGCTGTCGGAGGACGCAGAGCTGGTGCGGGCCGCGGACGGCACCTATGAGATCACGGAGGAGGTCTACGGCAACGAGCCGGTGACGGAGACCGTGGTCAGCACCATCACCCAGGCGGTGGCCTCCGGGCTGTCGGAATGTACCTTGGACCGGGACTGCTACGTGAACCCGGAGGTATACGCCGACGACGCCACCCTGAACGCCGCTCTGGACCAGATCCAGTTCTATTGCAACGCCACCATCCAGTATGACATCGGGGACGCGGACGAATCCCTGGACGCGGCGGAGATCTGCGACATGCTCATCGTGGGGGAGGATTACTCCGTCACGATCGACACCGACGCGGTGGCCGACTTCGTCCAGTCACTGGCCACGGCCTATAACACCTTCGGGGACGAGCGCAGGTTCACCACCACCATGGGGGACACCATCACCATCGGCGGCGGCGACTACGGCTGGGTCGTTGATAAGGCCGGAGAGGCCGAGCAAATTTTGGCCGACCTGGAGGGCGGCGAGCCTGTGACCCGTGAACCGGTCTATGAGCAGACCGGCGTGCTGCGGACAGCCGACTCGCAGGACATCGGCAGCACTTACATCGAACTGGACTACACCAACCAATATCTCTACTACTACCAGGAGGGGACGCTGGTGCTGAGCTGCGACATCGTCTCCGGCAACATCAACAAGGGCAACGGTTCCCCCGACGGCATCTTCGACATCTCCTATAAGAAAAGCCCCGCCACCCTGGTGGGGGAGGATTACGAGTCGGATGTGACCTATTTCATGGTCTTTGCCTACAACGTGGGCATTCACGACGCCAGTTGGCGCAGTTCCTTCGGCGGCGGCATCTACCTGACCAACGGCTCCCACGGCTGCATCAACATCAACGCCACCTCAGCGGCCAAGCTGTACTCCATGCTGGAGGATGGGACCCCGGTGGTGGCCTATTACCGGACCAACGTGACGCTGACCTCCTACGCCAACAAGATGGCCAACGCCTACTCCTACGTGGAAACCAGCGACGACGACTGACCGACCACAGCCCTCAAAGCGCCCGAAGGCAGGCAAAACCTGTCCGGGCGCTTTGTCATCGGGCCAGGGCGGGGAGAAACCGACATTTCCCCCAAAAGACTGCCTTGCCAAACAGAGGAAGGTGCCTTATAATAATAGGGAGATTAAAAAACCTTTTTCTTTTTGAAAACGAACACGAAAGCGACAATAAAACAGGACAAAAATAAAAATTTTTGTGAATATAAGACAAAAGACTTGCCAGACGGCGAAAAAAAAGGTATACTATCTTTGTCCCGCCGCCAGAGAGGGCGGCTGACCCTGCGGCAAGCCGGAAATGAGGATGATTTATGCCAAAAGCGGTCATTTTCGACATCGACGACACCCTCTACAGCTATAAGGCCGCCAACGCCCAGGCCATGGATGTTCTCTGCCGGTACGCCCGGCGGGAGCTGGGGCTGGACGAGGCCGCGTTCCGGGCGGACTATGACCGGGTGATGCAGTGCCAGCTCCGGGAGCAGGGCCAGACGGCGGGGTGCCACAGCCGGGCCATCCGCATCCAGCGGCTGCTGGAGGAGCGGGGGCTGCCCCTGCGCCACGCGGCAACCATGAACGACCTCTACTGGAACGCCCTGCTGGACGCCATGGTCCCCAGTCCCGGCGTGACGGAGCTGGTGCAAGCCCTGAAAGAGCGGGGCGTCCGCCTCGGCGTGGGGTCGGACATGACGACGGACTGGCAACTGAAAAAGCTGGAACGGCTGGGCCTGTTGGACGCGCTGGATTTCGTCGTCACCAGCGAGGAGGCCGGGGTGGAAAAGCCCCACCGTGACCTGTTCCTGCTCTGCGCGAAAAAGGCGGGCTGTCCGCCGGAGGAGTGCCTTTTCATCGGGGACAACCTGAAAAAAGACGTTCTCGGCGCGCAAAACGCCGGCATGGAAGCCCTCTGGCTCCAGCCGGACCCCCAAAAAGCGGGGGAATATCCAAGTGTGAAATCAATTCAGGGGTTCCGAGGATTGATCGATCATATTTTATTTTAAAAGGAGAAAAACCATGAAAGAATTCGATTACGTCGTCAAAGATGAACTGGGCATCCACGCTCGTCCCGCCGGCCTGCTGGCCAAGGAAGCCAAGAAGTACTCCTCCACCTGCACCATCACCAAGAACGGCGTCACCAAGAAGCTGACCCAGCTTATGATGATCATGTCCCTGGGCGTGAAGAAGGGCGAGACCGTCACCATCAAGGCCGACGGCGCGGATGAAGATGCCGCCATCGAGGGCCTGAAGGCGTTCTTCGAGGCCAACCTGTAAGTTTTCCATGAAACAATGGACGCTGCCGCAGCGTGAAGCGTGCGGCAGCGCCTAAAGGCGAAGCGCCCGGACGCAGCAGCGTCCGGGCGTTGTTGTTTGTTTTGCCTATTCTTTGAATCGTCTCGTTCCGGTGGGAAACCCCTCCACCATGCTTCGCATGGTCCCCCTCCCCTTTCAGGGGAGGC
>JAJPXR010000152.1:14362-14975 GCA_021205375.1 Clostridiales bacterium | reverse complement strand
GATTGCTATTTTGTTAAGATAACGAATTTTACTGACTTTTCAGATACGCCCTAATGAAATAATCAAAGGTGATACAGCGCAAAAAGCACCGAATAGCGACTATTAAAACCGCTGTTCGGTGCTTCTCTTTTTCCGTTTTTCTTTTGAAATGGGTTAAAATTGGGTTATTTTCCGTTTTTGATGGAGCGGAAAACGCCGTTTTTCGTTGATATTTCAATGTTTTTACTGTCTCACTAACTTCAATATAATAATATACAGTTAGAATTTGGGAAAATTACGGACGAGATGCCATATAGGAATCTGGTTATCCCATTTGCTCAAGTCATGTGCCAGAAATCCCAGGCCACCTCCTAAAAACATCCCCCCTCCTTACCTGTCATCGCAGATTTCATAGCGTTCGCCCCGCTGAAAGCGGCAGGGTTCGCTTATTTCGTTGCGACTCCGCTCCCAGAGGAACCCGCTTTGCTGAGCTTCGTCTGTGTACCTTTAAGGGAGGCAAGAGGGGTGGTCAGTTGCCGAACGGTAGCTCTCCATGAAAAACTGGTACTATACTGGGCAAGACACACATACGAAAAAGCAAGCACTCTCCCAGCTAACGGCTAATGGCTAACAG
>JAJPXR010000152.1:0-14352 GCA_021205375.1 Clostridiales bacterium | reverse complement strand
GTACTATACTGGGCAGAAATGTTGACCAATTAACAATTACCATTCCCCTCATCGCCCCTGAAAGGGCAGGGAGCGAAGCGCAAGGAGAAGCGCAGCTTCGGAAGTGCCCCTTGAGGGCAGAAGTGCCGCTTGATAAGGAGAGAGATATGCAAATCTTGATAGAGGAGTGTTACGCTAAAAGTACCGATAAGGTTGATACAAAAAGAAAAACAACATCTGTCCCGCCTTTTCCGGCACCTTGCTCACAGGGCAGCAAAATCCAAAAACAAAAAGTGTGTATCCGCCTCGTTGTCGATATACTCGTTGCCGTGGTTTGTGCCGACGTAGGCCAGCCGCCCCGCTTTGTAGGCGCAGAGCGTGATGTAGGGCGCAGGCGTCCAACGGTAATGGCCCAGCGGAGTGGTGGCGAACAGCGCCCCGTTGGGCAGTTGGGCCACATAGAGGGAGTTTGCGTAGTTGGTGTGGACGTACAAAAGCTCCCCATCGTACAGCAGGAAGTTCATCTTATTGCCGGGGGTCATCTCACAGACAAATCTGTCCAGGAACCGGAATCGATCCTCCGCTGTCAGCTCATGGCCTATTTCGGCAGCCATACGGTCCAGCCGGTCGATGAGGCAGCAGAGAATCCGCTCACTGTCGGTTCGCCCTTCCTGCACATACTGATAGGGAGCCAGCGCCGGACAGTGGAACATGGTGCCGTTGTGGGCCAGCGTCCAGCACCGATGAAAGCAGTCCCGCTGAACAAAGGGATGACAGTTTTCGTAGTCCGTGGAACCCACCGTGGCCAGGCGGATGTGAGCAATCATCCCCTCCGTCTCCAGCGGGTGATCCAGCCGCGCTTTCAGGTAGCTGCTGCGGAAAGCGGACACCGGCTCCTTCTCCAAGGAAGCGGCGTTGCCGTGGAAGGTCGCCATGCCCCACCCGTTGGGATGCTCTGTGCTGTGGGAAAAGAACTCCTTCAACAGTTCATTCACCGAGATAGGGACCGAGGCGCTGACGCCGAACAGCTCACACATTGGTTTCCTCCTGTCGCCGCTTGGCCAGCGCCAGCCCCTTGCGGACAAAACCGCCGGAAAAGGCTTTGCGGATCTTCCAGGCGTAGCGGTTTTCTCCGTCGATGAATTTGGCGTCCTCGAAGTCCAGCACCTGCTGTACTTCGGCGGGATAGTCTCGGTAAAAGTCCCGCATCAGCGCAATCACCTTTCGGGCAGCCTGGGCCACGGAATAGGCGCGACCGTCCGGCAGCATCAGATTCACCGTTTTCAGGTCATAGTGGGCGGCATTTTTGAAGTTCTGCACCGCCTGCACCTGGTCCCGGTCCGTGAAGGGCTGGTCAGGGGTGGCGGCCAGCCAGCACAGCAGCAGTTGGGCAAAGGCCACGTCCCGTTCTTCGATACCGGCGGAGGTCAGCGGATTCAAGTCGAACATCCGCAGTTCGATGTGGTTGACGCCTCCGGTCTCCAGCGTGTCCAGCCGGTTCGGCCCGGCGGGCTTTAACCGGACGGGGTAATACAGCTCCGAAGGGGCTTGGAGCCAGCCCCGGCGCACATAGTCCCGGATGCTCTCCACGTAGGCGGGCAGGCTGCTGTAATCAAACACCGGGGCAAAGGCGTTCCAATACCCCAGCTCGCTGCACCGCACGGACGCCAGGCCCTGAAACACATCCCCGTCAAACCGTTCCTTCTCCACATAAGAGCTGTCAAGCAGCGGGCTGGCGGCGGTGATGGCCGTCAAAATCCAGCCGTAGGCCGTGACCCGCTTTGCCAGTGTCAGGTAGAGGTCGTTTTTGTAGTCAATATAGCTGCCCTGCCCGCTGCGCTGAAAATCCTGGCGCAGCAGTTCCTCATGAAAGGAATAGTTGACGTGGATGCCGGACAGGGTCATCTTGTACCGTCCATACCGCTTGGAGAGGTAGTTTCGGTAGACGGTTTTTTCCGATTGCGGCCCCGCAAACTGAGCCACTGGGATGTCCTGCTCGTTGCGGATATAGGGCGGATTGGAGAAGGGCCACAGATACTCTCTGGGCGTCAGCTTTGCCAACGTTTGCTGAATCGTCCGGGTGTGCCGCTCCAGCTCCGCCACCGCAGCGTGGGGGCTGGGCTGGACGGAAGTGTTGATCTCCGTCTGGTTTTCGCAGAAATCCCGGACGATATTGGGGTCATCCGGGAAAGGGTGGGGCGTGTGGGCCAGAAAACCCGCTTCGTCTACCCGCAGGCTCTCTTTTTCCAGACCGAAGCTGCCGGAAAGCAGCAGCTTTTCCAGTGCCGGTGAATCAATTTGTAACATGAGAATCCCTCCTTACACACCTCGAACAGCTCGTTTTAACTGCTCCATCGCCTGCTCCAGCGTGGCCCCGCTGTCCAGCCAGAGCTTGCACTTTCTCTTTGCCGAGGCGTTGCTGAAGCTGTTTTACGATTTCCGCTACCCGCACGTCTGCGCCGGTATTTCTGGCTCCGTTGTAGCCCACCAGCAGGATGTGGAGCTTTGGTTCCTTCTCCAAATCCCCAATACCCCTATAGTCCACGAAACCAAGTTTTGAGAGAATGGGGGCAAATCGAGATAGGAAACGAAGAACTTTACAAGAAGATAGATCCAGTGTGGCATCCTTTCCAGAATTAATGAGGGAATTAGAGTCCACACGTTTTCCTGCTGTCACAAAATATCTTCCGAGTGCGATTTTTACCACAACAGCGATTGCAATGATAATCAATGAAATTGAGGTATAGGTTGGAGTTTCAGGATGTAAAATGCCGCACACCGATGCCTCAAGTGACGCCACTCCGGCGTATAAGACAAGCAGAGATATTATCAAGGCACTGAAGTATTCGATTCTCCCGTGGCCAAATGGATGCTCTTTGTCCGGTTCTTTGCCTGCGAGTTTTCCTCCGACAAGAGTAATTACGCTGGAGGCAGCATCTGGCAGGTTGTTGACAGCATCCAGTGTAATTGCTATGGAGTCGCTCAGTGTACCCACAACGATTTTCAGTGCAAAAAGCAATACGTTCATTGTAACGCCTATTATACTGGTTCTGACGATCGTTTGATTTCTGCTGTTTCCCATCATTTCACCACCTTTTGGACCTTTTTCGCTAAAAATGAATCAACTTTTCCATAGAAAAAAGGTAAAGCACAAAAGAATACAGTTAAAGAACACCTTTCTTAATGCGCTCCGTAAAAAGGCTTTACTCTTAAAACGCTACCTGCCGTAATATGATTATAGACACGGGATATACTCATGTCAACTACGCAGTTTTTATGGAGTAGGTACTAAAAAACTTTTCTAATGGAGGAAATGAAATGGCGAACGAGCATGTTTGTCCCTGCACTGTAGGATGCCCTTTGCAGAAAGCAATGAGTGCGATAGGCGGGAGGTGGAAAATGTCTATTTTATGTTCGCTGTCGAATGACGGCCCCGCCAGATATAATGACATTAAGCGAAAAATGGGCAGCATCTCCAACACCATGCTGGCGAAATCCTTAAAGGAACTGGAGGAGGATGGGCTGGTCAAACGGACAGAGTATATGGAGGTTCCGATTCGGGTAGAGTATGAAATTACCAACTCCGTTCGATCTCTGATTCCAATCTTGACGGAGCTTGCCGTGTGGGGTTTTGCAGGCGGCTGTAATCATAGCCGGTGCTTTGTCCCACCGCCGGGTGAGCGAAGGTGGCGGTCTGGTAAATGGGGAAGCTGATGGAGCCGGTTTGTTCCCCCTCAATTTTCGCGCCGTCCCCATAAATACATTTTATCTCAATGCCCCGTTCCATCTGCGACGTTCCTTCCTTCTTCCTGACACAGTGAATTGTTTGTTGAATAAAATGGTAACACTGGCCGACGAACCCGTCCAATACTGAAAGAAAATACCCGGATATAGCCTGACGCTATAACCGGGCAAAGGTTCTTTCCAATTATGGTTTTGAAAAAATTTCGGGAGATTTTTCAATGGTATAAAGGCCAGTCACGGCCCATACCGACCATTCCTGATAGGCAACAAGCGCCCCGCTCTCCTGCCATTGATGCAGGAAGGCGTTCCAATCCTCCTGCGAACGGACATTCAGTCGGAATCCCCGCTGATCCAGCACCGACACACCTGTGTAAACATACTCCTTCAGCAGCAACAGCTTCTGCACCGCGCCATGTCGGATAAGAACAGTCGTACCCTGTTCCGGGGAAACTACATCGAACTCCTCTGGGTAATGAAAGCTCTCACCGATCAGTGGAACCGAATCTCCCAATCGCAGTGTTCCCGTCCAGGGCTGACGCCCCAGGGTATCGCTGTCCAGTCGATAGGTCCAGGTGTCAAACAGGCTGCCCTTGAGAGAATGTACACCATCTGTAAAAGTGGGCTGGGTCTCCTCTTCGTCCAAGGCCTCCACTACCCCGCAGGCGGCAGTCATATGAGAGACCCGGTCAATGAGGATCAGCGCACCCAACGCCTTGTTTTGGGCAAACATCTCTGCCATAATTGGTTCCGCGAAAGACAATCTGCAACGGGCAATCCCGTTTTTTTCTACGCTTTGAGCAGGCAGCTTGCTTCCGGTGTTGACATCTAACAGGTAGTCGATGGTTTCCACCGTGGCCCAAACCCGTTTGGTACCCAGCTTCATCAGGTATTCCTTCCCGACAGACAGGGGGACATCATCCATCCAAAGGAGGGTCACCTCTGCCTTGTGCGCTGGCTTCCATTGATCTTTCCCAGACAGGATACAGCCGCGGGAGACATCTATCTCCCGGGTCAGCTGGAGTGTCACCGGCTGGCCGGTTTCCGCCCGCTGCACCGAATGGTTTCCTACTAAAACTTGACTGACCTGTCCATGTTCCCCGCTGGGGTAGACACAGATTTGATCCCCAACGTCAATGCTGCCGGACTCGATTTGTCCCTGAAATCCTCGAAATTGGTGATTCGGACGGCAGACCCGCTGGACGGGCATACAAAAGGCACCATTGATCTCTTTCTGCGTAATATCTACCGTTTCCAGATATTCCAGCAGCGCCGCTCCACTGTACCAGGGCATTCGAGGAGAACGAGCGGTCACATTATCTCCCTCTGTGGCGCTGACTGGAATGATGATCACGTCCTCCAAATCCAGTTCAGCCGTCAGCGCTGCCACTTCTCGTTGAATATCGAAAAAACAAAGCTGACTGTAACCAGCCAAGTCCATCTTGTTTACGGCAAAGACGAAATGCTGAATCCCCATCAGCTTGCAAATGCGGGCATGGCGGCGGGTTTGCACCAGAACGCCCTTTGTGGCGTCCAGCAATATCACCGACAGGTCGGCAAAGGAGGCTCCCACCGCCATGTTACGGGTGTACTCCTCGTGGCCGGGGGTGTCCGCCACAATGAAGCTGCGGCGCTCAGTGGTGAAGTAACGGTAGGCCACATCAATGGTGATTCCCTGTTCCCGCTCGGCCATCAATCCGTCCAGCAGCAGGGAGTAGTCGATTTTGCCGCTGCGGGAACCAACCTTGCTGTCCAGTTCCAATGCCTTTTCCTGATCGGTATAGAGCAGCTTGGCATCGTACAATATATGTCCAATAAGGGTGGATTTTCCATCGTCCACGCTGCCACAGGTGATAAATTTCAACAGGTCATTCATCAGAAATATCCCTCCCGCTTGCGCTTTTCCATGCTGGCAAAGCCATCGTCGCTGTCAATAACCCGGCTGGTGCGCTCGGATTCCACAGAGCTTAACGTCTCCTCAATAATGGCATCCAGCGTATCCGCTTCGGATTCCACTCCGCCGGTGAGCGGATAACAGCCCAGGGTGCGGAAGCGCACCTTTTTTTCTGTAACTTTCTCGCCAGGGCGCAAATGCTGCAAAATACGGTCATCATCCACCATTATGAGGTTGCCATTTCGCTCCACCACAGGGCGCTTTTTGGCAAAATACAAAGGGACGATTTCAATGTTTTCCTGTTTGATATATTGCCAGATGTCTTTTTCTGTCCAGTTGGAAATGGGAAATACCCGGATGCTCTCCCCCTGATAAATCTCTGTGTTGTACAGTTTCCACATCTCTGGCCGCTGGTTTTTCGGGTCCCAGGCCTGGGCTGCGTTGCGGAAGGAGAAAATACGTTCCTTGGCCCGGCTCTTTTCCTCATCCCGGCGGCCCCCACCGAAGGCCGCAGTAAAACCATATTTGGTCAGAGCCTGTTTCAACGCCTGGGTTTTCATGATGTCTGTGTAAGAGGAACCGCTGTCAAAGGGATTGATTCCCTGGGCCACACCCTCCTGATTGATATACTCCAGCATTTCGATGCCGTATTTCTCCGCTGTTTTGTCCCGGAACGTGATCATCTCGTGGAATTTCCAGGTGGTGTTCACATGGAGAAAGGGGAAGGGGGGCTTTTCCGGGTAAAAGGCTTTGAGCGCCAGGTGAAGCAAAACGGAGCTGTCTTTGCCAATCGAATAGAGCATCACTGGCTTTTCGCACTCCGCTGCAACCTCCCGCATAATGTAGATGGCCTCCGCCTCCAGTTTCTCCAGATGGGATAGGTCGCTCATGGTCTCCCTCCTAATATTTGTTTGCGCTGCGCCGGTCTACCGTGATAACTACCGGTCTGCCATTAGGCGGCTCTACGATCCAGTGGCACAAATCGCCCTCACGACGGGTGTGCATCAAGCTCCCCCGCCCGCCAATGTCCGCGCCCAGATAAAAATAGATGGCCTCGAACTGGCACTCTTTCAGGCAGGAAGTGCATCCCCAGCACTCCTCCGGGTGGCGAAGCCAGACTTTTCCCTGGGGATTCACCTGAATCAGATTTCCGGGGCACGCTTCTATACAGCGTCCGCAGTTCCGGCACTTATCCGTTTGAATCAGGATACTCAAAGGTGATCGCCTCCTTCACCAGGTTTCGATAGTGTATTTTTAGTGTTCCGTTCTCCAGACGCGAGTTGACGTAAAGCTGCCAACTGTCGTCCACACCGGGGTAATCCGTGTTGAAGCCAAATCCTGCCCAACGAGTTTCCCTTCTGGCCCGCAGATGGGCGATCAGGCTTTGGCATACCAAAAGCCGGTCCTTTAGTTCATAGATGTGAAGCAGATCGTCAGTGTCTGTCCCCCTGAGATCCTGTGCCAGCGCCGTCAAACCCTCCAGCCGCTCATCTGCAATGTCCAGTTGAGCCTCGCTGTAGCGGTAGCTGCTGTGGATTCCTCCGGCGTAGTCGTCCATCACTTTCTGCATGGCCTCCTCCAACTGCTGGCTGGTGTAGCGGCAGGGAGGCACGAAGTGCCGGGAGTACCGCTTGACGGTAGAGGTATCTGCTGGGGTCAGGTGCTGCTCGTAGGTCTGGAGAATGGCCTGCTCCTGCGCTTGCAGGGCTTCATCCTCTGGCAGGGGCAACCCTGGCAAATCGGCCAGGGCTGTGTTAGCCGCGATTTCTCCCTCCGCCAGCGCTCCGGTGACAAATTTTTTCGGTGCGCCGCCAGCTACATCCCCGGCGGCATACAGTCCTCGCAGGGTGGTGCGCCGTCCGGTATCCACCCAGTAACCGCTGGCAGTGTGTCCGCCCACTACATACGGCTCTGTTCCTTCCAACTCCACGTTTTGCTGGGAGGGCCGCTTCCCGCTTTCCAGCCACTTGAGGGTTTGGCTGGGAGCCATGTTTAAGTAGGCTTTCAGCAGATCTTCATCCTGTCTGGAGGTGATACCGATGGTATTCAGGTAACACGGCCCCCGCCCCTGATGCGTTTCGTTGGTAGTGCCGTAGGCCCGACCGGAGGTGGAAAGTCCATATCGGCTGGTGTATTCCTCGCCCTGCGCGTTGACCTGTTTTGCCCCTACGCCCAAGGCGATGGTGCCGGTTGGGGCGATGGTATCCTTGCACCGTTGGGCCACAAATCGCATCTCGAAGGTGGTCATTTCCGCTCCTGCACGGATGCCAAGCGCATACCCCGTTCCGGTGTTAAAAGGGGGGTACCACATTTTATGCTGGGAAAAGCCGGGGTTGTTGGGCCGGTACAGACCCGCCGCGCCCCCGGCAGTGCAAATCACCGCTCTTGCACGGAGGAAATAGGCGGTTTCCTCCCGGACGGAAAACCCTGCCGCCCCGACCACCCGACCATTTAAGATCAGGTAATCGGTGATGTTCACATGGTTGAGTACCTCAACATTTTTCGCCCGGTATACAGCCTGAGACAGGAGCGGTTTGATGTTTTCCCCGTTGATTTTGATGTTCCACTGTCCTCGGAGGGCATAGGCCCCGGTCTCATCCTTCAAAATAACCAGGCCCAGATCTTCCAGCCGACCAACAACGCTGTTGAACCGCCGAGCCATAGACAGCACCAAATCGTCCCGGATAATGCCCGCTGCATCCCAGCGGACGTACTCCAGATAGTCCTCCGGCGTTTTTCCCGCCGGGATATAGGCGTTGATGGCGTTCACACCTGCTGCAAGGCAGCCGCTGCGCCGGATGTTGGCTTTTTCTGCAATCAGCACCGACAGCCCCTCATGGGCAGCTAATGTCAGCGCGGCATAGCACCCCGCCGTCCCGCCGCCGATGATGAGGATGTCTGCGGTCTTTTCTACAATATGGAATGGCAATGATTTCTCCCTCTTTCTCATTCGCTATTCGCTTATTTTCGATTCGTCAAATGACATATGGCCGTACCCCGGCAAGGCAGATGTTTTCCACCGGGAAGGCACGTTCCTCATCAAAGGCCAGCAATCGCCGGGCGAAGATCTGCACCTGTTCGCCCTCAGCCAAAGGCGCGGTGTCCACCAGACGGTTGGCGGTGATGATCGTGCCGTCGGAGAGCCGGATCTGATACTCCGTCACAGTTCCCCGGAAGGCGGACTGCACCACCACCCCCGGTTCCACGCTGTTGGGATACTCCACCGGCTCCCCCTTTTTGTAAACGGTCAGGTATTCCGGACGAATGATGGCGTGCTTGATTTGATCCGCTGCATACTCGAAGCCGGGGAACAGGTGGACGTTTTCCAGCTCGGCGGAATCTCCGATGAAGCGAGCCACAAATGGAGTGGTGGGGTTCTGGTAGATGTCCACAGGCTTGCCAATCTGCTCAATGCGGCCCTGATTGGTGATGATGATTTCGTCGGCCACCTCAATGGCCTCTTCCTGGTCATGGGTAACAAAGATGCTGGTAATGCCAACGGTGGAAATCATCCCCTTCAGCCATCTCCGCAGTTCCTGGCGCACTTTGGCGTCGATGGCGGCAAAGGGTTCATCCAGCAGCAAAAGCTGTGGCTCCGGGGCCAGCGCCCTGGCGAAAGCGACCCGCTGCCGCTGCCCGCCGGAGAGCTGGCTGGGATAACGCTTCTCCAGACCGTCCAGCCCCACCAGGCGGAGCATTTCGTCTACCCGTGCCTTAACTTTGTCCTTGGGCCACTTTTGTACCCGCAGGCCGAAGGCCACATTTTCAAACACGGTCATGTAGCGAAACAGGGCGTAGTTTTGGAACACAAATCCAATCCCTCGCTGGCTGGCGGGAATATCGTTGACCACCTGGCCGTTGATGATAATGTCGCCGGCCTCGGCGGTCTCCAATCCCGCCAGGATGCGGAGGATGGTGGTCTTTCCGCTGCCGCTGGGCCCCAGCAGACCAATCAATTTGCCCTTCTCAATGCCGAAGTTGATTTGCTCCAGCGCCTGAAAATCGCCGAACTGTTTGTTGATGTCCCGCATTTCCACATAAAATTGCTGTTCCATCGTTTAAGCCTCCCTGTCTTTCTTGCCGAGATATTCCAGCACACTGCGCAAAATCAAAATGATGATGGCCATGACCACCAGAATGGAGGAGATGGCAAAGGCTCCTGTGTAGTCGTAGCCCTGATACAACAGCTCGATGTACAAGGGCATGGTGTTCGTCTTGCCCCGCAGGTGCCCGGAGAGGACGGAAACCGCGCCGAACTCTCCCATAGCACGGGCGGTACACAGCACCACACCGTAGAGCAGTGCCCACTTGATGTGGGGGAACGTCACCCGCCAGAAGATGGTCCAGCCGTTGGCGCCCATCAGAGCGGCGGCCTCCTCCTCGTCTGTCCCGGCGGCGGTAAGCACCGGGATGATTTCACGGGAGATGAAGGGGAAGGTGACAAAAATCGTCGCCAGAACAATGCCTGGGACTGCGTAGATGATAGAAATGCCCAGCTTCTGGAGGTAGGGGTAGAGAGCACTCTGCCGCCCAAAGGTGAGGACATAAATCAAGCCTGCGATAATGGGTGAGACTGTCAGCGGCAGGTCAATGAGGGTAGAGATGATATAATAACCCAGGAACTGAAACCGAGTGATGCACCAGGCGGCGAACACAACAAACAGGGTGTTGATAACCACAGCGGATACCGTGGCCCTGATGGTCAAAAGGATGGCCTTCACTGCGTATTCATCTGTCACCGACTCGATATACACCTGTATCCCGTCTCGGAAAGCAGTGGAGAGAACGTAAATCAGAGGCAGGATCAGCATGACAAACAGAAAAAATGCGCTGCCGCCGATGAGAACCCACTTCAATGGGCCGGACTGTTTTTGTTTCATTGTGGGCCTCCTATTCGATGCCGCTGACGATTTTGGACGTGCGGCTTTGCAGAACGGCGTTGATAAACAGAATCAGGAACGCCGCAATGAGCATGACCAGGGCAATGGAGGTGGCGCTGGCATAATCATATTCCTGAAGCTGAGCCATAATCAGCAATGGCGTAATTTCCGTTTTGTAAGGGGTGTTTCCCGCGATAAATACCACGCTGCCGTATTCCCCCAGGCAGCGGGCAAAGGCCATCGTAAAACCGGCAATCAGCGCGGGGAGGATCTCCGGGAGAATCACCCGGAAGAACGTATAGCATCGGGTAGCTCCCATCATGCCCGCCGCCTCTTCGTACTGGGGGTCGATTTTTTCCAAAACCGGCTGGACAGAGCGCACCACGAAGGGGATGCCAATAAAGACCAGAGCCACTGTGATGCCGATTCTGGTGTAAGCGATTTGGATGCCGATTTTATCGAACAGATTGCCCACCCAGCCGTTTGTGGTGGTCAGATGGGTCAGAGAGATACCGGCCACGGCGGTGGGGAGAGCGAAGGGAATCTCAATCATGCCGTCCATGATTCGCTTGCCTGGGAAGTCATACCGTACCAGCACCCAGGCAATCATGAGGCCCATTCCGGCGTTGATCAGGGAGGCCACCAGCGCCGTTGAAAAGCTGACCCAGTAGCTGGACATAACCCGTGAAGATGTCACGGTGGAGATAAAATCCGAAAAGCTCATCTGGCTGGTGAATACCACCAGAGAACAGAGGGGGATAACGACCACCAGGCTCAAAATGGTGACAGTAATGCCCAACGACAGGCCGAAGCCAGGAATGACCCGTGTTTTTTTCTTCTGTTTGCGTTTCAAAGTGCTTTCACCCTTTCATAAGGAAAGGGGAATGGGCCGAAGTCCATTCCCCTGTTTCAGAGCAGAGGCGATTTATTATCCCGCTTCTTCGTAGAAGCTGTCGAAAATGCCGCCGTCCACAAAGTGCTTTTCCGTGGCCTCATCCCAGCCGCCGAAGTAATTGATGTCGGTCAGCTCAAAGCCGTCGGTGATGATCCATTTGCCGTCTTCGGGGATCTCTGTTATGGTCTTGCTGTCAGTCTCCAAAGTATAGGCCGCCAGAACCTCCTCATTGGTGGGGCGGTAGAAGTTCTGGGCCTCCAACTCCTGGGCCTCGTCAGAGTAGAGATACTCCAGGTAGGCGGTAGCGACATCCCTGGTTCCTCGGTTGTCAACTACCTCATCGACGATGGCCACCGTGGGCTGGCACAGGATGGAGACGGAGGGATAGACGATTTCATATTCACCAGGGTATTCCTCCAGCGTCAGGAACGCTTCGTTCTCCCAGGCCAGCAGTACATCGCCCTGACCGTTCTCCACAAAGGAGGTGGTGGCGCCCCGCGCACCGGAGTCCAGCACGACCACGTTCGCGTAGAGGGTGGTCATAGACGCGATGATTTCGTCCTCACTTTGGCCCTGCTGTTCAAAGTAGTACCAAGCGGCCAGATAGTTCCAACGGGCGCCGCCGGAGGTCTTGGGGTTAGGTGTGATGATTCCAACATCGTCCCGGAGCAAGTCGTCCCAGTCGTAAATCTCCAGAGGGTTGCCGGAGCGTACCAGGAACACGATGGAGGAGGTGTAAGGAGCGCTGTCGTTGTCAAACTCGGAGGTGTAGCCGTCTTCAATCAGTCCGGCGTCCACGATGGAGTCCACGTCGCCCTCCAGGGCCAGGGTAACCACATCGGCCTCCAGCCCGTTGGCTACCTCAAGGGCCTGCTTGCCGGAGCCACCGTGGGACTGAACGATGGTGACCTCCTGGCCGGTTTCCTCCAGCCAGTAGGCGGCAAACAGTTCATTGTAGGCTGCGTACAACTCACGGGTAGGGTCGTATGAGACGTTGGTGATCTCTACTGCTTCCGTGGACGTGGATTCTGCATTCTCTGTGGCTTCGCTTTCCGTGGCCGCAGAAGTGTCGGAATCGGTGGAAACAGCGGAGGCGTCGGCGTCACCGGTGTCAGAGCTGCTGGAGCTGGAGCAGGCGGTCAGCGCCCCCAGAACTAGAGACAGCGACAGCAACAGCAGGGTAATTCGTTTGAGCTTTTTCATTTTTATGTACCTCATTTCGTGATAAGTGGATGTCCTTCGTTTGCTGCGTTCGAAATGCGACATCGCATTCGCATCTGGAGGAGATCCTGGAATTGAAGAAATCGCATCAGTTTCATCTCCCTATATTCCTACAGGATTAACAGGTTTATGTTACGATAGCTATTTTACCCAACAACGAAAAAAATGCAACCCCTGATCCGCCCTTGTGAAACAATTCCACCCAGTTCCGAATCTATTCCTCCCTTGCAAGGAAAAAATTCTTAAAAAATGGCAGCATAAAAACTACGCTGCCGTTTTTCTTAGATTTGAAAATCCTGCCCTGGATCTTTTCGGTAGTCTGAAACAGATACCCCCATCTGTTGGCGGAACTGACGGGAAAAATAGCCAGCATCCCGGAAACCTAGCTGAGCGCAGACCTCATAGAGCTTCAAATCGGTGTTACGAAGCAGGAATGCCGCTCGATGGAGACGGATACGCTGTAACCAGGTGTGATAAGAAATCCCCACGGTCTTTGCGAAACGCTCACTGAGGGCGGAAGGGCTGATGTAAAAGGTCTGGGCCACTTCGCGCTGAAAGCCCGGAGTATCCACATGGTTCAGCATATAGACCAAAACCTCGTTGATGGTCTGGTCTTTCGTTGCCGGGTAGAGGATAGAAATCGTGCTGTTTAACCAATTCCCCTTGTGCATACAGGTGGACTGTACTAAATGGCTGTCATTGTCACGGATTGCTTCAATCCCTTCACATTCCGACCGCGTGAGGAAGTTGGACAGCCAGCTATATCGTTCAAAGGTCTCTTTCACCAACATCCGAAAAAAGACCCGGCACTGGTAATCTGCCTGAATGGGGTTGGGGGTGTAGGCCAAAATCTGCTCCATACACTGCTCCAACCGATAGGGAAAACTGTCTGTTCCCAGGCAGGGAGTAAGCGTCAGCATCAGCTCCGTCAGAACACGATCTCCGTCGTTAAGCGGCACTTCCGGGCTGTGACCGAAGGGAATCCCCAGAGGGGACGCCCTTGCTTGAGACTGGCTGTCCCGTCGGCGGCAGACACGTTCCAGGCATTCGGCCAAGGTTTGTTTTTCAAAAGGGTGCAGGAGATAGTCGCAGGCCCCATACAGTAGTCCCTCCCTGGCAAAGGAAAAGTTAGGTGCTGCACTGGTCAGAATGACGGCCGGGAGAATACCGTCACCGTCAAGCGGTGCTCCTGCCGTCAAGCGGTACTTCCGGGGCTTTGCCCCTCCCTGTGTACTCCCTGTGGTATGGATGTCCCGCAGCAACTGCAATCCATCTTCTCCAGACAGAAAAAGATCCAGAAAGAGAATGTCGAAGCTCCTCTTCTGGAGCAATGGCTTCACGTCTCTGCCATCCCGGAGAAAGGTAATGGCAAACTGCTCTGAAAAAATTTCCCAAACCGGTTCCGGCATCTCGTCAATCGCCACGAGAATCGACCTTTTTGCATACATGAGCTTATCACCCCGATTTTTGATAAAATAATGGCCTGACAGGGGAAAGCTGTCAGGCCACAGTGAAAAGAGGGCAGTCCTACGGCTGTCTCAAATATGCCTCCACTGACCGGATACAGGCGGCTCCGTCCGCAGCAGCGGTGACCACCTGCCGAAGCGCCTTCGTCCGGAGGTCTCCAGCTGCAAAGACACCAGGCAAGCTGGTCGCACCATCCTCTGACGCCACCAGATACCCGGCAGCATCCCGCCCAATGGCCTTCGGCAGCCAGCTTGTATTGGGCCGGGAGCCGATGG
>JAJPXR010000032.1 GCA_021205375.1 Clostridiales bacterium | reverse complement strand
TCTCGCCTCCCCTGAAAGGGGAGGGGGACCATGCGAAGCATGGTGGAGGGGTTTCATCCTAATTGCACATTGCTAATTGCTAATTCTGCAAAAAATTTTTCCCGCAGACTGTAACAACCCCGCCCTTCCCGCGTCTTATAAGTGAAAGGGGTGAGAAAGATGTCAGAACTGGAACAGCTCTACCGCCGGTACTACAAGGACGTGTACCTGTACCTGAAGGCCCTGACCGGCGACGCCACCGTAGCCGAGGAACTGACGGCGGAGACCTTCCTCCGGGCCTGCGCCCACGCGGAGCGGTTCCGGGGCGACTGCGACATCCGCACCTGGCTGTGCCAAATCGCAAAAAACCTGTATTTTTCCCACCACAGGCGGCAAAAGCGCCTGGTCCCCCTGCCGGAGGAGTTCGACCCGCCGGACCCCTATACCAACATCGAGCAGAACTATGAGAACAAAGAGTCCCTCCAGCGGGTGCAGCGGCACCTGGACGGGATGAAGGAAACTTACCGGCAGGTGTTCACCCTCCGGGTGTTCTCGGAGCTGTCCTACGCCCAGATCGCCGCCCTGTTCGGGCGGACGGAGGGCTGGGCGCGGGTGACCTTCCTGCGGGCCAAGCGGAAGCTGCAACAACAGATGGCAAAGGAGGAACAACTATGAACCCTATTACCTGTAATGTGATCCGGGACCTGCTCCCCCTTTACGCCGAGGGCGAGGCCAGCGCCGACACCCAGGCTCTGGTGGAGGAGCATCTGGCGGAGTGCCCCGCCTGCGCCGCTCAACTGGAGGAATTGAAGGCTCCGCTGGCGGTCCCCCCGGAGACCGAGCAGCGCATCATGGCCCGGCTGCGCCGGAAGCGGCGGAACCGGCTCATCCGTAACACCATCATCGCCGTGATTTTGGTGGTGCTGCTGGTGGTGCTGCCGGTGGTCAGCGTCATGCAGGACACCGCCGTGGAGCTGGACGCTTCGGACATTCTGGTGGAGACCGCCAGCACCGGCCAGACCCGGCTCCAGCTCAGCGACCGGGCCAGGGGCGGCACCCTCAACGTCATTTACACCCAGGATGAAGAAGGCAACGCCACGGCGTATGTCTCCCTCCAGACCAACACCCGGCTGTCCCTGCTGACCTGGCGGTTTTACGGCCTGTTTTACGGCTGGGATTCCTACAGCCGGGACGAGCTGATGGACATTTTCGACATCACCTGGACTCTCACCGACGGCAGTCTCACGGGAGTGGAAACCGACTACGCCTTATCCCACGGGGCTTTGGACAGCGTGGTGCTCAGCAATGCCTTCACAGCGGTGTACTACCAGCCGGGCATCGAGAAGGAGACCGGCCCGTTCAACGTTTACATGCAGGGTCTGGTGGACGTGGCCTTTGAGACCGCCAGATCCGGCGGCACCTGGACGGAGGAACAGTTGGATGAGATGGTTTCCTCCCACTATGAGGTGCCGGACAGCGACGAGCGGGTGTTGATTTGGGAGAAGGAAGAATAAACGAAGATGGTCATGCCTTCACTCAGCCTTGACAATGATTCTAACGTAAAACTCTTGCATAGTATAAGTTTTCACGAAGAACTGCGGTTTGATAATTGACCACCCCTCTTGCCTCCGCCTTTAGGCGGTGGCGGAGGGGTTTCAGGCACAAGATTGCTTCAAAGGGAAACATCAATAAACCGAGAGGGGCCTGCCAAATCCGGCAGGCCCTTTTGCGTGAAAACGCGAAACCCGAAAAGTTTACAGCCTGTAACGATTTTTCACTCTTTGTTGCTTGCCTTTTCGCGGCTCTCCTGTTATATTCATAGAAGTGCAGAGAAAGCCGCCCAACCAAACCAAAGAGGACAATGCACCGGAAAAAAGGACCCGGACGGTATCCGAAAACGCTCCCATTCTGGCAAAACCGCACAAGGAATGGTTCACCGCAACCTTAAAACTTTTTTAATTTTTCTTTGATTTTATGTGACGTATGTGTTATACTAGAAAAGCGGTACAATGTAAATGCCGTTTCTGCGAAAAAATCCCCGGTGACGGAGCCCTTTTCTGCGTGACTGCACCAGTTGAGCGCGGCTTCTCCCGGCTACATCGTCCGTTTTGGACTTTTGAATAGATTGAAAAGAGGGAGTTACCTTGTACAAATATGTGATTCACGGCGGGAAACCGCTTTTTGGTGAAATTGAAATCAGCGGCGCGAAGAACGCAGCCGTCGCCATCCTCCCTGCCGCCCTGCTGGTGGATGGCGTCTGCCGCATCGAGAACATCCCCCAAATCAGCGACGTGACCCTGAGCCTGGAAATTCTCCGGGAGCTGGGGGCAGGCGTCCGCTCCATCAACAAAAACACCGTCGAAATCGACTGCCGCCATATCCGCAACTTCTGCGTTCCCGACGACCTGTGCCGGAAAATGCGCGCCTCCTATTACCTCATCGGCGCGCTGCTGGGACGGTTTGGACGGGCGCAGGTCTCCATGCCCGGCGGGTGCAACCTGGGCGTGCGCCCCATCGACCTGCACATCAAGGGTTTTGAGGCGCTGGGAGCCAATGTGGATGTTTTGGGCGGCTTTGTTTATGCCAACGCCCAGGAGAACGGCCTCTCCGGGGCCACCGTCTATATGGACCAGGTCAGCGTAGGCGCGACCATGAACGTGATGATGGCGGCAGTGCTGGCCAAGGGCCTGACCGTCATCGAAAACGCTGCCAAGGAGCCTCATGTGGTGGATCTGGCCAACTTCCTGAACTCCATGGGGGCCGACATCATGGGGGCCGGTACTGACGTTATCAAAATTCGCGGCGTGGAAAAGCTCCACGGCGGCACCTATTCCATCATCCCCGACCAGATCGAGGCGGGCACCTATATGGCCTGTGTCGCCGCCGCCGGGGGCAACGTCCTCATCAAAAACGTCATCCCCAAGCATCTGGACTGCATCACTGCTAAGCTGGTGGAGATGGGCGTGGAAATTCAGGAGGACGGAGACGACATCCGCGTTATCCGCAAGCACGGCCTTAAGCGCACCAATATCAAGACCATGCCCTATCCCGGCTTCCCCACCGATATGCAGCCCCAAATGACCGCCTGCCTGTGCCTGGCCCAGGGCACCAGCATGGTCAACGAGGGCATCTGGGAGAACCGCTACCGCTACGTGGAGGAGTTCAAGCGCATGGGCGCGAAGATCCAGGTGGACGGCAAGATCGCCGTGGTGGAAGGCGTAGACCACCTGACCGGCGCGCCGCTCCAGGCGTGTGACCTGCGGGCCGGGGCCGCCATGGTGGTGGCTGGCTTGGCTGCTGTCGGCACCACGGAAATCGGCTCCATCCACTATATCGAGCGGGGCTACGACGACCTGACCGGCAAGCTCCAGGGCGTGGGGGCGGACATCCGCATCGTGGACGTGCCTGACGACGACATCCGCACCGAGAGCCACGCGGGGTAAAGGTCAATTCGCAATTTGCAATGAGCAATGTGCAATTATGAGAACCAGATGCTGGTGCTCAGTGGAAAACTTGTACTATGCTAGGCAAAAATGCTGATGAAGCAACAAGCACTATCCCCTCTTGCCTCCCCTGAAAGGGGAGGAGGGCCACCGCCTTTCGGCGGTGGCGGAGGGGTTTCCAGCACAAGGCTAAGTAAAAGAGATAGCCAAATTAGCAATGTGCAATGACAGTTCCCGGGGGCGGTTCTATGCCCTGTTTGAACCGCCCCATTTTCAGATAAATAGTGTCGAAAAAAGCCGCTGTCTCTGGCAGCCGCTTTTTTCATGTTTTCCTGTTTTTTTGATATTTGTGGTCCGGTTGAACCAGTCTTGTCAATGACACCAGCGAGAAACCCCTCCGTCGCGGCTCACGCCGCGCCACCTCCCCTTTCAGGGGAGGCGAGAGGGGTGGTCAGTAGCGGAATGGCACTTCGTTATGGGTAAGGTTCTTCTATTGAGTAATTACATTCCAAATTCTATCCCGTTTGAGTAAAAACAAAGACCAAACGATAAGCACTATCCCCCTTGCCTCCGCCGTCAAGCGGCACTTCCGCTTCGCTCCCTGCCCTGAAAGGGGAGGGGGACCATGCGAAGCATGGTGGAGGGGTTTTCCATCGGAATAACCGATAAGATCGATAAAAAGAGATAACCAATGTACAATTTCGAGGTGAGCCTATGTTACTACGCACGCTGGCCAGCGGCTCCAGCGGCAATTCCGTCCTGATTCAAAGCGGCAGCTCCGCCGTGCTGGTGGACGCGGGCATTTCCTGCCGCAAAATCACCCAGCGGCTGCGGGACTGCGGGCTGACGCCAGGGGACCTGAACGGCATCCTGGTCACTCACGAGCACACCGACCACATCGCGGGGCTGGGGGTACTGATGAAGCACTGCAACGTGCCCATTTACGCCAGCGGGGGGACCTGCGCCGCTCTGGTGCGGAAGTACCCCGTCACCCAGAACCACCTGATGCTGGTTCCCGCCGGGACCTGCTTCGACCTGGCGGGGCTGACCGTGACCTCCTTCCCCACCCCCCACGACGCCGCCGACAGCGTGGGCTATCGCGTCTCCGATGGGAAACGCTCCGCAGCCGTGGCCACCGACCTGGGCCGGGCGACGGATTACATACGGAGCGTCCTCACCGGGACCGACCTGGTGCTGCTGGAGAGCAACCACGACGTCGCCTCCCTGCGCAGCGGCCCCTATCCCTACTATTTGCAAGAGCGCATCCTCAGCGACATCGGCCACCTGTGCAACGAGGCCGCCGCAGAGCTGGCGGTCTACCTGGCCCGACAAGGCACTGGGACGCTGGTGCTGGGCCACCTGAGCAAGGAGAACAACACGCCGGAGCTGGCCTATTCCGTGGTGCAAAAGGCCCTCCAGCGGGAGGGGCTTTCCCCCCGGCTGGGGCTGGCGCCAAGGGATGAGCTGAGCCAAATTTACGAGGCTTGATTTATAATTAGCAATTATGACTATCCTTTTTACTCCTCCTTGTGCTGGAAACCCCTCCGCCACCGCCTGAAGGCGGCGGCCCTCCTCCCCTTTCAGGGGAGGCAAGAGGGGTGGTCAGTTGCCGGGTGATGGTTCTTTGTGGAAAACTTGTACTATGTCGTGCAAAAGGGAAAATCAGGTATGAAGAAAGCGAGGCCGCCATGTACACAATCACCGTCCTCTGTGTGGGCAAGCTAAAGGAAAAATTCTACATCGCCGCCGTGGAGGAGTACCAAAAGCGGCTCCGGAGCCTGTGCCGCCTGGACATCGTGGAGCTGGCCGAGGAGCGGCTGCCGGACGCCCCCTCCCCTGCTCAAATTCAGTCGGCGCTGGAGAAGGAGAGCCGCCGCATTCTGGCAAAAGTCCCTTCCAACGCTGCCCTCATCGCCCTGTGCGTGGAGGGCAAGCTGCTGAGCAGCGAGGAGCTGGCCCGGCAAATCAACGCCTTCGGCAGCGCTGGGCGCTCGTCCCTGTGCTTCGTCATCGGGGGGAGCTACGGTCTCCACCCCAGCGTGAAAGAGGCCGCCCAGCTTCGGCTGTCCATGTCCCCCATGACCTTCCCCCACCACCTGGCGCGGGTGATGGTGCTGGAGCAGGTGTATCGGGCGTTCCAAATCAACGGCGGGACGAAATACCACAAGTAAACCGCGCCGGGGAAGCGATATGTCCCTCCTATTCGTAAAAAACGCCAAAAACGAACGTCCAATTTTGTTATAAAAGTAGAATATTCAAAAAAGGGGTTGCTTTTTCCGGAAGAGGTGTTATACTTACATTAAGGAATTTGAGAAACCGCTTACCAGAAGTTTTTCACGCCCTTTACAAATCAAATAACCGCTTGGAGTCATGAGCAAGGGAACAGAGGCCCGAAAGGGTCGTTATTACCCTTGTCTTTTTTTACGCTTTTTTCAACATCTGAGGTATTTTTATGGATCAGCGATTTTATGACGCGGTGATGGCAAACCCCATCATCGCGGCAGTGAAGGACGACCAGGGGCTGCAAAGCTGCCTGCGCCGGAAGGACATTCGGGTGGTGTTCATCCTTTACGGCGACATTTGCAGCATCCCGGACATCGTCGCCGCGGTCCAGAACGCGGGGAAAATCGCCCTGGTCCACGCGGACCTGATTTATGGCCTTGCCACCAAGGAGATCGCCGTGGACTTCCTCCACCAGAACGCCAAGGTGGACGGTATCATCTCCACCCACCAGAACCTCATCCTGCGGGCCAGAGAGCTGCGGATGTACACGGTGCTGCGCATCTTCATCCTGGACTCCATGTCCCTCCAGGAGGCGGGCAACGTAGACAATGTGGGGCCGGACTTTTTGGAAATTTTGCCCGGCGTCATGCCCGACATCATCCGCCGCCTCCACGCCGCTATCAAGACCCCCCTGCTGGCGGGTGGGCTGATCGACGCCAAAAAGGACGCCATCAGCGCTCTGGACGCCGGGGTCACCGCCATCTCCACTACCAACGAGGCCGTTTGGGATATGTAGGTTTATGAGCTGTTAGTTATTAGCCGTTAGCTGTTAGCTTGGATAGTGTTTGCTGTTTCGGCAGCACTTTGACCCGGCGTAGTAGAAGTTTTCCACGCAGAACTGCCTTTTCGTAAGCGACCACACCCCTTGCCTCCCCTGAAAGGGGAGGTGGCACGGCGCAAGCCGTGACGGAGGGGTTTCCAGCACAAGGCCAAGGAAATAGGTTCGTCAATTTTTGTTTGCAATGTTGTTTGTGATATAGGGCAACGCCGCTACCCTCATTCTGTGGCGCTGCCGCACGCAAAACACCCAAAGGAGGAATCGCACACATGGCAAAGTACATCATGGCATTAGACTCTGGCACCACGTCCAACCGTTGCATCCTGTTCAACGAAGAGGGCGAGATGGTCAGCGTCGCCCAGAAGGAGTTCACCCAGTACTTCCCCCAGCCCGGCTGGGTGGAGCACGACGCGACGGAGATCTGGCTGACCCAGTACGCCGTGGCGTCCGAGGCGCTGACCAAGGCGGGAGCCGAAGCTTCTGACATCGCCGCCATCGGCATCACCAACCAGCGTGAGACCACCATCGTCTGGGACAAGACCACCGGCGAACCGATTTGCAACGCCATCGTCTGGCAGGACCGCCGCACCGCCGAGTACTGCGACACCCTGGTGGAAAAGGGCCTGACCGACGAGTACCGGGCTAAGACCGGCCTCATCATCGACCCCTACTTCTCCGCCACCAAGATTCGTTGGATGCTGGAGAACGTCCCCGGCGCACGGGAGAAGGCGGAGGCCGGACAGCTCCTGTTCGGCACCGTGGAGACCTGGCTGATTTGGAAGCTGACCGGCGGCAAGGTCCACGTCACCGACTACTCCAACGCCGCCCGGACCATGCTCTTCAACATCATCGACCTGAAGTGGGACGAGGACATCATGGCCGAGCTGGGCATCCCCGCCTGTATGCTCCCGGAGGCCAAGCCCTCCAGTTGCGTCTACGGCGAGACCACCGCCGACCTGTTTGGCGAACCCATCCCCATCGCCGCCGCCGCAGGCGACCAGCAGGCCGCCCTGTTCGGCCAGACCTGCTTCAACCCCGGCGAGGCCAAGAACACCTACGGCACCGGCTGCTTCCTGCTGATGAACACCGGCGAGAAGCCCGTGTTCTCCAAAAACGGCCTGGTGACCACCATCGCCTGGGGCCTGGACGGAAAGGTCCAGTACGCCCTGGAAGGTTCCATCTTCGTGGCCGGTTCCGCCATCCAGTGGCTCCGGGACCAGTTGAAGGTGGTGGACTCCGCCGCCGACTCCGAGTACTTCGCCAAAAAGGTGCCGGATACCAACGGCTGCTATGTGGTGCCCGCCTTCACCGGTCTGGGCGCGCCCTACTGGGACCCCTACGCGCGGGGCACCATCGTGGGCCTGACCCGCGGCACCAACCGCTATCACATCATCCGCGCCACCCTGGAGTCCCTGGCCTACCAGACCTATGACGTGCTCAAGGCCATGGAGGAGGACTCCGGCATCAAGCTGGCCGCCCTGCGGGTGGACGGCGGCGCTTCCGCCAACGACCTGCTGATGCAGATCCAGGCCGACATCATCCAGGCCCCCGTCAACCGCCCCGCCTGCGTGGAGACCACCGCTCTGGGCGCGGCTTACATGGCTGGTCTGGCCGTGGGCTACTGGAGCAGCAAGGAGGAAGTGATGATGAACTGGACCATCGACAAGGTCTTTGGTCCCAAGATCAAGCCCGCGGAGCGGGACCGGCGGGTGCTGGGCTGGCGGAAGGCCGTGGGCACCACCTTCGGCTGGGCCAAAGAGTGAGAGATCCGCTGATTCGTTTTCCCTGTTGTATGCAATCAACTTATGATATTGAATGAGGAGTGAATGAACCGTGTATGACGTAATTATCATTGGCGCCGGTGTCACCGGCAGCGCGGTGGCCCGGTTCCTTTCCCGCTATCAGGTGAACGCCTGCGTCATCGAGCGGGAAGAGGACGTGTGCTGCGGCACCTCCAAGGCCAACAGCGCCATCATCCACGCCGGGTTCGACGCCGCCGCCGGGAGCCTGAAAGCCCGGCTCAACGTCCAGGGCAGTGTGATGATGCCCGCCCTGACGGAGGAGCTGGACGTACCCTTCCGGCGCAATGGCAGCCTGGTGGTCTGCATGAACGAGGAGGACCGCCCCAAGCTCCAGGCCCTGTATGAAAACGGCCTGAAAAACGGGGTCGAGGGGCTGGAGATCATCGACGCCCAGCGCCTGCGGGAGATGGAACCCAACATCAACCCCGACGCCGTGGCCGCTCTGTGGGCCCCCACCGGCGGCATCGTCTGCCCCTTCCACCTGACCATCGCCCTGGCGGAGAACGCCAACACCAACGGCGTGGAGTTCAAGCTGAACACCGAGGTCAAGGCCATCTCCCCCCGCAAGGAGGGCGGCTGGGCCGTGCAGACCGACAAGGGCGTGTTCGACGCCAAGTGCATCGTCAACGCCGCCGGTGTGTACGCCGACATCTTCCACAACATGGTCAGCAGCGAGAAAATTCATATCACCCCCCGCCGGGGCGACTACTGCCTGCTGGACCGCTCCACCGGCGACTTCGTGAGCCACACCATCTTCCAGCTTCCCGGCGCGCTGGGCAAGGGCGTGCTGGTCAGCCCCACCATCCATGGCAACACCATCGTCGGCCCCACCGCCTTCAACATCGAGGACCGGGAGGGCATTAACACCACCGCTGAGGGTATTGCCGACCTGACCGCCAAGGCCGGGACCACCGTGACCAACCTGCCCATCCGCCAGGTCATCACCAGCTTCGCGGGTCTGCGCGCCCACGAGGACGGCGATGAGTTCCTCGTCGGCGAGGCCGCCGACGCACCCGGCTTCATCGACTGCGCGGGCATTGAGTCCCCCGGCCTGTCCTCCGCCCCCGCCATCGGCCTGGAAGTGGCCGAGCTGCTGCGGGACAAGCTGAATTTGCAGGAGAACCCCAACTATGTGGGCAAGCGCAAGGGTATTCTGGACCCCAAGACCCTCTCCAAGGAGGAGCGTACCGCCCTCATCAAGGAGCAGCCCGCCTACGGCCAGATCATCTGCCGCTGCGAGAGCGTCAGCGAGGGCGAGATTTTGGACGCCATTCACCGTCCCCTGGGCGCCAAGAGCCTGGATGGGGTCAAGCGCCGCACCCGCGCCGGTATGGGCCGGTGTCAGTCGGGCTTCTGCAGTCCCCGTGTGATGGAGATTTTGGCCCGGGAGCTGGGCGTCAGCCAGAGCGACATTACCAAGTGCGGCGGGGCCTCCAAGCTCATCGTCGGCACGGCAAAAGACCGGGTCTAAGGAGGGAGAGCCATGAAAAACTATGACATTGTGATCGTCGGCGGCGGCCCCGCCGGTCTTGCGGCGGCCAACGCAGCCTATGACGCGGGCGCCAGAAGCATCCTCATCCTGGAGCGGGACAAGGAGCTGGGCGGCATCCTGAACCAGTGCATCCACAACGGCTTCGGCCTGCACACGTTCAAAGAGGAGCTGACCGGACCGGAGTACGCCCACCGCTTCGCGGAGAAGGTCTACAAGAAGCAGATCGAGTACAAGCTCTCCACCATGGTCATGAACATCTCCCCGGAGAAAGTCGTCACCGCCATGAACCGGGAGGACGGCCTGTTCGACATCCAGGCCAAGGCCATCGTGCTGGCCATGGGCTGCCGGGAGCGCAGCCGCGGCGCGCTGAACATCCCCGGCTACCGTCCCGCCGGTATCTACTCCGCCGGTACCGCCCAGCGGCTGGTGAACATCGAGGGCTTTATGCCTGGCCGTGAAGTGGTCATCCTGGGCAGCGGCGACATCGGCCTCATCATGGCCCGCCGTATGACCCTGGAGGGGGCCAAGGTCAAGGTCGTGGCCGAGCTGATGCCCTACTCCGGCGGCCTGAAGCGGAACATCGTCCAGTGCCTCAACGACTTCGACATCCCCCTGAAGCTGAGCCACACCGTGGTGGACATTGAGGGCAAGGAGCGCGTCACCGGCGTGACCATCGCTGAGGTGGACAGCCACAACAAGCCCATCCCCGGCACCGAGGAGCATTACGACTGCGACACTCTGCTGCTCTCCTGCGGCCTGATCCCCGAAAACGAGCTGTCCCGCGACATGGGCGTGGAGCTGAACCGGGTCACCAACGGCCCCACCGTCAACGAGAGCCTGGAGACCTCCATCCCCGGCGTCTTTGCTGCGGGCAACGTGCTGCACGTCCACGACCTGGTGGACTTCGTCTCCGAGGAAGCCGCCGCTGCCGGACGCAGCGCCGCCGCCTACGTGGCGGGCGGCTGCACTGACGGGGCCAGGAACGACATCCCCGTGGCCGTGGAAGGTGGCCCCCGTTACACCGTCCCCTGCACCATCGACCCGGCCAAGGTCGGCGATGAGCTGGTGGTCCGGTTCCGTGTGGGCGGCGTGATGAAGAACCGCTTCGTCAACGTCTATCTGGACGATGACCGGGTCATCCACCGCAAGCGGCCCGTCATGGCCCCCGGCGAGATGGAGGAAGTCAAGCTGAAGCGGGCCATGTTCGAGGCCCATCCCGATTTGAGCAGCATCTGCATTAAAGTAGAGGAGGCGTGACAGATGGAAGTCAAAAATTTAACCTGCATTGGCTGTCCCATGGGCTGTCCGCTGGAAGTGACGATGGAGAACGGCGAGGTCCTCTCCGTCACCGGCAACACCTGCCCCCGTGGTGCGGCTTACGCCCGGAAAGAGGTCACCAACCCCACCCGCATCGTCACCAGCACGGTCCGCGTGGTGGGCAGCACCACCGGCGCGGTGGCTGTCTCCTGCAAGACCGCCAGCGATATCCCCAAGGGCAAGATCTTCGCCTGCGTGAAGGATATCGCCGGGGTGTCGGTGGAGGCCCCCGTCCACATCGGCGACGTGGTCAAGGCTGACGTGGCCGGTACCGGCGTGGATATGATCGCCACCAAGGAAGTTATGTAACAATCCCCCAGCCCCCGACGGTGCCCCTGCCGCCGGGGGCTTTTGCTAGGGATAGTGCTTGCCGTTTGGTCAGCACCTTTGCCAAGCATAGAACAAGTTTTCCACAGAGAGGCGGTTCGGTTACCGACCACCCCTCTTGCCTCCCCTGAAAGGGGAGGAGGGCCGCCGCCTTTAGGCGGTGGCGGAGGGGTTTCAGCCGCGAAGTCGAATGAAAATAACACCTTAAACCGCCCCAATCGCCCATAAACCCGCCCTTTTCCGGGCAATTCGCCCCGGCTGCGCCCTGCTGTGTGTGGTTTTCCGCTGGAACAGGGAATTATTTTGTCAAGTTTGTATATTATGTTATTTTTGTCTGGACAAAAGGCCAGGTCTTTTGTATAATATATTTTAGTGAACGTCACTTGCAATTTATATCAAAGTTTTTCGGAGGTGCCTTTTTTATGTCCTTTATGGAAACGTATGAAAAATGGCTGAACAGCCCCGCTCTCTCCCCGGAGGAGAAGGCCGAGCTGGAGGCCATCAAGGATGATCCCAAAGAGATCGAGTCCCGCTTCTTTGGCCCGCTGGAGTTCGGCACGGCCGGTCTGCGCGGCACCATGTGCGTGGGCCTGCACCAGATGAACCGCCACGTGGTCGGCCACGCCACCCAGGCGTTCGCCGAGGTGGTCAAGGCGGAAGGTCCCGAAGCCTGCGAGAAGGGCGTGGCTATCTCCTGCGACTGCCGCAACCACTCCCAGGAGTTCGCGGAGGAGGCCGCCGCTGTGCTGGCCGCCAACGGCATCAAGGTCAAGCTCTTTGACGAGCTGCGCCCCACCCCGGAGCTGTCCTTCGCCGTCCGGGAGTACGGCTGCCAGGCCGGTATCAACATCACCGCTTCCCACAACCCCAAGGAGTACAACGGCTATAAGGTCTACTGGAGCGACGGCGCTCAGTTGCCTCCCGGCCCCGCCGACGTGGTGGCCGCCAAGATGAAAGAGCTGGATGTCTTTGACGACGTGAAGATCATGGACCTGGACGAAGCCAAGGCCCAGGGCCTGGTCACCATCATCGGCCCGGAGACGGATGAGAAGTTCCTGGCCAACGTCATGGAGCAGGTCATTGACCGGGAGTCCGTTGCCAAGGTGGCGGACGACTTCGGCATCGTCTACACCCCCTTCCACGGCACCGGCCACAAGCTGATTCCCGAAGCGCTGAAGCGGCTGGGCATGAAGAAGGTCTACTGCGTGCCGGAGCAGATGGTGATCGACGGCAACTTCCCCACCGTGGTCTCCCCCAACCCGGAGAACCCGGAGGGCTTCTACCTGGCAGTGGACCTGGCCAAGGAGCATGGCTGCGACCTGATCGTCGGCTCCGACCCTGACGCCGACCGCGTGGGCGTGATGGTGAAAACCTCCTCCGGAGATTACACCGTCCTCACCGGCAACCAGACTGGCATCCTCCTGGAGGACTACGCCATCCAGGCCCGGAAGCGCGCCGGTACCCTGCCCGCCAACGCCTATGCCAACACCACCATCGTCTCCTCCGCCATGGCCACCAAGGTGGCAGAGGCCAACGGCGTGAAGTGCGCCCGCACCTTCACCGGCTTCAAGTTCCTGGGCGAGAAGAAGGACCAGCTGGAGCAGTCCGGAGAGGGTCAGGTCATCTTCTCCTTTGAGGAGTCCTGCGGCTATATGTTCGGCGACTACGTCCGGGACAAGGATGCCGTCACCGCCATCGTCATCGTAGTGGAGATGGCCGCCTATTACGCCACCCAGGGCAAGACCCTGTATGACGCCCTGATGGACTGCTACGCCAAGTACGGCTTCTACGGCGAAAAGACCCTGAACCTGGTCATGCCCGGCCTGGACGGTATGGCGAAGATGGCCGACATCATGGCCAAGCTCCACGCCAACCCCATGACCGAAGTGGCCGGCACCAAGGTCCTGGTAGCCAAGGACTACCAGACCGGCACCTCTACCTGCCTGGCCTGCGGCAAGGTGGAAGAGATGGAGCTGTCCGGCTCCAACGTTGTGGCCTACGACCTGGAGGACGGCACCACCTTCATCATCCGTCCTTCCGGCACCGAGCCGAAGATCAAGGTCTACATCCTGGCCAACGCCCACACCAAGGAAGAGTGCGACGCCAAGGTCGCCAAGTACGCGGCCTTTGCCCCCTCCATCAAGGAGCTGTAAGCAACTCGGCCTGAATTAGTACAAAAATAAGCGCGGCTCCGAGAGCGTTTCGTTCTCGGAGCCGCGTCTTTTTTCAAATCTGCAATTAGCAATGTGTAATGGTTGGGTTTAAAGGCAGGTTCGCTGACAGGAACAGGGAGAAACACCGTTCGCCTGTTATCCAGCAGAATACAAGTTTTCCACAGAGAACTATCATTCGGCAACCGACCACCCCTCTTGCCTCCCCTGAAAGGGGAGGAGGGCCGCCGCCCTTAGGCGGTGGCGGAGGGGTTCTCCCCTAACAGCTCATTGGTCAATAGGAGCTGATGGGAATCGACCCGTCGTCCTCCTGCTTCTCAATGGCGCGGATGGTCAGGGGATAGCTGTATTTGTCGTTCACCTGGACGGTGACGGTGTCCCCCACCCGGCGGCCCAGCAGGGCCTTGCCCACCGGGGAAACGTTGCTGATGAGGTTGTGCAGGGCGTCCTCCTTGACGGCGGTGACGATTTGGAACACTTCCTCTTCCTCGTCCTCGTCGAACCAGACGGTCACTTTGTCGAACAGCCCCACCTGGTCTGGGGCGGAGCGGTCAGTGATGACGCGGGCGGTCTCGATCATCTTCTCCAGGTAGCGGATGCGGCGCTCGTTCTGGTTCTTCTCCTGCTTGGCGGCTTTGTACTCAAAGTTTTCGCTCAGGTCACCGAAGGCGCGGGCGGTTTTTACCTCCTCCAGCAGCTTGGGCCGGAGGGTGATGCGGCGGTAGTCCAGTTCCTCCCGCGTTTGCCGCAGGTCGTCGGCGGTCAGTTGATCGTGCATAGGTTTTGGCTCCTTTTTTGAATGGTTTTGGTTGTCCCTTTGAATCAGTCGTTTCGATAATTTCAGGGAAAACCCCTCCACCATGCTTCGCATGGTCCCCCTCCGCCGTCAAGCGGCACTTCCGGGGCTTTGCCCCTCCCTGCCCTTTCGGGGGAGGCAAGAGGGGTGGTCGGTTACAGAGTGGCTTCTGCCGTTGGGAAACAGGCTCAAACCAGTGCGAAGCTTCGCAGCAGGAACAGCCAGAAGGTGATGGACACAGAGGAAAGCAGCGTCGCCAGCACAATGACGTTGGCGGTCAGCACGCCGTCCCCGTGCATATTCTTCGCCATAACGTAACAGGAGACGGTGGTGGGCGACCCCACCATAATCAGAATGGCAACCATCTCGCTGCCCCGGAACCCCAGCCACGCCGCCACAGGCAGGAACAGGGCGGGCAGCACCAGCAGTTTAATACAGGTGGCGACGGCGGCGGGCTTCCACTTTTTCAGCGCCTCGGTGCCGGAGAAGGTGGCCCCCACCACCAGCAGCGCCACCGGCGTGGCGGTGTCCCCCACCATGTCCAGGGTGGAGGTCACCAGCGTGGGCAGGGTGACGCGCAGCAGGGCGAAAGGCAGCCCCGCCAGAATGCCCAAAATGATGGGATTTTTCAGCACGTTGAGGCAGGCCGTCCTGACCCGCGCCCCGCCGTCGGCGGGGGGAGGCAGCAGGCGGCCCTCTTCGTCCACCTGGGGCGAGAAAGACAAAATCAGCACGGCGTAGATGTTGAAAAAGGGTACCGCCGCCACGATCATCATGGGCACCATGCCCGCGTCGCCGTAGATGTTGACGGCGAAGGCGATGCCCAGAATGGCGGCGCTGGACCGGG
>JAJPXR010000168.1 GCA_021205375.1 Clostridiales bacterium | reverse complement strand
ACCACAAGGGAGTGTGCGGCACTGCTCAATATTTCCGAGAAAACCATGTATAACAAAATCGCAGGAGCCAATGAGTTCAGCTACGGCGAAGCACAAAAACTCCGTTCGATTTTGCCGGAGTACAACATCGATTATCTGCTGGGCGAGGAAACGCCCCTGACCCCCGCCGACCACCCCACCGGACAGTAACCACCCACGCGCTATAGAGGAGGTGAAAACTATGGAAACAAATCTGGAACACATCCGCAGACTGCGCCATATGACCAAGAGCGAGCTTGCCAAACAAGCCTCAGTCTCCAGACAAACCATCAGCGATATTGAAGCCGGGGCCGCAAATGCCACGCTTGGCACACTGGAGAAGCTGGCGGTGGCCTTGAACTGCACTGAGGCCGACCTGCTGAGAAAACAGGAGGAACCCCCTTCTGCGACAAAGAAGGGAGTTCCTGTTCAGGTGACGATTGGGGAGAAGGTTATTCTTCAGGGAACCGTTGATTGAACGCTTCCAACGCAGCCTCATAGCAGTTCATGTAAAGGGCAAAAAGGTCAACGCCTGCTGCTGAGCCTGTATCAGCATTGCGAGCAACTTCTTTCACCTTTTCGGTGTAAAGGATTGGGAGCGTGGCGGTTGCGAAATCGTGAGCGCGTTTTTCGTTATCTGTCATTATGAATCTTCCTTTCTGCAAAGCGGATTTTACACTTGCCTATTATAGCACTCATGCGAACGGAACGCAAGCACCCACCCCACCGGACAGTAACCACCACACAACACAAAGACAAGGAGATGAAAAGGCGTGAAGAAAATCCTCTGGGACTATATCATCCCATCGCTTGTATCCATCGTAACAGTATTGGCATTCCATGGAGTACTGCTTCTGTTGCAAGCGTGACCACGATGGGGCAAAGGATGGACTTCAGGAAGGTGTCCCGTTTCTCCTGACCGGAGTACTCCGGCCAGTGCCGCCCCTGATCGGTCAGCTTATATGCACCGCCGCCGCAGGCTTCGATGAAGTGAGCCTCTTCCAGCCGGTTCAGGCAAGCTTCTACTTCGTTGAAATCCATATCCTGCGGGAATCGCATCTTTTTCACGACATAGTAGCGGCCGCCCTGAAAGGTGGGCTCAGAAGAACGGAACACATTCAGAATACGCTTGGCGGATTTGCTCAGATATTCCACAAAAATCAACCCCTTTGCCATTATTCTACCAGATGCAAAGGGAGAACACAAGGAGGTGTACCACTATGACAGTCTACCGGGTCAACACCATGACCCTGACCGAATTCACCCACTATCTCCGAGACCACGGCATCCCGTGTTCCATCGAATCGGCCAAGCGCATGATTGAGGCGGGTGTCTTTGACAATGCCGCCTATGCGTGCAAGGGCTTGCAGACGGGACTGGACGAGGAGCCCGAACCGGTCACAACTTACGTTATCATTCCCAAGCGGCTGGACGCCTGGTTCCGGGAGAACGCGGACGAAGAGCGGGTGTACAGCGATGAGGCGGGATAAAGGAAGGCGAACCACATGACAACGATAAACATCAACATGAACCTGACCGGTAATCTCCTGAACACATTCAGCATTGACGGCGCCGTGGAAGCTCGCGGGGAACGACTTGAACAAGCTACCGTGCTGGCCGTAGCCGTCAACAAGATATTGGATAACCTGGAGCTGTCCATGGATGATTTTGCGGAACTGTGCCAGATTATCGAGACCTGCCCGTGCGAAGGCGTCATTTTGGATAAGCGTGCCATCAGTAACGGACTGGGGAGGGAGGAGACATGACCCTATCAGACAACCTCCACCTGGGCGACCGCGTCCAGCTGGCCCCGTCCTGGGAGCACGGCGAGCATAACAGCCGACCGGCGGTGCAGCTCGCCACGGTGATCTACATCCACCCGGAAGGCCGGTACTGCACAGTCCGGTACAGGGACGGCCTGACCGACACCATCCAGACGGTGCCGGCGGAGCGGGTAGCAAGCCCATTCCGGGAGCTGACCCCGAACAGGCCAAACAAGTATGTGCGGGACAGGCTCAAGGGGCTACACGTTACCAACGCGGAAATCTCCGCCGCCTTCGGGCATAAGAAGTCCTGGATTGGCAACCGGCTGGACAGTGAGCTGACCCGCGAGGAGCGGGAGGAAATCATTCAGGCGGCGGAGAGGATTGCCGCAAACAAAAAGCGCCCCTGAGCTGCGGCAACAACTCAGGAGCAAGGGGCAGGGTGTATGGAAAACCCTCTGCTCCAATTATAACACAAAGGAGCGAATAAAACAATGAAAAAGAAAGACATGATTGCACAGCTGGAGAACCTGAGAGAGCATTGTGCGGACTTCGCAGATGACACAGAGGGCTGCCCGTGGAACCGGGATATCCGGGCAATTGACGAAGCCATCAAACGGCTGGACACCCCCACAGACCGTTGCGTCGCCAATGAGGTGCTGCTGCTGGCCGGGCTGGTGCTGGCGTCGGTGGCTATCATCGCGGTGCTGGCCGGGGTGCTGTACATCGTTCTGGGCAACTACACCGCCGCCTGGGCCATGCTGCCCTGGGCGATCATGGCGGCAATTACGGCGCTGCTGGCGTTCGCGGGGGTGCGGAAATGACCCCTAATCTCCCTGTCATGTGCTGGCTGACCAAGCGGCCGGAGCAGATGATTCAGAACGCCCTACTGACACGGGCGGCCAATGACGGAAGCCGCTACCTGGAGATGGGCGCCGTGCCCGGCAAGGACGACGAATGGGGGCGGAACAACATCCTGGCCTATATGCTCATCCCCCACATCAACGAGCAGTCCCACCTTTGGAAGTCGGAGTATTTGGGCGACGAGCTGCCCTCCACCAGCGGGGAGTACCTCTGCTGCGCCGAGTGCAACGACAACATCAACCCGCGGGGCACAATCCGCCTGCTGTGGTATGACGGCAAGACCGCACGGTTTGGCGGCACGCAAATGATCGGCTATATGCCCGTCCCCGCGTCTTACAGCGGCAGGGATAGACTGGAGGAGGCGCGACAATGACAGCCAATAATCAAACCAATAATCAAACTGGTCGCCTCCCCAGCTTGCAGGAAGAAATGGGGAAAATGGCGGAAAAGTACGGCTTTTACATCCCGCCCTATCAGCTCAACGAGATGCTGCGTATCGCCGCAAAGATGATGAACGTCATGGTAAGCGGCAGCTTTCAGCCTACCCATGAGGAGTGCCAGATGATTCTGGCCATCATCCAAAACGCATTGGGGCTTGGATGCCCGGAATTTCAGGAGGAAAACGAACATGGATGAATTTGATGTTTGGTCGATTGACAGCGACAGCAAAGCCGACTGGGCTATCCGCAAAATTGCGGAAGCCCGGGCAGAGTATGACCGCCTGGAGCAGCTGGCGAAGCAGCGCAAGGCGGAAATTGACACGGAACTGGCAGAGGCCGCCCAGCGGCGGGACAATGCCGTCTCGCCCATGGAGGCCGCCCTGTACGCCTATTTTGCCGGTGTGAAGCCCAGCACGGACACCAAGACGCAGACTACCTACCGGCTGCTCAGCGGCACACTGGTGCAGAAAAAGCCGAAGCAGGCCATGGTAGTAAATGGGGACGGCGAAGCCCTTCTGCACTGGATGGAGAGCAATGGCTACGGCGACATGATCAACCGTTCGCCCCAGTGGGGTTCCTTTAAGCGGTGCCTCCAGATCAGCGGCGCGGTGGCGGTGGACGCCTCTACCGGGGCCGTGGTAGACGGTGTGGCCGTGGAGGAAGTGCCGGGTAAGTTTGAAGTGAAACCGAAGGGAGGCGTTTGACTATGGGAATCCCTGTTTTGATCATGGGTGAATCCGGCAGTGGCAAGAGCACCAGCTTGCGGAATTTCGAGCCTGCGGAAATCAGCATCTTCAATGTGGCGTCCAAGCCGCTACCCTTCCGGAAGAAGCTGGCGACGCTGAACGGCGCGACCTATCAATCCATCGAATCTATACTGCGTGAACCGAAGAAGAAGAGTTACGCCATAGATGACAGTCAATATTTGATGTGCTTTGATTCTTTTTCCCGGGCAAAGGAGACCGGCTACGGCAAATTTACCGATATGGCGCTGGCCTTTTACAACCTGGTGCAGTTCGTCATCAAGCGGACGCCGGCAGACTGCATCGTCTATTTCCTGCACCACATTGATACGGACAGCAACACCGGCAAGGCCAAGGCCAAGACCCTGGGCAAGATGCTGGACAATCAGCTGACCCTGGAGGGCCTGTTCGCCATCGTGCTACTGTGCGAGCCGGGGCCGGACGGCTACCACTTCATCACCCAGAGCGACGGCACCAACACCTGTAAGTCGCCCATGGAGATGCTTCCGGCGACGATGGACAACGATTTGAAGGCGGTGGACACCGCCATCCGCAACTATTGGAATTTAGGAGGAACGAACCATGATTGACGTAAACTGGGACGAAATTCAGGAAAACGACGGCACCTTCGCCAACCCCGAACCCGGCGGCTATATCGCCGTTATCTCCGACTATGAGGACAACGAGGAGAAGCAGTACCTGAAAGTCTTCTGGGACTTTGCCGAGGGCGAGTTCAAGGGCTACAACGCTGAGACCTTTGACCGGGCGGAGTTCTGGCCCACACAACTGTTCCGGAGCTACAAGCCCAAGGCGCTGCCCTTCTTCAAGTCCTTCAAGGCCAGCCTGGAGGCATCCAACCGGGGATACCGCTTCGACAGCCGCAACCTGGACGCCATGGTGGGCAAACAGTTCGGCGTGGTGCTGGGGGAGGAGCAATACCGCAGCAACAGCGGCGAAACGAAAAACCGTTTGTATGTAGCCCAGACCCGCAGCGTCCAGGCCATCCGGGAGAAGGACTATAAAGTCCCGCCCTTCAAGCCGCTGAAGGACGCACCGGCGGCGGAGCCCGCCTATCCCGCGCCGGATTACGGGGTGCTGAGTTTTGATGATGAAAACGTCCCGTTCTGATTTGGCTGCCCAAATCAAGGCGAGAGTGCCCCTGGAGGAAGCGGTGCGGCGCTATGGCTTCGAGCCTGACCGGGCGGGGTTTATTCACTGCCCCTTCCACCAGGGGGACAACTCCCCCAGCCTGAAGCTCTACCCGGACGGGCGGGGCTGGTATTGCTACGGGTGCCAGCGGCACGGGACGGTCATTGACTTTGTGATGAACCTGTACAACGTGGACTTCCGGCAGGCGATGCTCCGGCTGGACTATGACTTCGGCCTGGGTCTGACGGGGGTGACCCCTGACCCGACCCAGGCCCAGGCGCTGGAGGAGATCCACCAGGCCCAGGCGGAGCGAAAACGCCAGCAGGAGGAATATGACCGGCATTGGGAGCACTCAATCGAGCTGACCCATGTGATCGATGGATTCAGCGACCTGGTGCTTGACCTGTGCCGAAAACGAGAGGAAGAGGATACATGGCTGGCAGCGCATCAGAGCTGGAGCGGCCAGAAGGTGGTGAACTATGGAACCGGCGAAACAATTTGAACTGGAAACCTTTACCAGGGAGCAGTTCGCCTATGGCATGGAACCGTATGAATACGTCTACTCCTTCCACGCGAACCCCTTCATGCACGACCGGATGCAGAAGCTCATGGGGGAGCAGGCGGCGGCGGTGGGCTTCAAGGGCTTCCAGAAGCAGTACAATGCCTACCTGAAATCCATCAAGATTCAGGCGTTGGGCGTCTCCGCCCAGCTGGATAACCCCACCAACTTCACCGGCCAGCCGCTGGAGCTGAACGCGGGGCAGTGGGAGGCGGACGACACCGGCATCAAAATGGACACGCCAAATGGCACCGTCCAGGCCTGCGCCCACCCCATCATGCCGGTGGAGCGGCTGGTGAACATCGACACCGGCGAGGAGAAGATGAAAATCGCCTACCGGAAGGGCAGCGCCTGGCGCACCCTGATTGCGGACAAGCGGACGCTGGCCTCCGCCAATAAAATTACCGACCTGGCCGCCAGCGGTATTCTGGTGACCAGCGAGAGCGCCAAGGCGCTGGTGCGCTACCTCAGCGACCTGGACGCCCTGAACTATGACATTCTGCCGGAATCCAAAAGCGTGGGGCGGCTGGGGTACATCAGAGGCGAAGGCTTCTCCCCCTATGTGGAGGGGCTGACCTTTGACGGGGACGGCAACTTCCGCAGCCTGTTCCAGGCGGTGACCAGCCGGGGGAGAGAAAGCGTCTGGAAACAGACCGCTCTAAGCTGCCGGGCGATGTCCACCACGGCAAAAATCATCTTGGCGGCCTCCTTCGCCTCGCCGCTGCTGGAACCGCTGGGGGCGCTGCCCTTCTTCGTCCACCTGTGGGGTGTGGACAGCGGCACCGGCAAGACGGTGGCCCTGATGCTGGCGGCCTCCGTCTGGGGCAACCCGGCGGTGGGGGCGTACATCAAGACCTTTGACGCCACCGTGGTGGGCCACGAAAAGACCGCCGCCTTCCTGAACCACCTGCCCCTGTGCCTGGACGAGTTGCAGCTGGCAAGGGACAGCCACGGCCGCACCGGCTTTGACGTGTACAAGCTGGCCCAGGGGGTAGGCCGCACCAGAGGCAACCGGGGCGGCGGCGTGGATTTGACCCCCACCTGGCGCAACACCATCCTGACCACCGGGGAGAGCCCTCTGACCGGCCAGAGCGCCGGCGCGGGGGCCGTGAACCGGGTCATTGACATCGAGTGCGCCGCAGGGCAGCCGGTCATCACGGACGGCCGGGCGGTGTCCTCCGCACTGAAGGTCAACTATGGCTTTGCCGGACGAAAATTCGTTGAGCGCCTGTACAAGGACGGGGAGGCCGACCCCCAGGTGAACCGGCTCTATGACGGCTTCTTCCGCACCCTGTCCCAGTCCGACACCACGGAGAAGCAGGCCATGGCCGCCGCCGCCATCCTCACCGCCGACACGCTGGCCTGCGACTGGATTTTTGACGGCCAGACGGAGCCCCTGACGGTGGAGGAAATCAGCGCCTTCCTGGCCTCCAAGGCTGCCGTCAGCCTGGGCGAGCGGGGCTACGCCTTCCTGTGCGACTGGGTGGCCCAGAACGCCAGCAGGCTCGACCCCTACCAGGAGCAGAAGGGGGAGGTCTACGGCGAGCTGCATCTGGACGAGTGTTTCATCATCCGCAGCGTGTTCAACAGAGCGGTGGAGGAGGCCGGATTCAGCCAAAAAGCGCTGCTTTCCTACCTGAAACAGAAAAAACTGATACGAACCCAGGCGAAAGGTTACGACATCCCAAAGCGCATCAACGGCGTTCCCCTCCGGGGCGTATGCCTGAAGCTGGAGGGGCCGGAGCCAAGCTGCGAAGAAATGGAGGCGCCGCTGTAACACTTGTGCGACTGTGCGACTTTTGGGAGACACACACTATAAGGGGATTCACGCACACATGGACGGTTGCCCCCGGTTCGTGTGAAAAAATCCCTATAAGGAAACGCCCGGTAAAAGTCGCACAGTCGCACAGCGAAAAAGTAAAGAACAAATTTATGGTATTTGACAGACTATTTTCTTCTTTTTGAAGAAAACGGGAACTTTAAAACTGAAAATCCTGTGCGCCAGTTTTTCGCACCGAGGCGCACAGGCGCACAAAAGGGAGGGAATTACCACGGAACTGAGGCCATATCAGCAGGAGTGCATTGACGCCATCGAGGCGCAGCCGCCGGGGAACTATCTGGCGCAGATGGCGACGGGGCTGGGCAAGACGGTGACCTTTGCCAACATCCCACGGCACGGTCGGATGCTGATTTTGTCCCATCGGCAGGAGCTGGTGTATCAGCCGCTGAAATACTTCGACTGCAAGACGGGAGTAGAGATGGCAAGCGAACACGCGCCGCCCTCTGCGGAGGTAGTCAGCGCATCGGTAGCAACCATGGTACACAGGCTGGATCGGTTCGACCCGGAGGAATTTGACCTGATTATCTGTGATGAAGCGCACCACGCTGCCGCGAAGACCTACAAGTCCATCTTCGCCTACTTTCAGCCCACCAAGCTGATCGGCTTCACGGCTACACCGAACCGGGGTGATAATGTTCGTCTGGACGATGTATTCTCTGACATCATCTTTCAGCGGGATTTGCGCTGGGCGATACAAGAGGGATGGTTATGCGACATCTACTGTCGGAGGGTGAACATCGGCTATGACCTGTCTTCCGTCCACACCCGAAATGGGGACTATGCACCGGGCGAACTGGAGGAAGCCATGGACGGGACGGCGGATGCGATTGCAGAGGCTTACCGCACCATGGCCCAGGGGGCGACGCTGATCTTCGCTGTGTCGGTGAAACAATGCTACGAAATCGCCAGCCGGATACCGGGGGCGGAGGTGGTCACCGGAGAGACGAAGCACCGTGAGGACATCATCCGGCGCTTTACTGACCGGGAAATCCAGTGCCTGATTAACTGCATGGTGTTCACCGAGGGGACAGACCTGCCCCTGGTGGAGACGGTCATCATCGCCCGGCCCACTCAGTCCGATGCCCTGTACGCCCAGATGGTGGGCAGAGGATTGAGATTATACCCCGGCAAGACGCAGCTGAACCTCATCGACTGCGTGGGCGTCACCGGCAAGGCCAGCCTTTGCACTGCCCCCAGTTTGCTGGGCATCGACATGACCGCCGTACCCGCCAAGCGGCAGGAGCTGGTGGAGGGGATGCTGTTTGACCTGCCGGACAGGGCAGCCATGGCCCAGGATACGCCGGAGAGCTGGATTCGGAACGTGGAGCTGGTTGACCTGTGGGCAAAGGGTCAGAAGTACAACACCCACAACGTCAACTGGTTCCGGATGCCGGACGGGTCGATGGTGTGCAGCCTGCCCAACCGGCGGAAAATGACGATTTCACCCGCCGACCATCTGGGCCGGGTACGTCTGGGCGGTGAGCTGATGGATATGCAATCAGCGCTGGACAGGGCCTATACGAAGCTACAGGCTGATTATATGGACTGCGACTATCTCTGGAACCTGACCAAGATGAAGCGCTGGCAAAATAAGCCGGCCTCCGAGGCCCAAAAGCGTAGTATCCGCCGGATGCTGCCGGGGTATGACGCCAGCGAACTGACCAAAGGGGATGCCAGCATGATTCTGAACCGAATGTTTAACGGAGGAAGGAGACCCCATGACCGAAGCGCAAGAGCAAAAAGCCATCTTTGACTGGACGCTGGCCGTCCGAAGCACCTACCCGGAGCTGAAGCTGCTCTACCACATCCCCAACGGCGGCAGGCGGGACAAGGTCGAAGCCGCCCACCTGAAGGCCCAGGGGGTGAAAAAGGGCGTGCCCGACCTGTGTCTGCCGGTGGCCCGTGACCGCTATCACGGCCTGTACATCGAGCTGAAAACGGAGACGGGACGGGCGCGGCCGGAGCAGCGCTGGTGGCTGGAGGAGCTGATGAATCAGGGCTATTACGCCACCGTCTGCCACGGTTGGCAAGCGGCGGTGGACACACTGGAGTGGTATTTGAGACTATGAAAGAATTTTCGTTTGAACGGGCGGCCATGCAGAACGACCCCACGCCGGTGACGGAGGACGAAGCGCGGGAACATCTGCTGGAAGAGATTGCGGACGTCAACGTCTGCCTGTTCTATCTCGTTGACGACGCGGTAAGCTATGAGAGAATCGCGAAGGTTCAGCGGGAGAAGATGCAGCGCTGGAAGGCCAGACTGGAGGCATTGCAATGACCAGAGAGGAATGTTTGACCAAAGCAAAAGAATGCGTCTGCGGCGGCCGGGAGACCGACTACGGCAGGCCGGAGGATAACTTTGCAGTGATTGCAAGGCTGTGGTCGACCTATCTGGACTGCGAGATTGACAACCTTGATGTTGCCAACATGATGATTCTGCAAAAGATGGGCCGCATTACATCCGGCACCGCCACGGCGGACAGCTATGTGGATATCGCAGGGTATGCCGCCTGCGGCTGCGAGATCGCCACGGCGGAATAAAACAAAACCGGGCACCCTCTGCAATAGAGGATGCCCGGCCCCAGGGGTGATGAACTCATGGATGACACCATGAGTATTATATCACCAACGGGGAGGGAAAGCAAGTGACCGCCAAAGAATACCTGTCCAACCTGCGTCATCTTGACGCGAGGATAGCCCAAAAGCGCGGGGAGCTGAATGACCTGCGTAAGTCCGCCGCCTCCATTGGCGGCATGGACTACTCCACAGTACGGGTGCAGACAAGCCCCGCGGGCAACGCATCATACACGGACGCTGTCCACCGGATGGCAGAGCTGGAGGATGAGATCAACGCTGAAATCGCCGCCTTCACGGCGGAGAAGCATAAAATTATCGCGGAGATTCAGGCGCTGAAAAACCCCGTCTATGTCGAAATCCTGTACAAGCGCTATGTGGAATATAAGCGACTGGAAGCGATTGCCGTAGAGTTGAATTACAGCTATGACCATGTACGCCGCGCCCACGGCTGGGCGCTGCAAGAATTTGAAAGATGCCACACAATGCCACATTCACCTGTGGTAAAATAGTAGCGTGGAATGATGGGAAGCAACCTTTGACCTTTTCATGTTCACCTCCTTTCATGCCCCGGGCGTAAAAGGGGCAGCGTGTCGCAAGCACGTCCCCAGTGCAATTCTGGTTGCCGTAAAAGGGGCAAGCCCCCGGGTCATTCCGAGGGCTTGCCGTTCTCTTCAATATAGGCCGCGATAAACTTCTTGATTTCTGTGGTGGCCGTGGTGCCATTTCGCTGACAGGCAGCCCGAAACGCCTCCAACACATCGGGCTTCAGGTCCAGCGGGAAGCGAACATAGGTGCGGCGGTTATATTCCGCCTGGCGCTTGTATTTGGGTTCACTCATAGCTAATCCTCCTTGTCCTTCCAACAATGGTATATGGCATAGATTCCCTTTGCAATCCCCAGTGCCACGAAAAACAGCCCTAAACCGTGTAACACGTTCATTTACCATGCCTCCTTGACATTCTGGTGTTTGTGGTGGTAAAATGGGGGCGAGGCGGGAACCCCGCCCCCTGTCTGCTACTCGATTAGCTTTTCAGCTATCAGGAGCAACAGCCCTACCAGGAAGTCTATTGTGGCTTGTACTAAGACTTGACGCCAATCAATCTTAGCCACTTTAGACTTCCTTTTTTTGTGTTTGCTCAACTTGTTCACCCCCTTTCCATGTTTTAATTATAACATATGTACACGGACGTGTCAAGCATTATTTTGGGATATTCCAATTTTTTTTGAGGTGGCTCCAATGGATAGGCCGACCTATTTAACCCCATATACCTTGAGCATATGGATCCCCCAATTGGCCGCAGAAAAAAAGCTCTACAAATTTTATAAGACGCCAGAGTTCCGGCAGTTGCGCGAGGAAGTATTGGCCGCAGCCCATTATGAGTGTGAGGATTGCAGGGCTAAAAAACCGACGGTCATTACAAGGGCCACCGAAGTCCATCACGACCGCGAAGTCAAACGCTACCCGGAGCTGGCGCTGTCGCGCTACTACATCGACAGCCACGGACGCAAGCGACAGCAGCTCTTCGCGCTGTGCGAAGATTGTCACAACGCCCGGCATAACCGCATGGGACACAAGCTGAATGAAACGCCAGGCGGAACGCTGACGCCTGAGCGCTGGTAAAAGAAACAAAAGCGAAACGAACAGCGTACGACACCCCCCTACCCCCTATATGGGGTAAATCTTGGAGGGGTGAACAACGCGAGAAGGGTCATTTGTCGCGCTATGAGAAAAATCTTGAAAAAACGCAGTAAAAAGGTGGGTTTATGGCTCGTAAGACTACAGCTGCACAGCTGGAACGCGATTTAAAAAAACGCATGGACGAAAAGCGCCTGACCTCTCCTGTCTACCGCTCGCAGCTGGAACAGTACATGGATTTGTACAGGCAGAGGGAAGACCTCATTGCCGCAGCCGAGGACATAACAGCCAACGGCGGGAGCCGCCGGACGCAAATCGACTGCCTGAAAGAGGCCCGACAACTCCAGAAGTCCATGCAGAGCATATTGCACTGGCTGGGCATCGACCCGGCGGAGGAACAGAAGGAAGAGGAGAACTTTGACCTATAGCAGATACCTTGACCCATACATCGAGGATATACAGCAGGGCAGAATCAACCACTGCAAAGACCAAGACCTCATGCTGAAGAATGTGCTCCTGCCTGTGCTGAACCGGGAAGACGTGTATGTGGACGATGACCGGATAGAAGAGGGCTTAAAACTGCAGAAATATTTCTCCTATGACCTCCTGGAATGGGAAGTCTTTTTATTTGCCGTGATTGTGGGAGTGCGGTACCGGGAAACCGGGGGCATCTACTTCACGGACATCCGGATCATATTGGGACGTGGAAGCGGCAAGAATGGGTTTATCTCATTTTTGGCGTTTTACTTTTTGTCCCCCGCCCACGGGATACAGGGGTACGACATTGACCTCCTGGCGAACAGCGAACAGCAGGTCAAAACCAGCTTCATGGACGTGCATGATGTGATTTCCGACCCTGTGCTGCCGGAGACGAAGGCCGCTTTACAGCACAACTTCTACGTCACCCTGGAAGCCATTACCGGGCTGAAAACCCGCTCGGTGCTGCGGTATAACACCAGCTCCAAGCGCGGCAAGGACAGCAAGCGAACCGGCTGCATCATCCTGGATGAGATACACGAATACCTGGATTTTACCAACATCAACACACTGAAATCCGGCCTGGGCAAGCGGAGGGACGGACGGTGTATCACCATCTCCACCTTCGGCCATGTCCGGGGGGCCGTCTTTGACCGCCAGATGGAGCAGAACGAAGATATTCTCAGCGAGTACAACCCCAAAAACAGAGTGTTCCCCTTTATCTGCCGGATAGAAAACGAGGATGAGTGGAAAGACCCGGGCTGTTGGGTGAAGGCGATCCCGTCCATCAATGACTTTCCTTCCCTGCATGATCAGATAGAGAAGGAAGTGCTGGAGATGAGCTACACGCCGGAATATCTGACCGAGTTCATGGCGAAACGGATGAACTTCCCCATTGGCAACTCCGAGGTGGAGGTTGCCAGTTGGGATAATATTATGGCCACCAATCGGCCCCTGCCGGATTTGGAGGGCTGGCCCTGCATCGGCGCCGTGGACTATGCAAAGACAGATGACTTTGTCGCGGCGGTGCTGATCTTCATGGTAGGCAACGATATATGCGTTGTGCAGCATACCTGGGTATGCCGGGAAAGCCGCGACCTGGTAGGCATCAAGGCCCCGCTGGATGAGTGGGAGCGGCGCGGCGATTTGGAATTTGTGCCCGGCCCGGAGATTCCGCCGGAAGCTGTGGCGGAATGGTTCGCTGTGGCGGGAGCATCGTTCAATCTCCTGGCAGTGGCAATCGATAACTACCGATGGGCGCTGCTGCGGTCAGCGTTCAACGCCGTCGGCATCGGCGGTGACTTCGGCGTCCCGATCAAGCTGACCCGCCCCTCTGACCTGATGAAGGTGTACCCCGTTATCAACTCCGCCTTTGTGCGGCATCAATTTGTATGGGGTGACGTGCCTATCCTGCGCTGGTACACCAACAATGTCAAGGTGGTCAACGAAGGGCTGAATTACACCTACGGCAAACAGGACAGAAACTTTAGAAAGACCGACGGCTTTATGGCATTGGCTCACGGCATGACACTGATAGATATGCTGGACACGTCCAGCATGACAACCAGCGTGCCGGAGCCGTTTATTTTTACCACGTAAGGGGGTGACCGATATGCCATTCTTTGGAAAGAAAAATGCTCAGGATTGGCTGGAGGAGCTGATGGGCACCATCGTCATTGAGGAAAAGACCAACGCCCAGCAGGCAAAAATCCGCGAGATGGCCTTTTATACGGCGGTTGGGCTGATTGCCGACCTGGTATCCGGCTGTGAGGTGCAGGTGCTGGAGGATGGAAAGCCCGTGAAGAATGCCAACTGGTACACGTTCAACGTCTCCGCAAATCCGAACCAAAGCAGCAAAGAACTGCTGTGCGACTGGATCGTGAATTACTACTACGACGGCATCGGGCTTATGGTCCCGATGACCGGAAACCTGTACGTAGCCGACAGCTTCAGTGTGGAGGAGCTGCCCCTGAAAGGTGACGTGTACTCCGGCATCAGCATCAACGGGTATCAGATTAAGCGCACCTTCAAGGCGGACAAGGCCTATGTCCTGCACCAGCCTGGCAGAAGGAACGTCAAGAAGCTGGTGGATGGAGCGTTTGCCAGCTACTCCGACCTGCTGAACGCCAGCCGGGCGAGCTATGTCAAGAACAGCGGTGAGAAGTATGTCCTTCAAACCGGAGCCTTCCCGAGCGGCGACAGCGAGAAGTCATTGAAGTTCCGGGAGGATACGGCGACCTCTTTGAAGAAGTTTTTTGACACCGGGCCGGACAGCGCCGCCGTGTATCCGGCGACGAAAGACCAGACGCTGACCCGTCTGTCCGCCGCCGCAAATGGGGCAGCTGCATCTGATTATGCATCCATTCGGAAGGATGTGTATGCAATCGTGGCGTCTGCGCTGCATCTGCCTACCAGCCTGCTGGACGGCACTTCCACCGCGACGGAGCAGATTTTTAACCAGGCGCTGACCACCGCCATTGACCCGTTGGCGGCAAAAATCTCCGCAGAGCTGACCCGCAAAACCTACAACCGGGACCAGGTGCTTTACAGCGGGTGCAGCGTGTATATCGATACGTCCGACATCAAGCACACGGACGTGCTGGATGTGGCCGATAAGATAGATAAGCTGATTTCCAGCGGCTATATGTGCATCGATGAGGTGCGCGACCGCACGGGGCAGCCGGAAATCGGGGAGGACTGGAGCCAGACGCATTTCATTACCAAGAACTACGGCAGCCTGGCAGACGGAACCGACCCGCTGAAAGGAGGTGAATGAGGATGAGGAAAACCTACTACTCCATGGCAACCGAGGGGCGGACGGCGCAAATTAATATCTTCGGAAATATTACAAGCTGGCCCTGGCTGGAAAGTGACGTGTCCAGCTACACGCTCCAGCGCCAGATTCAGGACCTGGACGTGGACACCATCGAAGTCCATATCAACTCCTACGGCGGTGAGGTTGGCGAAGCCCTGGCAATCACGAACGCGCTTATGCGGCATCCGGCAGAGGTGAACACCTATGTGGACGGCTTTGCCTGTTCTGCGGCCACCATCGTCTTTATGGCGGGGAAACGCCGGGTGATGTCCAGCCTGTCCAACTTCATGGTGCATCCGGCATGGTCTACCGTCAGCGGAAACGCCGATGAGCTGCGCAAGCAGGCCAATGACCTTGACCGGGTGACGGAGAATTCCATCAAGGCATATATGGCCTGTATCAACCGGAGCCGCGAGGAACTGGTGGCCCTGATGCGAGAGGAACGCTTCCTGACCCCTGCCGAAGCTGTGGCGTGGGGCTTTGCTACCGAGATTGATGATGTGCTGGTCACCGAGGACAAGGCGGAACAGGACGTGACCAAGAAGGTATATGAACTGCTCCACGGCGCACAGGAGCCGGAACCCACCCCCGCACCCCAGGAA
>JAJPXR010000206.1:7023-15585 GCA_021205375.1 Clostridiales bacterium | reverse complement strand
CCTCCCCTGAAAGGGGAGGAGGGCCGCCGCCTTTAGGCGGTGGCGGAGGGGTTTCTTCATTTTCATTCCACTTCCAGGCTGTCCACGTAGAACTCCCGGCCCTGGAGCAGCTTGAGGTCGGTGCCGCCGCACTGGGGGCAGCAGATGTGGAGCTTGTCCACCTGGCCCTCCCAGCCGCAGCGCTGGCAGCGCATGAGGATGGGCAGCCGCTCCAGCTTCAGCGCCGCGCCCTCGGCCACGGTGCCTTTGCTGATGATGTCGAAGTAGTCCTGAACGCACTGGGGGACAACGCCGGAGTAGTCGCCGATTTTCAGGCGGATCTCCAGCACCCGGCGAACGCCGTTTTCCTGGGCCGCCTGTTCCGCGATTTTCAGGATGCTCTGAGTGATGGCCAACTCGTGCATCTTATCGGTCCAGACAGGAGAAGCAGGGGTCGATGGAGGCCACGATCAGGCCCGCGTCCGCCACGGTGTTGCCCCGCAGCATGGTTGCCACGGTGGGGGCGTTCTTAAAGGTGGGGACGTGGAGGCTCAGCCGGGCGTTGGTCTGACCGCCGTCGGTGACCACCTGGTAGACCAGGGGGCCGCGGGGGGCCTCATACCGGGCCACGAACTCCCCGGCGGGGACTTTGGGCATTTTGTTGCCCAGGTTGATGGGGCCTTCCGGCAGGTTGTCCACCGCCTGGCGGATGATCTTGATGCTCTCGTAAATCTCCAGCACGCGGATGACCACCCGGGCGTACACGTCGCAGGAGGTCTGCACCGGCACGGCGAAGTCGAAGTCCTCGTAAGAGGAATAAGGTGCGTCCCGGCGCACATCCATGTCCACCCCGGAGGCGCGGGCGTGGGGGCCTGCGGCCCCGATGCGAATGGCATCCTCGGTGGTCAGTATGCCCACCCCCTTGGTGCGCATGGCGAGAGTCTTGTCAGTGGTCAGGTAATGGGTGATGGGACCCATTTTTTCCTCCAGGTCGTCCATGGCGGCGAGGATGAGTTTGCGCTTTTCGTCGTCGATGTCCCGCCGGGCGCCGCCGATGGTGTTCATGGCGTAGTTCACCCGGTTGCCGGTGATGGCCTCCAGGGTGTCCATGGTCCGCTCCCGGTCGTTCCAGCACTGCATGAACATGCTGTCGTGGCCCACGATGTGGCAGGCGATACCCAGCCACAGCAGATGGGAGTGGATGCGCTCCAGCTCGCTGATGATGACCCGGATGTACTGGCCCCGCTTGGGGACTTCCATCCCGGCGATGTTCTCCACGCAGGTGGCGTAGGTCATGGCGTGGGAGTGGGAACAGATGCCGCACACCCGCTCCACCAGCACGATGGTCTGGATGAAGTTCCGCTCCTGGGCCAGTTTTTCGATGCCCCGGTGGTTATAGCCCACAAAGGTCTTGGCATCGGTGATTTGTTCGCCGTCCACGGTCAGGCGGACGTGGATCGGCTCCTCCAGAGCAGGATGGTAAGGTCCAATGGGAATGGTATAGCTCATAAGCAGCTCCCTCTTTTTACGCCCCGCAGGGCGATATTCATTTCGTGTTACGAGGCAGTTTGTGAAAAATATCACCTTTGTCTTATTATAAAAAAAACAGCGAAAATGTCAACCTTCATCTGAAAAAACAGTTGGAAATTGTTACAGATTGGCTAAACCAGTTTCGCGTCGCGGGAAGGTGGAGACAGCACGAAAACTGCCTTGTACATTGTCTGACATACAGATGTATTACCATAAAACGCGGGAAAAGTCAACCCAAACCAGGTGCGTTCTCTGTTTTGTACAAGAAAACCATTCTTTTTTTGTGGAAAATGCTTAGACGGCGCGAAGCAACCGGAGGCGGCGACTTGACAAAAAAGAGTAAATCATATATAACTGAAACAGAGCTGAAACCGAACCCAGGGAAACCACCCAAAAGGAGCTGCGCAATGACTACTTTAGAACTGTTACAGGCTGCCCAGGCCGCCAAACCCGCCGTCAACGCGGCGGACACCGAGACGAAAAACCGCGCCCTCAGCGCTATGGCCGACGCGCTGGAGGCCGCTGAGGGCGACATTCTGGCCGCCAACCAACTGGACCTGGACGCCGCGAAAGGCACCATCAGCACGGTGATGCTGGACCGGCTGGCGCTGTCCTCCGCCCGCATCCGGGACATGGCAAAGGGCATCCGGGACGTGGTCGAACTGCCTGACCCGGTGGGGCAGGTGCTGACCGAGGTGCGGCGGCCCAACGGCCTGATCATCCGCCGGACGGCGGTGCCCATGGGCGTCATCGCCATTATCTACGAGAGCCGCCCCAACGTCACCAGCGATGCCGCGGCCCTGGCGCTGAAAAGCGGCAACGTCTGCGTCCTCCGGGGCGGCAAGGAGGCCCACCGCAGCGCCGCGGCCATTGTGGACGCCATGCGCGCCGGTCTGCGGGCCGTGGGTCTGCCGGAGACCGCTGTCTCCCTGGTGGAGGACACCTCCCGCGCCTCGTCCAACGAACTGATGACCGCCGTGGGGCTGGTGGACCTGCTGATCCCCCGAGGAGGCAAGGGCCTCATCTCCGCCTGTGTCGCCAACGCCAAGGTCCCCTGCATCCAGACCGGCACCGGCATCTGCCACGTCTATGTGGACGCCGCCGCCGACCTGGATATGGCGCTGAATATCATCGAAAACGCCAAGACCAGCCGTCCTTCCGTCTGCAACGCCGAGGAGGTCTGCGTGGTCCACTCCGCCGTGGCGGGGCAATTCCTGCCGATGCTGAAAAAGCGGCTGGTGGACGACCGGCCGGAGAACCCGGTGGAGCTGCGGCTGGATGAGCGGGCGCAGGCCATCATCCCCGGCGTACCGGCGGGGGAGAACGACTTCGACACGGAGTTTTTGGACTACATCCTGGCTGTGAAGGTGGTGGACAGTGTGGAGGAGGCCATCGCCCACATCTCTGCCCACTCCACTGGCCACAGCGACGCCATCATCACCGCCGACGACCAGGCCGCCGCCCGGTTCACCGCCGGGGTGGACAGCGCCGCCGTCTATGTCAACGCCTCCACCCGCTTTACCGACGGGGGCGAGTTTGGGCTGGGCTGCGAAATGGGCATCTCCACCCAGAAGCTCCACGCCAGAGGGCCGCTGGGCCTGGGCGAGCTTTGCACCTATAAATATATCATTCAGGGGGATGGGCAGATTCGCTGAACACAGCGCCTGTCCGTATAGAAACGTTCAGGGCCGCGGCGACTGCCGCGGCCCTTTTCTCAGGAAAAATGAGTTTTACCGTATCGTTTCCATTGTATAGGGGTCAATGATGACGGCTTCCAGCTCCTTTTTCAGCGCATAGCTCAGGGTGTATCGGGTGCCGCCGTTGCTTTTGCCGTCGTAGAGGGCGATGATGCGCTGGGCCTGGTTCACCATGTACCGGTCCCGGCGGAGCATACAGCTTCGGGTGCGTTCAGGCTGAATGAGGATCTGCCGGTCAGTGGGGATCTGCTCCAGGATGTGCTGGTAGCGCTCTGCCTGCGCCTGGGGCCAGCCTTTGGTCTGGTCCAGGCAGGGGATCACAGCCTCCAGCCGCAGGTCGGGATGCAGCTCCCCGCAGGCCAGCACCGCTTCTGCGAACAGCAGGTCGCCGCCCATGGCCATGCCGCACAGGAACCGGCGGAACCCTGCCTGATATGCCCGCTCGATCTCAATGGCCAGATGCTCCTTACAGGCAACGCACAGAAATTTTGTCTCGTCCTTTCCCCAGGGCAGGTGGTTGGGCCGGTGGCCGGTAAAGCAGCAGGTTTTCACAGGTTCCATCCCGGTTCCACCTCGCCTTTCAAACATAAGTTCTAGTTCTGCTCTCCATTATACGGGCCGCCTTTCCCGCTGTCAAGAAAACTTTTCAATTCTGCCGTTTCCCCTCTTGCAATCCATTCATGTGGTGGTATAATAGACATAACAACTGAATCATATGTCTTCAGGGCAGGGTGAAATTCCCGATCGGCGGTAAAGTCCGCGCGCGTAACGCATGAACCGGTGGAACTCCGGTACCGACAGTGAAAGTCTGGATGAAAGAAGATCGTTATTCCATCGCACAGGGCCTGTGGCCCTGTCCCTGGCGACGCCTGAAAGACAATCTTTCAGGCGTCATCTTTTTTCAGGGAGTGACCGTATATGAAAACCGCAACCACCACCCACGCCACCGTTGCCCACCAGCGCAGCACCACCAGAGACATCACCGTGGCCGCCATGCTCTCCGCCGTGGCCTTCGTGCTGATGTTCATCGAGTTCCCCATCCCCATGCTCATCCCCAGCTTTGTGAAGATGGACGTCTCCGACCTGCCCGCCCTGCTAGGCACCTTCGCTCTGGGGCCGGTGTACGGCGTGGTCATCGAGCTGATGAAGAACCTGCTGCACCTGCTCATCAAGGGCACCTCCTCCGCCGGGGCCGGTGAAATTTTCAACTTCACCATGGGCGCGGTGTTCGCCTTCACCGCCGGCGTTATCTACCAGCTCAAAAAGACCCGGACCGGCGCCATCGTCGGCTGTGTGGCGGGCGCGCTGGTCATGGCCATTATCAGCGTTCCCATGAACTACTTCGTGGTCTATCCCGCCTACGTGGTCTGCTATGGGATGCCCATGGACGCCATCATCGGGATGTACCAGGCCATCCTGCCCAGCGCCGACAGCCTGCTCAAGTGCCTGGTCATCTTCAACCTGCCCTTCACCTTTATCAAGGGGCTGCTGGACGCGCTGCTGTGCTACTTCATCTATAAACCCCTGTCTCCGCTGCTCCACGGCAGACGGTGAGAGACGCGTTGCGTGATCTTCAAGTGATTCCCATCAGGCGTGGCTTGACAACAGCGAAAATTCCGATAGAATAAAATAGAAAAGCGGCGCTGTCTGCGCCGTGAAAGGGAAAATCGGGGAAGTTGGCATCAACCGTCTTTTGGCCCGCGCCCACGCCGGGTCAGCAACGCACAAAAGGAGAGGATCACATGAAACCTTACGCATTTGGAGTGGACATCGGGGGAACCACGGTCAAAATGGGCCTGTTCACCACCAAGGGGAAGCTGCTGGACAAGTGGGAGATCCCCACCCGCACCGAGCGAGACGGCGGCAACATCCTGCCGGACGTGGCTAAGGCGATTGTCAACAAGCTCATCGAGGAGGACATCTCCACCGAGGACGTGGAAGGCATCGGCATCGGCGTTCCCGGCCCCGTGGATGACAACAACACCGTTTACCGCTGCGTCAACCTGGGCTGGGGCCAGTTCAACATCAAGGAGCGCATGAACGAGCTGCTGCCGCAGATCCCCAACGTGGCGGCGGCCAACGACGCCAACGTAGCTGCTTTGGGCGAGCTGTGGCAGGGCGGCGCGAAGGACCACAAAAGCGCTGTTATGTTCACCCTGGGCACCGGCGTCGGCGGCGGCGTGGTGCTGAACGAGAAAATCGTGGCCGGGGCCAACGGCGGCGCCGGTGAGGTGGGCCATATGACCGTCAACCCCTACGAGTCGGTGCCCTGCGGCTGCGGCAAGTGCGGCTGCCTGGAGCAGTACGCCTCCGCCAACGGCATCGTCCGTATGGCAAAGGTCATGCTGGCCGCCAGCGACAAATATTCCGCCCTGCGGACAATGGACAACTTTACCTCCAAGGACATCTGCGACCTGGCCCGGAACGGCGAGGAGATGGCGATGGACATCGTGGACCGCTGCGGCGACTACCTGGGCCGGGCCATGAGCTACGTCTCCTGCACCCTGGACCCGGAGATCTACGTCATCGGCGGCGGCATGAGCCGGGCCGGGAAGATCATCACCAACTCTGTGCTGCAATATTACCACCGCTACGCCTTCCACGTCTCCGAAAAGACTGACGTGGTCATCGCCCAGTTGGGCAACGACGCGGGCATCTACGGCGGCGCGAAAATGGTTATTGACGGATAATAGCTGTTAGCCTTTAGCCATTAGCTGTTAGCTTGGATTGTGCTTGCTGTTTGTTCAGCACCTTTGTCCAGCATAGCATCGGTTTTCTACAGAAAACTGTGTTTTGACAACTGATTGCCCCCCTTGCCTCCGCCGTCAAGCGGCACTTCCGCTTCGCTCCCTGCCCTGAAAGGGGAGGTGGCGCGGCGCAAGCCGCGACGGAGGGGTTTCACTGCAAAACAATACCCCCGCCGGGTCTCCGGCGGGGGTGTTTTGCACTTATTATGCGTTTTATTATGCGTTTTTTAGTGGGGGACCTTCTCCAGCAGATCGTTCTTGATGGTGTACAGCTTGGGGGACAGGTCCACATAATACTTATGCGGATTCTCGAAGCGCTTGACCTCGTCCCACAGCAGGTCCACCTGCTGGGCGCAGTAGCGCTTCATCTCGTGGATGGAGGGGGACTGGTAGACCTGCTTGCCGTCCTTGAAGATCGGCTCCATCAGCACCCGGGCGGTGAAGTTGGTGCAGACCTTCCGCTTCCAGGGGTGAGCAGGGTCGAACAGCTCCAGGTCCTTGTTCTGGTCAATGACCTCGTCATAGACACACAGCACGTCGGCAAAGGCTTTGCCGGTGACGTTGTCGTACAGGCGGTAGACCTTCTTGAAGTGGGGGTTGGTCAGCTTCTCCGGGTTTTCGGAGACTTTGATCTTGGGGATGACGTTGCCGTAGGCGTCCTCCACGGCGCAGAGCTTGTACACGCCGCCAAAGACGGGGTCGCTCTTGGAGGTGATCATCCGCTCGCCCACGCCGAACACGTCCAGCTTGGCCCCCTGGTGCAGCAGGTCCCGGATGATGTACTCGTCCAGGGAGTTGGAGGCGCAGATGGTACACTCGGTCAGTCCCGCGTCATCCAGCATTTTCCGGGCCTTCTTGGAGAGGTAGGTCAGGTCGCCGGAGTCCAGCCGGATGCCGCATTTGGTGATGCCCTGAGGCAGCAGCACCTCTTTGAAGGCGCGGATGGCGTTGGGGACGCCGGACTTGAGGACGTTGTAGGTGTCCACCAGCAGGGTGGCGTTGTGGGGGTACATCTCGCAGTAGGTCTTGAAGGCGGTGTACTCGTCGGGGAACATCTGCACCCAGCTATGGGCCATGGTGCCGGTGGCGGGGACCTCATAGTCCCGGTCGGCCTGGACGCAGGCGGTGCCGGAGCAGCCGGCGATGTAGGCGGCCCGGGCGCCCAGAATGGCGCCCTCCGGCCCCTGAGCCCGGCGGGAGCCGAACTCCGCCACGGGACGGCCCTCCGCCGCACGGACGATGCGGTTGGCTTTGGTGGCGATGAGGCTCTGGTGGTTCAGGGTCAGCAGCACGAAGGTCTCGATGAACTGGGCCTGCATCGCGGGGGCGCGGACGGTCATGATGGGCTCCCGGGGGAAGATGGGGGTCCCTTCGGGGACGGCCCAGATGTCGCCGGTGAAGCGGAAGTTTTTCAGGTAGGTCAGGAAGTCCTCGTCGAAGCAGCCCTTGCCGCGCAGGTAGTCGATGTCCTCGTCGGTGAATTTCAGGTTTTTAATGTAGTCGATGACCTGATCCAGCCCGGCAGCGATGGCGAAGCCACCCTTGTCCGGCACGTCGCGGAAAAACACGTCAAAATAGGAGATGGTGTCCTTCACAGGGGAACGGAAGTAGCCGTTGGCCATGCTCAGCTCGTAAAAATCGCACAGCATGGTGTAATTTGTCTGATTTTTCATGTTGATGCACTCCTCTGGGGGTGGTGTTTGTGGTTGGTATGGTTCCTTAGGGAATGAAAGGATTTTTCAGTTTCTTTTCAGCTTGTAGCCTATTATAATAGTGGGAGGCGCAAATTGCAAGCGTTCTTTTCATCTGTCATGACAGTATTAGATGATGAACTCCTTACGGGTTTGTATGATTTGGGTATGCGAAGGTATAAATTGTTTCTGAAAACGCATAAAAACAGGTAAAAAACGATTTGCAGTCAGGGGAAGAATGTGCTATCATTAGCCTGTTGCGATATGCGTCCGGCAGTTGAAGGAGGAATGTGCGATGGAAAGTCTGCTGCGGTGTCCGGTGTGCGCCCGGCCGCTGGAGCGGGAAACGGGCCGCTATGTCTGCCCCACCCGCCACAGCTTCGACCTCGCCGCCGCCGGGTATGTCCACCTGCTGCCTGCCAACCAGATGCACGCCAAGGTCCCCGGCGACGACAAGGCCATGTCTGCCGCCCGGAACAGGTTCCTCTCCGGGGAGTATTACCGGCCCCTGCGGAGCTGCCTGGAGGAGTTGTCGGTGGCTTACACCGGCTCCGCCCCCGCCGTGCTGGACTCCGGCTGCGGCGAGGGGTACTACACCGCGGGTATCTATCCGGCCCTGACCGCAGCGGGGAAAACGCCCCGCATGGCGGGCATCGACCTGTCCAAGTTCTCCCTGCGGTGGGCAGCGAAGCGGGAGAAAGGCGTGGAGTTCGCCGTAGCCTCCGCCTACCGGCTGCCGGTGGCGGATGAGGCCGTTGACCTGCTGCTGAACTGCTTCTCCCCCCTGGGGCTGGACGAGTTCCGCCGGGTGCTGAAGCCTGGGGGCGTGTTCCTCTATGTGGTCCCCGGCCCCCGCCACTTGTGGGAGATGAAAACCGTTCTCTACGACCACCCCTACGAAAACCGGGAGGAGCGCAC
>JAJPXR010000206.1:0-6923 GCA_021205375.1 Clostridiales bacterium | reverse complement strand
TGCTGCACCTTTTGCGCCGCTGCGGGAGCAAGCTCTACCGGGAGCAGCGGCTGTGGCGGTCCAGGCTGATTTTCTGCCTGTCCCCCGTTGCCGCCCTGTTCATGGTGGAGATCATGAACGAGAAAAACCCCTTCGTCAACCTGAATTTCATCGAGCTGCTGATGAACATGATCTGGTATGTGATGTTCCTGTTCATCCTGTGGCTGATTTTCGGGCGACGGCGGCGGGCGGCCACCGTGTACATGGTGGTGATGTTCGTCATCGGCATGGTAAACCACTTCGTGCTGCTCTACCGGGGGCGTATCCTCTTCCCCCAGGACATCACCAGTTGGCAGACGGCGGCAAACGTGGCGGGGGAGTATGACCTGTCGCCGGACATCTACATCTGGGGCGCGCTGGCCATCCTGGTGCTGTGGATGGCGCTGATTCGGTTCGTCATGATCCCGCAGCCCAAGCGGGAGTACTTTACCCGAAAATCTGTGACACTGGGGATGGTCACTGTGTCTGCGGCCTATATCATCGCCTTTTTCTTCACCCCCTGGCTGCCCACCGTGGGCATCGAGGCCCAGCAGTGGAAAACCCAGTCCAACGGCTTTGTGCTGAACTTCTCCCTGGCCCTGCGGTACAGCCGGGTGCAGCAGCCCGACGACTACTCCGAGGAGACCCTGACCGAGTTGGTAACAGACCTGACGGAGGACGAGGAATCCGACGGCATGACCCTCTACTCCGCCTCCTACATCGCCAGCCAGTATGACGCGGCCACCCAGGACGAGGACACGGTGCCTGACGAGCTTATCACCGTCACCACCGACGAGGACGGCACCCAGCCGGTGAACATCATCTGTATCATGGACGAATCCTTTGGGGACCTGGCCATTTTCGACACGTTGGAGATCAGCGAGGACTCCATTCCCTTCTACCACAGCCTGACTGAGAACACCATCAAGGGCTGGATGTACTCTCCCGTCACCGGGGCGGGTACCGCCAACGTGGAGTATGAGTTCCTGACGGGCAACAGCGTCTCCTTCCTGCCCGACGAGACCACCGCCTATCAGCTCTATGTCCGGGACAATATGCCCTCTCTGGTTTCCTGGGCCGAGGCGCTGGGCTTCTCCACCACCACCATCCACCCCTATCTGTCCTCCGGCTGGAACCGGGTGCAGGTCTATAACTACTTCGGGGTGGACACCCAGCTCTGGAACACGGATTTTCTGAATCCCAAGTATGTCCGGGGCTACATCTCCGACCAGTCGGACTTTGAGATGATCGAGTCCATCACTGAGGCCGCCGATGGGGAACCCACCTTTATCTTCAACGTGACCATGCAGAACCACGGCGGCTACCGCCAGGGCTGGAGCAACCTGACCCGCGAAGTCACCCTCACCGGTTCCATGTACGGCTCCAGCGACTACACCGAGCAGTACCTGAACCTGATGCGGGAGACCGACAACCAGCTCCAGAGCCTCATCGAGTACTATAGCCAGGTGGACGAACCCACCATGATCGTCCTCTTTGGCGATCACCAGGGCAAGCTGTCCAGTTGGTTCTATGAGTACAAGCTCTACGGCAAGGACCTGGACGACCGGACGCTGGAGGAGCTGGAGCTGATGTACGTGGCCCCCTTCTTCATCTGGACCAACTATGACAGCCAGGAGGCCCAGGACGTGATGCTCTCCACAAACTACCTGGGGGTGCTGGCCGCGCTGGTGTCCAACTATCCCACCACGGGCTATATGGACTTCCTGACCGACGTGTACGCCGAGCTGCCCGTGGTGCAGACCATCGGTTACATCAACAGCGACGGGCTGCTGACCGATGAGGAAACAGACCTGACCGAAGAGCAGCAGGAGCTGCTGTCCCAGTATGAGACACTGAGCTATTACAACCTGTTTAACTATAAAAAACAGCGCATTGACAGCATCGACGAGATGTTTTTTAGATGAGTTTTAGATGAGTTTAGGCCACACCGCACATTCCGCCTTGCTGGATCGTGCGGTGCTGCCTTTTGGCACAAAAATCAAACCTCCCTGGAAAGGATCGCGTATGAAAACGAAAGTGGAGCGCCCCAAACGGGCGAAGGCCCCATCGGGCCGCTGGAAGGCGTTCCGGGCGCAGGCGCGCCGCCTGTGGCGGCCTGTGCTGGGCCGTGTGGTGTTTTGCCTGGGGCCGTTTGTGGACCTTCTCATCGTGGAGATCCTCAACGAGAAGAACCCATTCGTCAACCTGAGCCTGAAAGAGTGGAACATGAACCTGGCCCTGTACCTGGTGATTTGGGTGGCGCTGTGGCTGGCCACCGGGCGGCTGCGGCGGACGGCCAGAGCTGCCACCGGGCTGCTGTTCGCGGCGGGGCTGGTGAACCATTACGTGCTGGAGTTCAAGGGACGGGTGCTGTTCCCCAACGACATCGTGGGCTGGCGCACCGCCGCCAACGTGGTGGGGAGCTACGACCTGTCCCCGGACGTGTACATCTGGGGGGCCATCGGGGTGCTGGTCCTCTACCTGCTGCTGGTGGCGCTGCTGGTGCCAAAGCAGGAGAAGCGCCGCTATTTTCACATCAAATGGGTGAATGTGCTCATCGGCGCGGCGGCGGTGGGATATGTCTACGCCTTTTTCTTCTCCTCCTGGCTGCCCTCGGCGGGCATCAAGACCCAGCAGTGGAAAACCCAGTCCAACGGCTGGGTGCTGAACTTCTCCATCGCCCTGCGCTATAGCCGGGTGGAGAAGCCGGACGACTACTCCCTGGAGGCGGTGGAGGCGCTGACCGAATCCCTCTCCGACCAGGACAGTTCCATGACCCTGCTGGACGACCCCTATACCGAGACTGACTACGAGCCGGACACCGTGGACGAGGAGGGCGCTTCTGTCACGGAGACGCTGACCGTCACCAATGACGAGAGCGGCACCCAGCCGCTGAACATCATCTGTATCATGGACGAGTCCTTCGCCGACCTGTCCATCTTTGACCTGCTGACCACCGACAGCGACGCCGTCCCCTTCTACCACAGCCTGACGGAAAACACCATCAAGGGCTGGATGTACTCCGCCGTCACCGGCGGCGGCACCGCCAGCGTGGAGTATGAGTTCCTGACGGGCAACAGTATCGCCTTCCTACCCCTGGGGACGGTGGCCTATCAGCTCTACGTGAAGGACGAAATGCCCTCGCTGATCTCCTGGGCCAACGCCCTGGGGTTCGAGACCACCACCTTCCACCCCTACGAGTCCTCCGGCTGGAACCGGGTGGACGTGTACAACAAATTCGGCGTGGACACCCAGCTCTACAACACCGACGTGACAGACCCCAGCTATGTCCGGGGGTACATCTCCGATTCCTGCGACTTCGAGGTGCTGGAGTCCATCACCAGCGCGGAGGAGGGGGACAAACAGTTCATCTTCAACGTGACCATGCAGAACCACGGCGGCTACAAGCAGACCTGGTACAACCTGAGCCGGGACGTGCTGCTCACCGGCAGCCTGACCGGGGTCAGCGACTACGCCGAGCAGTATCTGGCCCTGATGCGGGAGACCGACCGGGCGCTGGAGGAGCTGATCGAGTACTACAGCAGCGTGGACGAGCCGACGCTCATCGTCTTTTTCGGCGACCACCAGGGCCAGCTCTCCGACTGGTTCTATGAAAAGCTCTACGGCAAGGACCTGGACGACCGCACCATCGCGGAGGTGGAGCAGCAGTATGTGGTACCCTTCTTCATTTGGGCCAACTACGACATTGACGAGGCCCAGGACGTGATGATCTCCACCAACTACCTGGGAGCGCTGCTGGCCCAGGTGTCCAACTACCCCACCACCGGCTATATGGACTTCCTCGCCAACCTCTATGAGGAGATCCCCGTCATTGGCCGGGTGGGATACATCACCGCCGACGGGACCGTGGTAGAGGACGCAGAGGACCTGCCGGAGGAGACCCAGGAACTGCTGGCCCAGTACGAAATGCTGAGCTATTACAACCTCTTCCAGCGGGACGAGGACATCGACAACAGCTTTTTCTTGCTCACCACCAGTGGGGAAGAATGACAGACGAACCCCTTCGGCGTTATCATGAGGCCGGAGGGGTTTCCCGCCTCAGTTGAAATTTTCTGGTTGCATTCCCAATAAACCTACTGTATAATAGGAAATAAGCTGTTAGCCATTAGCTGTTAGCTGTTAGCTGTTAGCTGGGTACCACCAGTCTAAAGCGAACAGCTAAAAAGGAAGCTGAGAGTAAAATCATCTGTTTGTAAAGTCATACAAACCGTAAGCACAGCACATAATGCCAGGAACCACAAAGCTAATAGCTAAAATGCTCATAAAGCTGAGTAAAAAGGATAACAAACCATAAACACACACGCGAAACGGAGAAGATCACTATGCTGGTTTCCACAAAGGGGCGGTATTCCCTGCGGGTCATGATCGACCTGGCGGAGCATCAGACCGATGGCTATATCCCACTGAAAACCGTGGCGGAGCGCCAGGGCATCTCGGAAAAATACCTGGAGAGCATCATTAAACTGCTGGTCAAAAAGAAGTTCCTGGCCGGACTGCGGGGCAAGGGGGGCGGCTACCGCCTGACCCGTCCGCCGGAGGAGTACACGGTGTACAGCATCTTGGAGCTGACGGAAGACTCCCTGGCCCCGGTCTCCTGCCTGGAGGATGGGGCGAACGAGTGCCCCCACATGCGCGAGTGCCGCACCCTGAACCTGTGGCAGGGACTGGACAAGGTCATCCGGGATTACCTGGGGGGCGTCACCGTGGCCGACCTGATGTACCGGGAAAACGACTGGGACGATTACGTTATCTGAGCCTGTAAATGCCGCCCCAAATTGCAAATCCCCGCCGGTTTGTGGAAAAACGAACCGGCGGGGAATGTTTTTGTTGTTTTAGCGGTTGCGGAGAATCGCTCAGGTCAAAAACCCGAAAATTGCACATTTAACCGATCCGGTCCATCTCCCGCCGCAGCCGCACGATGATGCGCTTTTCCAGCCGGGAGATGTAGGACTGGGAAATGCCCATCACGTCGGCCACCTCCTTTTGGGTGCTTTCCCGCCGTCCCCCCAGGCCAAAGCGCATGGTGATGATCTTCCGCTCCCGGTCGGTCAGGCATTGGAGAGCCTGGGCCAGCATTTGGCGGCTGGCGTCCTCCTGAATGGGCCGCTCCACGATGTCCTCGTCGGTGCCCAGCACGTCGGAGAGCAGCAGCTCGCTGCCGTCCCAGTCGGTGTTCAGCGGCTCATCGAAGGATACCTCCCCCCGCTGGTTGCTGGTCTTGCGTAGGAACATGAGGATTTCGTTCTCAATGCACCGGGAGGCGTAGGTGGCCAGCTTGATGTTCTTCTCCACATTAAAAGTGTTGATGGCCTTGATGAGGCCGATGGCCCCGATGGAGATCAGGTCCTCCAGGTTGATGCCGGTGTTGTCGAACCGCCGGGCCAGATAGACCACCAGCCGGAGGTTGTGCTCGATGAGGACCGCTCTGGCCCCTTCGTCCCCGTCCCGGCCCGCCAGCAGCAGTACCCGCTCCCGCGCCCGGGGCCGAGGCGGGGGAAGGCCCTCGCTGCCGCCGATGTACCCCACCACGCGGGGACGGCGCAGCCGGGTCAAAATCGCCGCTGCCTGTCGGTAAAGGTTGCTGTTCCACCGTTGTTTTGTCATGCAATGCCTCCTGATTCCGTTCCGAATTATTCCGTTCCAATCAGCCCGTGGTGGCTGTCCCCCAGCCGCCCCGGCGTCACTGCCACCAGCCGACTGCCGCAGGGGACCCCGTCCACCTCCATTTCGTCCACCCGGCCCGCCAGCAGCAGCCCCCGCTCCGTCCCCACCGCCCGGTAAGGCACCAGCCGCAGCCGGGAGGGGGTCCACTGCCGGGAGAGCTGCTCCAGACAGGCGGCGGGGTGACACAGCTCCTGCTCCGTCGGCGCGCAGTGCCGGGGGAACAGCCGGGTCACGGCCTGCCGCTCTGCAATCAGCACTGGATTGCCCGTCAGCGGGTCCCGGAGCAGGTTCCCTGTGTCCACCAGCGCCCGGAGGAACACCCGCCGTCCCTCACAGGTCAGTAGGACGGGGACCGTCCGTTTGGACTGGTGGCCGGGGAGCCGGGCGCTCAGGCTGACCAGCAGGTATTCCCCTGTGGCGCACAGCAGCAGCAGTTTTCCGTCGGATGCCGTGGCGGGAACCCCCTGCCCTGTGCTCATCTGTCCCACGCCCAGCCGCTCCAGCAGCAGCACCCCACCCGCCAGAGAGCAGGATAAGAGGAGAAACAGCGCCAGCACCCGCCAGGGCTGCTCCCGCCGTCCCACCGCCAGGAACACCATCCCCACCGCCACCGCCGCCCGCACCAGCGGGTGGGCGGCATAGGACGGCCCCTGGCAGAATAGGATAGCGGCGTAGAGCGCGCCCAGCACCGCAGCCAGGAAGATCCGCCCGTGGCGGCGGCGCACGCCGCCCAGCTTCGCCGCCGTGAAGAGCAGCAGCTCATCCAGCCCCAGGTTCAGCAGAAACAGACTGTCCAGATAGACGACCAATGGCTCATCCCCTTCCCGTGGACAACAGTATACGCCGCCTGACCTTGGAAAAGCCGTCACAACCTGCTTGCCCGAAAAAGAGTGGACATCGGCCTCGTTTTCAGCCGCCCCGCCAAAATCACCGGGCAATCAAGGAACTTCGCCGCGCTGTTGGCTGTCAGCTCTTAGCTGCGTGTCAGGATAGCGCCTGCCGTCTGCCCCGGCAGGAGGGGCCGTGCCCCCGTGTATTTCCAGGCCCAGGGAAGGGTCGTAGAATGGCAGTTTCACAGTTCAGCGCGCGGAAATCAGGCTGTTTTGTGGGAATCATTGTACGAAATGTGGAATTGCAAACAGAATCGTAAAATAACGAACCTTAAAAACGTTTTCAAAATCACTTTTTATATTTGCACAGCGAAAAGATTGGGCAAAAAG
>JAJPXR010000203.1 GCA_021205375.1 Clostridiales bacterium | reverse complement strand
CTTCACTATTTTTGCGGGTTATTTTTCTCTGCCCCAACTCTTGACATAGAACCAATCAAACTAAACGGCAAAAGGGCTGTATCCGGTTTGGATACAGCCCTTTTTGCGGTGTGCTGTACCGTGTCTTTGGTCACAGAAAGTTCAAAAAGTCTTTCGCTCTTCGTACTTGCGCCCGGACAGGCAGGGGTGTATACTCCTTGGAAATCGAAAGGACGACGTTCCGAACATTCTCCCATTTCGCCTCCTTTGACCATCCCGTTTTGTGGTTCTTTTCTTGTAAAAAGCGGCCTCCTGTAGTATACTATACCTTAATCATCTCTTTTTCCGGGAGGGCGTCGTCATGGCCTTTGTTCACCTCCATGTGCATACCGAATTTTCCCTGCTGGACGGAGCCTGCCGCATCACTGGCCTGGTGAAGCGGGTGAAGGAGCTGGGCCAGACCGCCGTGGCCATCACCGACCATGGCAATATGTACGGCTGCGTGGACTTTTACAAGGCGTGCAAGGCCGAGGGCGTCAAGCCCATCATCGGATGCGAGGTCTATGTGGCCCCCCGCACCCGCTTCGACCGGGTGAAGGAGCTGGACAGCGAGGCCCGCCACCTGGTCCTCCTGTGCAAGAGCGAGGAGGGCTACCGAAACCTGTCCTACATGGTCAGCCAGGCCAACATCGAGGGCTTTTACAACCGCCCCCGCATCGACCTGGACCTGCTGCGGCAGCACCACGAGGGTCTCATCGCCCTGTCCGCTTGTCTGGCGGGGGAAATTCCCCGGCTGCTGGACCAGGGCCTCTATGACGCAGCCAAAGAACACGCCCTGCTGATGCGGGACATCATGGGGGAGGAAAATTACTACCTGGAGCTTCAGGACCACGGCATCCCCAAGCAGGTAGCGGTCAACGAGGGCATCGTGCGCCTCCACCGGGAGACCGGCATTCCCCTGGTGGCCACCAACGACGCCCACTACCTGACCCAGGAGGACAGCCAGGCCCAGGATGTGCTGATGTGCATCCAGATGGGCAAGACGGTGGAGGACCCCAACCGCCTCCGGTTCGAGACCGACCAGTTTTATATCAAAAGCGAGGCGGAGATGGCCGCCCTCTTCCCGGAGTACCCAGAAGCCCTGGAGAACACCGCCAAAATCGCTGAGCGGTGCAACATGGAGTTCGAGTTCGGCCACTATCACCTGCCCGCCTTCCACTACCCGGAGGGCTACGACGGGGAGAGCCTGTTCGCCAAGCTGTGCAACGAGGGCTATGCCCGCCGCTACCCCAATGACCCGCCCGGCTACCGAGAGCGGCTGGACTATGAGATGCAGATGATCTCTCAACTGGGATTCGTGGACTACTTCCTCATCGTGGCGGACTTTGTGGGCTACGCCAAAAGCCAGGACATTCCCGTGGGGCCGGGCCGGGGCAGCGCCGCCGGGTCCATTGTCTCTTACTGCATGGACATCACCGACGTGGACCCCATGAAGTACGGCCTGTACTTCGAGCGGTTTTTGAACCCGGAGCGGGTCACCATGCCGGATATCGACATGGACTTCTGTTACCGCCGCCGGGGTGAGGTCATCGACTACGTCAACCGGACCTATGGAAACGACCACGTGGCCCAGATCGTCACCTTTGGCACCATGGCCGCCCGGGGCGTCCTGCGGGACGTGGGCCGGGTGCTGAACTTCCCCTATAACGAGGTGGACCAACTGGCCAAGCTGGTGCCCTCCACCCTCCACATCACCCTGGACGACGCTTTAAAGCTGTCCAAGGAGCTGCGGGACAAATACGAAAACGACGAGCGGGTGCGGGAGCTGATCGACACCAGCCGGAAAATCGAGGGAATGCCCCGCCACGCCTCCAAACACGCCGCCGGGGTGGTCATCACCCGCCGCCCGGTGTACGACTACGTCCCCCTGGCCCGGAACGACGAAAGCATCGTCACCCAGTATATCATGACCACGCTGGAGGAACTGGGCCTGCTGAAGATGGACTTCCTGGGCCTGCGGAACCTGACCATTCTGGACGACGCAGAGAAGCTCATCCGAAAAAAGGTGCCGGATTTCTCCCTGAAAACCATCCCGGAGGACGACCCCGAGACCTTCCAAATGCTACAGGAGGGTCACACCGCCGGCGTGTTCCAGATGGAATCTGCGGGCATGACCAACGTCTGCGTCCAGATGAAAGCCTCCAGCATCGAGGACCTGACCGCTATCGTGGCCCTGTACCGCCCCGGCCCTATGGAGTCCATCCCCCGGTTCATCGCCAGCAAGCTGGACCCCTCCAAAATCACCTACCGGCACCCCATGCTGGAGCCGATTTTGTCCGTCACCTATGGCTGCATCGTCTACCAGGAGCAGGTGATGATGATCTTCCAGCAGCTTGCCGGGTACTCTCTGGGCGGCGCGGACATGGTGCGCCGGGCCATTTCCAAAAAGAAAGCTAAACAAATTCAGCAGGAGGAACACGCCTTCATCTACGGCGACCCGTCCCGGAACATCAAGGGCTGCGTGGCCAACGGCATCCCGGAGGACACCGCCAAGGCCATCTACGGGGAGATCTACGACTTCGCCAACTACGCCTTTAACAAGGCCCATGCGGTCTGCTACGCCATTGTCGCCTACCAGACGGCCTACTTCAAGTGCCACTACCCCCACGAGTACATGGCCGCCCTGCTGACCAGCGTGCTGGACTCCAGCACGAAAATTGCCGAGTATATCAGCGCCTGTAAGGACATGGGCATCCAACTGTTGCCCCCGGACATCAACGAGTCCGGCGCGGACTTCACTGTCACCGGCGACAACATCCGATTTGGTCTGGCGGCGGTGAAGGGCGTGGGCCGGGGCTTCATCGAGAAGCTGGTGGAAAACCGTCAGGAGCGGGGGCCCTTCCGGGGGATTCAGGACTTCTGCCAGCGGCTATATGATTACGACCTGAACCGCCGGGCGCTGGAGAACCTCATCCGCTGCGGGGCCTTTGACCGGCTGGGTGTCCGCCGGAGCCAGCTCATCCAGGTGATGAACCCGGTGATGGACGCCGTGGCCAGCGCCCGGAAACGTAACCTGGAGGGGCAGTTCGACCTGTTCAGCGGTCTGGGAGAGGACGCCGCCCCCCAGGAGGTGCCGCTGCCCAACGTGCCGGAGTTCAGCCCCTCCGAGCTGATGGCGATGGAGAAGGAGACCACCGGCCTCTACCTCTCCGGCCACCCCATGGACGAATACCGGGACGCCACCAAGCAGAGCGGCGCGGTGCGCATCGGGGCGGTGATGAACGATTTCGCCCTGGAGGATGGCCCCCAGACCTACCACGACGACCAGCGGCTGCGGCTGGCGGGGGTCATCACCACTGTTCGCCGCAAGACCACCCGCAACGACACCCTGATGGCCTACGTCACCCTGGAGGACGACACCAGCTCCATCGAGCTGCTGTGCTTCGCCCGTGTGCTGGAGGAATCCGGCCCCCTCATCCGGGAGGGCGTGGCGGTGGTGACGGAGGGAAGAATTTCCGTCCGGGACGAAAAGGCCCCCCAGATGCTGGTGGACCGGGTCTGGTCCCTGCGGGACGGGGCGGCTCCGCCTGCTCAGGGCCGGGAGCGCCGGGGGAATCCCCAGCAACAGCCTCGACGGGGGCGGCTGTTCGTCCAGGTGCCCTCCATGGACCACCCCAGCGTGGAAAAAATCAAGCAGTACCTTATCATGTTCCCCGGCACAGACCAGTTGGTCCTGTGCTGCGCCGACACCAAAAAGCGCTTCGGCATCGCCTGTCAGACCCACGCCTCCCTGGTGCGGGCGCTGGAAAAACTGGTGGGACAGGAAAATGTCGTATTGAAATAAAATCTGACTTTCCTTGTTACTCAGCCATGACATGAAACCCCTCCGCCGTCAAGCGGCACTTCCGAAGCTGCGCTTCTCCCTGCGGGGCTTTGCCCCTCCCTGCCCTTTCAGGGGAGGCAAGAGGGGTGGTCAATTTCCTGCAAAGAAGTCCCTAATATGGCGGCAATAGACACGCCAAAAAAACAAGCAAATCCCTACGACCCAGGCGGCCCACGGAGATTCCGGTTAAGGAGTTCCATATGAAATCAGAGAGCAAAGAACGGGCAAAACAACGGCTGGACGCGGCGCGGGAGCGTCTGCGTTCCCCCAAAGAGAGCATTTTCAAGCGCATTGCACGATTGCTGACCCATCGGCTGCTGCTGACCGTCGTTTTGATCGTGCTGCAAATCGCGGTACTGCTGGTGATGATCCTCGCCTGCGGACAGTACTTCGTGCATTTTTATGTGATCTGCGTCCTCATCAGTATGATGGTGGTGCTGTATATCCTCAACAAGCGGGGGCACCCGGACTATAAGATCGCCTGGATGCTCATCATCCTCCCCTTCCCCATCTTCGGCGGGCTGCTCTACCTGCTGCTGGGCGGCAGTTGGTCCTCTAACCGGAGCCTGAAACGAATGGAGCGGCTGGAGATTTTGCGCCACAGCATCCTCAGCGGGGACGAAAACGCCACCCAGAGCTTTGTCTCCCAGCACCCGGACGCAGCCAACCAAATGCGCTATACCTACGCCACCAGTAGCTGTCCGCCCTATGTGAACACCGAGACGGAATACCTGCCCATCGGTGAAGTTTACTATGCGCGCATGGTGGAGGAGCTGAAAAAGGCCAAACACTATATCTTTTTGCAGTATTTCATCATCAAAGAGGGGGAGATGTGGAACACCATCCTCTCCATCCTGGAGGAAAAGGCCGCCCAGGGGGTGGACGTGCGGGTGATTTACGACGACATCGGCTGTCTGTTCACCTTGCCCAAGCGCTACAGCCAGGAGCTGGAGAAGCGGGGCATCGCCTGCGCCGTGTTCAACCCCTTCCGCCCGGTGGCGTCCCTGCGGCTGAACAACCGGGACCACCGGAAGCTGTGCATCGTGGACGGCGTGGTGGGCTTCACCGGCGGCATCAACCTCTCCGACGAGTATATCAACCAGTGGGAGCGGTTCGGCCACTGGAAGGACACCGGCATCCTGCTCCGGGGCCAGGCGGTGTGGAGCCTGACGGCCATGTTCCTCTCCTGCTGGGACTACACGAAGAACATCGAGGAGAAGATGGACAATTACCGACCCGACCCCGCCGTGTTTGGCACCTTCCAGACGGACGGCATCGTGCAGCCCTACAACTCCAACCCCGGCAACGAATCCGTAGGCGCGGCGGTGTATATGAACCTCATCAGCCGGGCCAAGCGATATCTCTATATCACCACACCTTATCTGGTCATCGACGACGCCATGACCAACGCCCTCTGCGCCGCCGCCCTTTCCGGGGTGGACGTGCGCATCATCACCCCCCATATCCCCGACAAGCGGTATGTGTTCATGCTGACCCAAGCCCACTACATCCCGTTGCTGGAGGCGGGGGTCAAAATCTACGAGTACACCCCCGGTTTCATCCACTCCAAGACCTTCGCCGTGGACGATGAGTTCGGCGTGGTGGGAACGGTGAATCTGGATTACCGCAGTTTCTATCTCCACTACGAGGACGGCGTGTGGATGTACAAGTCCAGCGCCGTGGCCGCCATCCGGGACGACTTTCTGTCCACCCAGGCGCTGAGCCAGCCGGTGCTGCTGGAGGAGGTCTCCCGCATGAGCTGGCTCAAGCGGTTCGGGCTGTCTTTGCTGCGGATCATCGCACCGCTGATGTGACAGACTGCCACATGAATCAGATTTTTGACCGTTCCTTTTGCTTAGCTTCGACGTGAAACCCCTCCGCCACCGCCTAAAGGCGGCGGCCCTCCTCCCCTTTCAGGGGCGGCAAGGGAGCGAGTTCTTGTCGTTTGGTTTGCGTTTTTTCCTAAGCGAGAAAGATGTTGTAATGTAATTTGGAATAAAAAGGGTATCTTTCTTTCAGAAACCATTGTTACACAATCAGCCTCTCCTCTCGCCTTCCCAAAAGGATAACCAGTATCATATTTTTCGTGCGGCAGAGGAAAATCTGTGTTATACTGTTCCTCAATAACACGACGAGGTAAACTTTCATGAAGCTCATGGTTTTAGACGGCAACTCCCTGGCCAACCGCGCCTTTTACGGCATTAAACTGCTCTCCACCCGGGACGGGCAGTACACCAACGCCATTTACGGCTTTCTGACCATCCTGGGCAAGCTGACCGACGAGGACGCCCCCGACGCCCTCTGTGTCACCTTCGATCGGAAGGCCCCCACCTTCCGCCACAAGGCTTACGCCCAGTACAAGGCCAACCGCCACGGGATGCCTGACGAGCTGGCGGCCCAGATGCCGGTGCTGAAAGAGGTGCTGGCGGCCATGCACATCCCCTGCTATGAGCTGGACGGCTGGGAGGCCGACGACCTGATCGGCACCATCTCCCGCGCCTGCGAGGGGGAGGGCTGGGACTGCGCAGTCGTCACCGGCGACAAGGACGCTCTCCAGTTGGTCACCGACCACACCACCGTCAAGCTGGTCACCACCCGCATGGGTCGGACGGAGACGCGGGACATCACCCCGGAGGTCTTTTCTGAGGAATACGGGTTCCCGCCCAAGCAACTCATTGACCTGAAAGCCCTGATGGGGGATTCTTCGGACAACTACCCCGGCGTCAAGGGCATCGGGGAAAAGACCGCCAAGAGCCTGATTCAAAATTACGGCGGTATTGAGGATATTTACGCGAAGTTCGACGAAATCCCCCTGAAACCCGCCCAGCGGAAGCACCTGGACGAGGGCCGGGAGGACGCGAAGCTGTCTTACGACTTGGCAACCATCCGCTGCGACGCGCCCATCGACTTTGCGCCGGAGGACGCCAAACGCCGTCCCTGCGACAACGACCGACTGTACAATCTGTTTATGAACCTGGAATTTTCCAAGCTGACCCGCCGCTTTGGGCTGACGCCGCCGGAGACCCCCAACCAGACGAAGGAAGAACAGCCGAAGGCTCAGGTGGAGTCGGTCGATGTGCTGACCGAGACGCAGTTTGCCGAGATTTTCCCCAAGTGGCAGGCGGCGGACTATGTGGTAGTGCTGCCCAGAGAGGATTTGGACGAGCTCACCGTCGGCTGGAACGAGAGCGAGACCCGCTCCTGGCTCTGCGACATCCGCAAGAGCCACTATCAGGGAGATTACTCCGCACTGCTCCGGGCGCTGTTCTCCGGCGAGGTGAAAAAGGTCGCTCACCGGGTCAAGGAGCTGTGCGGCCAACTGCTGGCCCAAAATCTCCCCACCGAGGGCTTTGTGTTCGACACGGCGCTGGGGGCCTATCTGCTGGAGCCTACCGCCAACAGCTACGACCTGCCCCGGCTGGCTATGACCTACTTCAAGCGGGACATGGAGGCGGGGGCCGCGGGCAAGGAGTCTGCGGAATATCAGGCGCTGTCCGACGATTTGAAGGCCCAAACCGCCTGGTACGAGGACAACGCCCTCATCGGCGCGCTCTACGAGGCGGAGCGGAAGCAACTGGAGGACTACGGCCTGATGGCCGTGCTGACCGACATCGAGCTGCCCCTCTGCCCGGTGCTGGCGGAGATGGAACAGGCCGGGTTCCTGGTGGACCGGGAGGCGCTGGAGGAGTTCGGCGTCATACTGGCAAAGGGCATCGAGGAAAGTCAGCGGCAGGTCTACCGCTACGCCGGGGTGGAGTTCAACATCAACTCCACCAAGCAATTGGGGGAAGTCCTCTTTGAGAAGCTGGAACTGCCCGCCTCCAAAAAGACCCGCCGGGGCTACTCCACCAGCGCTGAGGTGCTGGAAAAGCTGCGGGGGTCCCATCCCATCATCGACCAGATTTTGGAGTACCGGCAGCTTGCCAAGCTGAAATCCACCTATGTGGATGGCCTGACGAAAGTGATTGCCGACGACGGGCGCATCCACACCAGCTTTCAGAACACCGTCACCGCCACCGGGCGGCTGTCCTCCGCCGAGCCGAATTTGCAGAACATCCCCGTCCGCACCGAACTGGGTGCGGAAATGCGGAAGATGTTCATCGCGGGGCCGGGGAACGTGCTGGTGGACGCGGACTACTCCCAAATCGAGCTGCGGCTGCTGGCCCACATTGCCGGGGACGGGACCATGATCGAGGGGTTCCGCTCCGGCGTGGACATCCACACCGCCACCGCCGCCCAGGTGTTCGGCGTGCCGGTGGAGATGGTCACGAAACAAATGCGTTCCTCCGCCAAGGCGGTGAACTTCGGCATCGTCTACGGCATGTCCGCTTTCTCTCTGGCGGAGGACCTGCACGTCACCCGCGCCGAGGCAAAGGCGTATATGGACAAGTATTTCGCCACCTATTCCGGCGTCCACGCCTACCAGAAGCAGGTGGTGGAGCAGGCCAAGGCAAACGGCTACGCCTCTACCCTGCTGGGTCGCCGCCGCTGGCTGCCGGAACTGAAATCCTCCAACTTCAATCTGCGCAGCTTCGGGGAGCGGGTGGCTATGAACATGCCCATTCAGGGCACCGCCGCCGATATCATCAAGCTGGCTATGATCCGGGTGCAAAACCGGCTGAAAGCCGAGGGACTGACGGGCCGCCTGGTGCTCCAGGTCCACGACGAGTTGATCGTGGAGTGCCCCGAAGCCGAGGCGGAGCAGGTGGCCCGGCTGGTGGAGGAGGAGATGGAGCAGGTGGTCTCCCTCCGGGTGCCGCTGGTGGCCGAGGCCCATGTGGGCCGGAGTTGGATGGACGCACATTGATGAGATTGGAGCAGTTTTTATGAACTTTGTACCCTATAACGCCGAAATCGCCAAGCGGGAGCCGGTGCGTTACCGGCTGGTCCCCATGACGGCGGAGCTGGTGGACCAGGTGGCGGAAATCGAGAAGATGAACTTCTCCCGCCCCTGGACCCGCGATATGCTGCTGGAGGAGCTGGACAACATGCTCGCCTCCTACATTTGTGCCCTGGGAGAAAACGGCGTGGTGCTGGGCTACGCCGGGCTGACTGTCGTTGCCGGAGAGGGCTACATCAACAACATCGCCGTCCGGCAGGAGTACCGCAAGCAAGGCGTGGCCTCCGCACTGCTGGAGGTGTTCACCCGCTTCGCTGAGGCCCAGGGGCTGGAGTTTTTGACGCTGGAGCTGCGGGTCTCCAACGAGGCCGCCAAGCGGCTCTACCTGAAACACGGCTTCGCCCAGGTGGGCCGCCGGAAGGGGTACTATGACGACCCCAAAGAGGACGCCATTCTGATGACCCGCACCTTCGGGGACGAGGGGAGGGAGCAGCCTTGAACATCCTGGCCGTGGAATCCTCCTGCGACGAGACCGCCGTGGCGGTGGTGCAGGATGGGCGCACCGTCCTCTCCGACGCCATCGCCTCCCAGGTGGACATGCACACCATCTACGGCGGCGTGGTGCCGGAAATCGCCTCCCGGAAGCATTTGGAGGCCATTTACGGCCTGGCGGACCAGGCGCTGGCCCAGGCGGGCGTCACCCGGCAGGACATCGACGCGGTGGCCTGCACCTACGCGCCGGGTCTCATCGGCGCGGTGCTGGTGGGGGTCAACTTCGCCAAGAGCGTGGCCTACGGGCTGAACGTGCCGCTGATCCCCGTTCACCACATCCGGGGCCACATCGCTGCCAACTACCTGACCCACCCCGATCTGGAGCCGCCGTTTCTCTGCCTGTGCGTCTCCGGCGGCAACACCCTCATCGTGGACGTGCAGGACTACACCCACATGGAGCTGTTAGGCGCGACCCGGGACGACGCGGCGGGCGAGTGCTTCGACAAGGTGGCGCGGGTGCTGGGCATCGGCTACCCCGGCGGCGGCCCCATGGACCGACTGAGCCAGGGCGGCGACCAGAAAAAGTATCATCTCCCCCGCTCCAAGGTGGACGGCGCGCCGCTGGATATGTCCTTCTCCGGCCTGAAAACCGCCGCCCTGAACCTGATTCACAACGCCCAGCAGAAGGGCGAAGAATTGGACCTTCCCTCCTTCGCCGCCAGCTTCGCTCAGGCGGTGGCGGACGAGCTGGTGCCCCGCACCATGTCCGCCGCTCAGACGTTGGGCTACGGAAAAATCGCCGCTGCAGGCGGCGTGGCCGCCAACTCCACCATCCGCGCCCAGTTGGAACGGGCCTGCCGGAAGAGCGGCGACACCCTGTACCTGCCCAAGCTGTCCCTCTGCGGGGACAACGGGGCCATGATCGGCTGCCAGGGATACTATGAGTACCTGGCGGGCAACACCGCTGGGATGGAACTGAACGGCTACGCCAACAAAAACGTAGGCGTGGGGTGAGCGGTTTCATGCAGAAGTTTGGCAAAGCGAAAAGGAGGCGTTTCCCGTGATCTACCTGACTGGCGACATCCACGGTGGGCTGGACATCACAAAGCTGTCCAACCGGCAGTTCCCGGAGGGGAAGGCCCTGACCCGCTCCGACTATGTCATCATTTGTGGAGACTTTGGTCTGCCTTTTGCCCTGACAGACACCGCCCCGGAATCGGAGTTTCTCACCGACAAATATAAGCGTTCAGACCGGAAAAATTACCTCTACTGGAGCAGATGGCTGTCTCAGCGGCCCTATACCGTCCTCTGGCTGGACGGCAACCACGACAACCATCCCTTCTGGCAGGGCCAGCCGGTGGAGGAGTGGAACGGCGGACTGGTCAACGTCCACCCGCTGGCAGAAAATGTGCTGCACCTGAAGCGAGGGGAGTATTACACCATCGACGGCCACACCTTCTGGGTCATGGGCGGCGCGGCCTCCCACGACCGGGAATACCGAATGGAGGGACTGGACTGGTGGCCGGAGGAGCTTCCCAGCGGGGAGGAAATGGCCCACGGGCTGTCTACCCTCGCTGACCACGGCAACCGGGCGGATTACATCCTGACCCACACCCTGCCCCAGTCGCTGCTGGCCCCGGTCAGCGGCAAGGTGTACACGCCGGACCCTACCTGCGTCTATCTGGACCAGGTTTACGCCGCCGCCTCGTTTGAATACTGGTACTGCGGCCACCTGCACATGGACGTGGACCATCCGGGTTATCGCGTTCGCGTCCTCTATGACGACGTGGTCCCCCTGGAGGCGGATGCCGCCAAAACCGGCGGCTGAGGCGGTTTGCATCTGTAAAAGATGAAAAAACGGTTAAATTCCTTGCAATTTCCGCCTGTTACGATATAATAAGCACTGTAACACCGAATTGAACCGCAAGGAGGGTTTGCAATGAACTCGATTCGCGTCTGGTTTCCCCTTTCCAACACCGTCCACTATAAGGACACCGTCAGTCTGGTCATCAGCATCGTTCTCTATCTGCTGGTGTGGGTGGTCGCCCGGTTCCTGCTGGGGGCCGCCGCCTCGCTGCTGAGCTTTTTGCCGCTGATTTGGGTGCTGTACCACCTGTTGCTGCTGGTGGTGCGGGTATACTGCATCGTGGGCATCGTTTTTGCCGTTCTCAACTACCTGGGGAAGTCCTTCTGAGGCCCTTCCCCCTCGCGTCTGCCGTTTCAGGAGGGTTTTACTTATGCTGTTGTCTCTCACGTCTCTCATTTGGATGCTGATTTGTGGCGCGGCCGTCGGCTGGATCGCCGGGATGATCATGAATCAGCCCGGCTCTATGCTACGCAACATCGTGGTCGGCGTTCTTGGCTCCGCCCTGGGCAATTTTCTCTTTTCCCTTATCGGCTTCTACGCCACCGGCTGGATCGCCAGCCTTATCGTCTCAATCATCGGGTCGTGTGTGCTGCTGATGCTGGTGAACTGGCTGGCCCGGCGGTGAGTGTTTCCGCCACATTTGTACATCACAAAGCGCAAAAAGTTCGCAGGCCCAAAAGCCTGCGAACTTTTTTTGGCGGAGTGGGTGGGATTCGAACCCACGGTACCCAAAGGTACAACTGATTTCGAGTCAGTCCCGTTATGACCACTTCGATACCACTCCATCGCTCATACCAGCCTATTATGCCACAATCCGCCGGGAAACGCAAGCGTTTCCCAGCGGATTTCGTAAAATTCTTTTTATGAACCGCGCCGGGGCATAACCTGCTTTCGGCTCAGTTGGGATATACCTACAAAGCGGCGACCAGCGTCGCCAGCGCGCCGGACATGCCGCCCCACAGCAGGAGCAGCGCGAGGGCGAACATGACGATTTTCAGGGCTTTCCTGACGACGCCCAGGAGGAGCGTCACCAGGCCCAACAGGAAGAACAGCCCCAGCAACTGATCCATCGTCATGACTGCGCCTCCCGGATGATCTCCTCGATGAGCACCCGCTCATCCATGGGGTATTTGACGCCGCGGATTTCCTGGTAGTCCTCGTGGCCCTTGCCCGCCAGAATGACGATGTCCCCGGCCTGGCCGATGCTCATGCAGTAGGCGATGGCCTCCTTCCGGTCCGGAATGGTGACATAGGCCCCTTCCGCCTTGGCCACGCCGGTGAGGATGTCATTGATGATGTCCATCGGCTCCTCAAAGCGGGGGTTGTCACTGGTGACCACGGTCAGGTCGGCCAGCCGGGAGGCCACCTCGCCCATCTCGTACCGGCGGCTCTTGGCCCGGTTGCCGCCGCAGCCGAACAAGCAGATGATGCGCTTGGGACCATAGGCCCGAATGTTGGTCAGCAGGGCCTCCAGGCTCATGGCGTTGTGGGCATAGTCGATCATCAGGGTGTACTGGCCGGGGGTGGGGTAAATCTCCAGCCGTCCTTTCACCTGGATGGTGTCCAGCGCGGCGAGGACGTTCTCCCGGCTGACCCCCAGGTGGCGGCACAGAGCAATGGCCGCCAGAGAGTTATACACGGTGAAGTCGCCGGGAATGTCCACCCGGACGGAATAGTTCTCCAGGCCCGTCAGGTCGTAGGAGACGCCCAGATAGCCGGGCTGGTGGATGCGCTGGACGTTCACCGCCCGCAGGTCGGCGTTCTCTCCCATGCCGAAGGTCTCCAACTGACAGGTGTGGTTCGCCATGACCTGCTCCAGGTAGTCGGCCTCGGCGTTGGCCAGGCCGATTTTGCACCGCTGGAACAGCAGGCCCTTGCAGGCGATATACTCCTCCATGCTCTCGTGCTCGCCGGGGCCAATGTGGTCCGGCTCCAGATTGGTGAAAATGCCGTAATCGTAGGTGAAGCCGGAGACACGGTCCAGCTTGAGAGCCTGGGAGGAGACCTCCATGACCACGTATTTGAGACCGGCGTCCACCATCTCCGCAAAATACTCCTGCACCAGGTAGCTCTCCGGGGTGGTATTGACGGCGTGGATGTGTTTGTCGCCGATGATGACCTCAATGGTTCCGATGAGGCCGGTGGGCAGGCCGGATTTCTCCAGGATACCTTTAATCATATAAGTGGTGGTGGTCTTGCCCTTGGTGCCGGTAACGCCGATGGTGGTCAGCTTCTCCGCCGGATGGCCGAACCAGGCGGCGGACAGCTCCGCCAGCGCCAGCCGTGCGTTTTCCACCTCGATGACGGTGACATCCTCCGGCACCTCCACGGGGTGCTCCACCACCACAGCCGCCGCGCCTTTTGCCAGCACGTCGGGGATATACTGGTGGCCGTCCGTCACCGCGCCGGGCATACAGACAAAGATGCAGCCGGGGACGGCTTTCCGGGAGTCGTAAACCAGCGCGGAAATGTCGCTGTCCAAAGAACCCTGCACCAGGGTGTAGTTCATGCGAAAGACCAGGTCGATCAGTTTCATATAAGAATACCTCTTAATAAGTGTGATTGCTTATCCCTTTGAATCAGCCGAATTGTTTTAGTGGCTAGAAAGAGGGGATTTCTAATAGAAATTCCGCATCTGTCGGACAAAATTGACATCAGACGTCAAGAACTATCCCCCCTTGCCTCCCCTGAAAGGGGAGGAGGGCCGCCGCCTTTAGGCGGTGGCGGAGGGGTTTCCAGCGCATGGCTGAGCAAAAGGGATAGCTAGATAAATGTTTATGGTGAATGGTCGGAAAAGGTGCGGTTTCAGTCGCACTCGCCCTCGAACACGGTGACAGCGGGGCCGGTCATAAAGACGCTGCCGTCGGTGACTTCGATTTCCAAATCGCCGCCCCGCAGGTGGACGGTAACGTTCCTGTCGGTGAGGCCGTTCTGGACACAGGCCACCGCAGTGGCACAGGCCCCGGTGCCGCAGGCCCAGGTCTCCCCTGCGCCCCGCTCCCAGACCCGCATCTGGACGTTCTGCCGGTCCATGACCCGGACGAACTCGGTGTTCACCCGGTCGGGGAACATGGGGTGGTTTTCAAACTGGGGGCCGACTTTGTCGATGTCCAGCCCGTCCACGTCGCCGCACCAGACCACGGCGTGGGGGTTGCCCATAGAGACGCAGGTCATGACCCAGTCCTGCCCGGCCACGTTCACCGGCTGGCCAATGACGGTGTCGCCCAGGCCAACAACGGGGATGTCCGCCGCCGCCAGGCCCGGCGCGCCCATGTCCACCCGCACCTTGGAGACCTTGCCGTTTTCCACTGTCAGATCCAGGTACTTCATCCCGGCGTTTGTTTCCACCGCCAGGCGGGTTTTGTCGGTCAGGCCCTTGTCGTAGCAGAACTTGGCTACGCAGCGGATGCCGTTGCCGCACATGGCCCCCTCGCTGCCGTCGGCGTTGTACATCCGCATCCGGAAGTCGCCCTTGTCAGAGGGGCAAATCAGGATCAGCCCGTCGGAACCGATGCCGAAGTGCCGGTCACTGAGCCGGAGCGCCGTGCCGTTGGGGTCGGCCAGAGGCTCTTTGGTGCAGTCCACATAGATATAGTCATTGCCGCAGCCGTGCATTTTTGTAAATTTCATTTGTTGTCCCTCCTGATTTGGGGCGGTGCGCAGCAGATACGCGCACAGAGAATGCAACACTATTTATTATACAGCCAAACTTTACAAAGTAAACTGGCGTTTCCGCTAAAAATTGCGGCGGCACCCCCTCTCCTGCTGGAGAGAAGCGGTAAGAGGAAAAGTTTTCTTTTCTGCCCATTCTACGGCCCCAATTTCCTGAAAATATGGTATACTGAAAGCGGGAACAAACCCGCGAACAGGAGGCGCGCCTTATGGCAAAGAAAAGCAACCGCAACACCCGGCGCAAGATCGTCAGCGCCGCGTGGAAGCTCTTTTATGAGCAGGGTTACGACGAGACCACCGTGGATGAAATTATTGCCGCCAGCGGCACGTCCAAAGGCTCCTTTTACCACTATTTCAGCGGCAAGGACGGACTGCTCTCCTCCCTTTCCTCCCTGTTTGACGACAAGTACGAGGAGTTGATGGAAGAGATGGACCCCCGGATGGACAGCTTCGAAAAGCTGCTCTATTTGAACCGGGAGCTGTTCGCCTTCATCGAGAGCAGCATCTCGGTGGAACTGATGAGCCGGATGTACGCCACGCAGTTGACCACCTCCGGCGAGCGCCACCTGATGGACCAGGGCAGAGTGTATTACAAGTTGCTGCGCAGCATCGCCGCCGAGGGTCAGGCCAGGGGGCAGATCACTGCCGCCCGCTCCCCGGCGGAGGTCAGCCGTATTTACGCCATGTGTGAGCGGGCGCTGATCTACGACTGGTGCATCCGGGGCGGGGAATACTCCCTGGCGGCCTATGGCCGGGAGATGATGCCGTTGCTGCTGCACCAGCTGCGGGGCGAGGTGTACCGATGAGGCGTCACGGCAAAAAGTTTTCCCTTTCCCCTATTCCATATTTGGTAAAACGTACAGCTTTTTTTCGTTGAAATTTCAATGAAAATAAGAAATTGATTCTAAAAAAGTCTGTAGTTCGTTCTGTAATTCGTTCTGTATTGACTCCCCTTCCTCAAGAG
>JAJPXR010000235.1 GCA_021205375.1 Clostridiales bacterium | reverse complement strand
TTTTGCGGGTTATTTTTCTCTGCCCCAACTCTTGACATAGAACCCAAAAAAACACGCAGGCAACAAACCTGCGTGTTTTTTGCGTTCAAATTGAGAAAAATTACAAATCCCGAATGGCGTCCTTCATTTCCTTCACGAACCGGGACACCGGCTCCACCGCGTCCCGGCCATACTGCCCGATGAGCCGGACGATGGCGGAACCCACGATGACGCCGTCAGCGGACTGGGCCATCTGCCGGGCGGTCTCCGGGTTGGAGATGCCGAAGCCGATACAGGCGGGGATGTCCTTCCCCTCCTTGACCAGTCGGACCATAGCGGCCACATCGGTGGTGATTTGACTGCGCACGCCGGTGACACCCAGGGAGGACACGCAGTAGACGAAGCCCTCCGCGTCGGCGGCGATGGTCTTAATGCGCTGGTGGGAGGTGGGGGCGATGAGGCTCACCAGCTCCAGGCCGTACTTCCGGCAGGCGGGGGCGAAGTCGCCCTTTTCCTCAAAGGGAACGTCGGGCAAAATCAATCCCTGCATCCCCGCTTCCGCGGCTCTGGCGCAGAATTTCTCGGTGCCGTAGTGGTACACCACGTTGGCATAGGTCATGAACACCATGGGGACGGTGAGACCGTCCTCCTTCCGCAGAGTCTCTGCCAGGGCGAACACATCGTCGGTGGTGCAGCCGTTGGAGAGGGCGCGAAGGTTGGCCCCCTGGATGACAGGGCCTTCGGCGGTGGGGTCAGAGAAGGGGATGCCCAGCTCAATCAAATCCGCGCCGTTTTCCACCATGGCGCAGACCAACTTGCGGGTGGTCTCCAGGTCGGGGTCCCCGCAGGTGATGAAGGGGATAAAAGCCTTGCCGTTCTGGAAGGCGTCAGCAATTTTAATCATCGTACAGTTCCTCCCCCCGGTAGCGGGCCATAGCCGCGCAGTCCTTGTCACCACGACCAGAGAGGGTGATGACGATGATTTGGTCTTTCCGCATGGTTGGGGCGATTTTGATGGCGTGGGCCACGGCGTGGGCCGACTCGATGGCGGGGATAATGCCCTCGGTGCGGCTCAGGTACTCAAAGGCGCAGACGGCCTCCTCGTCGGTGACGCCCACATACTCGGCCCGGCCGATGTCGTGGAGCCAGGCGTGCTCCGGGCCAATGCCGGGGTAGTCCAGCCCGGCGGAGATGGAGTACACCGGGGCGATCTGGCCGTATTTGTCCTGACAGAAGTAGCTCTTCATGCCGTGGAAAATGCCCAGACTGCCGGTGTTGATGGTGGCGGCGGTCTCCCAGGTGTCAATGCCCCGCCCGGCGGCCTCGCAGCCGATGAGCCTCACGTCCTTGTCGTCAATGAAATGGTAGAAAGAGCCGATGGCGTTGGACCCGCCGCCCACGCAGGCCATGACCACGTCGGGCAGACGGCCCTCTGCCTCCAGAATCTGCTGCTTCATCTCCTGGGAGATGACGGCCTGGAAGTCCCGGACGATGGTGGGGAAGGGATGGGGGCCCATGCAGGAACCCAGGAGATAGTGGGTGTCGGAAATGCGGTTGGTCCACTCCCGCATACACTCAGAGACGGCGTCCTTCAGGGTGGCGGTGCCGGTCACCACGCCGTGGACGCGGGCGCCCATCAGCCGCATACGGAACACGTTCAGGGCCTGGCGCTCCATATCCACCTTGCCCATGTACACGTCGCACTCCATGCCCATATAGGCCGCGACGGTGGCGGTGGCCACGCCGTGCTGCCCCGCGCCGGTCTCCGCGATGAGGCGGGTCTTGCCCATTTTTTTCGCCAGCAGCGCCTGGCCCAGGGCGTTGTTGATTTTGTGCGCGCCGGTGTGGTTCAAATCTTCCCGTTTCAGGTAGATTTTCGCGCCGCCCAGGTCCTTGGTCATTTTCTCCGCGTAGTAGAGGTTGGAGGGGCGGTTGGCGTAGTTGGTGAACAGCTCGTGCAGCTCCGCTTGGAACTGCGGGTCGTCCTTAAAGTGGTTGTAGGCGTCCTCCAGCTCGATGACAGCGTTCATCAGCGTCTCCGGGATGTACTGTCCGCCGTGGATGCCGAAGCGTCCGTTTGACATAGGGGGGTCACTCCTTTGTGAGAGGTTTTGAGGAAATTGGAATACACGGTTATCCCTTTTGTCTAACTGTGTCGCAAAGCAGAATATAACATGTATTCCATAATTGACCACCCCTCTTGCCTCCCCTGAAAGGGGAGGAGGGCCGCCGCCTTTAGGCGGTGGCGGAGGGGTTTCAGGTCAAAGCGATAAACAGAAAAAAGGGGAAGGAAACCGTTCCCTCCCCTTTTGTGTTGTTGTTGTGGAAAATAGATGATGCCTCAGCCGCAGCGCCGCACGGCCTCCACCGCCGCCAGAATTTTATCCCGGTCCTTGACCTTGTCGGTCTCCACGCCGCTGGAGATGTCGATGCCCCAGGGGTGGACCGCTTCGATGGCCTGCGGAATGTTCTCAGGGGTCAGCCCACCGGCCAGGATGAAGGGCCGCTCCACGTTCTGGACGATGGACCAGTCGAAGGTCTCGCCGGAGCCAGCGCCGGAGTCCAGCAGGATGTGGTCCGCGGCGGAGTTGACGGCGTAGGGAATGACGGACGGGTCGTGGACCTGACAGGCTTTGATGACGGGCTTGCGGGTCATCATCTGGACGCTGGTGATGTACTCCTCGGACTCGGTGCCGTGGAGTTGGACCATGTCCACGATGCCCTGCCGCAGGGCCACCACCACGTCGGAAAACCGGTCGTTGACGAACACGCCCACCAGAGGAATGTTGGGGTCCAGGCGCTTGCGCAGCAGCTTGGCCTGGTCGAAGTCGATGCCCCGCCAGAACCGGCGGCACAAAATCACACCGGCGTAATCGGGCTTGGCTTCGTTGACAAAGTCCACGTCCTCCACGCGGCGCAGACCACAAATCTTGATTTTTGTTGACATAGAGATCCCTCGATACACAGGTTACTGTGACAGCTCAAAAACGTACCTCTATATTATACACAGGCCGGTTGGGGATTGCAAACAACAAATGTACTAAAAACAACCGGTCAAATTCCCTTCAATTCATCCATCATGGCCTTTTTATCCATAGATTTCATGAAAGTCTCGCCGATGAGGACGGCGTTAGTTCCGTTTTCTTCCAGAACCTGCACGTCGGCTCTGGTCTGGATGCCGCTTTCCGAGACGAACAGGACGGAGGGGGGGACCATCCTGCGGTAACGGGTGGAGTTGTGGACATCCACGGTGAAGTCTTTCAGGTTGCGGTTGTTGACGCCGACGATGCGCGCGCCGGAGGCCAGGGCGGTCTCCACCTCGGCCTCGTCGTGGGCCTCCACCAGAGCGTCCATACCCAGCGACTCGGCCAGCAGCCGCCAGCGGCGGAGGGTGTCCCCGTCCAGCAGGGAGCAGATGAGAAGCACCGCTGACGCGCCCAGGGTCTTGGCCTCGTAGATCATGTATTCGTCGATGGTGAAGTCCTTGCGCAGCACCGGGAGGGAGACGGTGCTGGCAATTTCCCGGACGTACTCGTCCCGGCCCAGGAACCATTTCGGCTCCGTCAGGCAGGAGATGGCGTCGGCTCCGGCGGTCTCATACTCCCTGGCGATGTCCAGATAGGGGAAGTCCGGGGCAATGAGACCTTTAGAGGGGCTGGCCTTCTTCACCTCGCAGATGAAGGAGACGCCGGGGGCGGCCAGCGCCCGGCGGAAGGGGTAGCCGGTGCTGGCGTCCAGGGCCTCGGCCTCCGCCCGGACCTGCTGGAGCGGGCGCAGACGCTTCTTTTCCGCCACAAGCTGCCGGTTGTGGGCGGCGATGGTGTCGAGTATGGTGGCCATCAGGCGTTGGGGGACTGGGCGATGAAGGCTTTCATGGTGGCGAGAGCCGCGCCGGAGTCAATCAGCTCCTTGGCCCGCTCCACGCCCTCGGCCAGGGTGTCCACCTTGTGGTCGATGTAGAGACCGGCGGCGGCGTTCATCAACACCGCGTCCCGCTTGGGGCCGGTGAGCTTGCCGGAGAGGATGTCGGTGGTGATTTGGGCGTTCTCGGCGGGAGTGCCGCCCAGCAGGTCGGCCTTGGTGCCGCGGGTCAGGCCGAAGTCCTCCGGCTGGATGGTGTAGGTCTGGTACTTGCCGTTGTCGAACTCGCAGATCTTGGTGGGACCGCAGATGGAGACCTCGTCCAGCTTATCCAGGCCGTGGACCACCAGACCGCGGGTGGTGCCAAGGCTGGTCAGCACGTGGGCCAGAGGCTCCACCAGGTACTCGTCATACACGCCCAGCAGCTCCATTTCGGGGTGAGCGGGGTTGGTGATGGGGCCGAGGATGTTGAACACGGTGCGGAAGCCCAGCTCCTTGCGGATGGCCCCCACGTACTTCATGGAGGTGTGATACTTCTGGGCGAACATAAAGCAGGCCCCCACGTCTTTCAGCAGGCGGACGCAGGTCTCCGGGTCCTGCTGGATGTTGGCGCCCAGGGCCTCCAGGCAGTCAGCCGCGCCGCAGCTAGAAGAAGCGGCCCGGTTGCCGTGCTTAGCGACTTTGACGCCGCCAGCGGCCAGCACAAACATGGTGGTGGTGGAGATGTTGAAGCTGTGCGCGCCGTCGCCGCCGGTGCCGACGATTTCCAGGGTCTTCATGTCGCCGGTGTCCACGGGGATGGCCTTATCCCGCATGGCGGCGGCGCAGCCAGAGATCTCGTCGATGGTCTCGGCCTTGGTGCTCTTGGTGGACAGGGCGGCCAGGAACGCGGCGTTCTGGGTGGGAGTGGTCTCACCGCTCATGATCTCGCTCATAACGGCGTAGGCTTCTTCATAGGTCAGGTCCTGTTTGTCAACGATTTTGGTGATGGCTTCTTTGATCATAGTGGTGTTCCTCCCGGTAAGAAATTGCTTTAATATGTGATGGCCCTTAGGGGTCAGGATGGACTCAGGGTGAAATTGCAGGCCGTAGACCTCGTACTCCCGGTGGCGGACGGCCATGATTTCGCCGTCCTCGGTGGTGGCGATGACCTTGAGGCAGGAGGGGATGGTCTCCGGCACGGCGGCCAGGGAGTGGTAGCGCGCGCCCTCAATGACGTGGGGCAGGCCGAAGAAAATGGGGGTGCTTAAATCCAGCGTGATGTCGGACTTTTTGCCGTGCATCAGCTCTTTGGCATAGGAGATGGTGGCCCCAAACGCTTCGCAGATGGCCTGGTGGCCCAGGCACACCCCCAGGATGGGGATCTTCCCGGCGAAGTGCCGCACCACATCCTCGCAGATGCCCGCCTGACTGGGCCGTCCGGGGCCGGGAGAGAGGATAATGTGGCTGGGTTTCAGGGCTTCGATTTCCTCCAACGTGATTTTATCGTTGCGCACCACCCGGATGTCCGGGTTGATGGAGCCAATTAGCTGATACAGGTTGTAAGAAAAGCTATCGTAGTTGTCAATCAGCAAAATCATCAGTCAATGCCTCCCTCGCTCTGTTTCACGGCGTTGACCACTGCCGCCGCCTTGTTGATGCACTCCTGGTACTCGTTTTCCGGCACGGAGTCGGCCACGATGCCCGCACCGGAGCGGACAAAGACGGTGCCGTTCTTCTTGAAGGCCAGGCGGATGGCGATGCAGGTGTCCAGGTTGCCGGTGAAGTCGATGTAGCCGATGGCGCCGCCGTAAATGCCCCGCTTGTTGTTCTCCAGCTCGTTGATGATTTCGCAGGCGCGGATTTTGGGCGCGCCGGAGAGGGTGCCGGCGGGAAGGACGCAGCCCACCGCGTCCAGGGCGTCACAGTCGTCCCGCAGCTCCCCCCGGACGGTGGAGCCGATGTGCATGACGTGAGAGTATCGCTCGATGCCCATGTACTGCTCCACCTGGACGGTGCCGAACTTGGACAGGCGGCCAATGTCGTTGCGGCCCAGGTCCACCAGCATATTGTGCTCGCTGCACTCCTTGGGGTCGGCCAGTAGGCTCCGCTCCAGGGCCAGGTCCTCCGCGTCGGTTTTGCCTCTGGGACGGGTCCCCGCCAGGGGGAAGGTGTGCAGCACGCCGTCCTGGAGCTGCACCAGCGTCTCCGGGGAGGCCCCGGCAATCTCCACGTCGTCGCTGACGATGTAGAACATATAGGGAGAGGGGTTGGTGGCCCGCAGCAGCCGATAGGTGTCGAACAGGGACCCTTCCGCCTCCACCTGGAGCCGGTTGGACAGCACCACCTGGAAGATGTCGCCCTCGTAGATGTAGTGTCGGGCCTTTTCCACCATGGCGCAGTACTGCTCCTTGTTGAACAGGGGCTGGAACTCCCCCTTGAGCTTCAAAGGTTTGTTCTGCTTGGGGGTGCCGTGCTTGATGATGGTCACCATCTCGTCCAGCTCCAGCAGCGCCCGGCGGTAGTTCTCCTCGATGGAGTCGGTCTTGGCGTTGACGATGACGGTGATGGTCTGCTTGTAGTTGTCAAAGCACACCAGCTTGTCAAACAGCATCAGGTCTACGTCCTTGAAATTGCCGGGGTCGTCGCTGTCCAGGTTCAGGGACGGCTCGGCGTACTTGATGTAGTCGTAGGAGAAGTAGCCCATCAGCCCGCCGGTGAAGGGAGGCATCCCCTCGATTTTGGGGGCGCGGTTTTCGTCCACGATTTGGCGGATGAACTGGGCCGGGTCATCGGTGGGAACGGTCATGGTCATGCCCGACTTGATGGTGACCACGCCGTTGGTGCAGGTGAACTCCAGCTTGGGGTCATAGCCCAGGAAGGTATAGCGGCCCCAGTGCTTGGTCTGCTCGGCGGATTCCAGCAGGAAGCAGTGGCGGCTGACCGATTTCAGGATGCGGAGCATCTCCACGGGGGTGCGGATGTCAGAGAGGATGGTGCGGGCCACGGGAATGGCCCGGTAATCCGGGGCCAGGGCCTCGGCCTCCTCCAGGGAGGGGAAATAGGTTTTCATAGTCGGATGGACCTCCTTATTGGGGTGCTGTCCAAAATCAAAAATAAAAAAACCGTCCATGAGAGGTAAATCTCAAGGACGGATAACCCGCGGTGCCACCTTGTTTTGCAGAAATCCTGCACACTCGTGGAGTACTACCATACTCCCGGCCTTTGACGCAGACCATACGTCGCAGTATACTGAGGAAAACTCCCGTTCCCTGCGCCCTCAGTGGACCATTGTGACACGCGGTTGCTGCCGACATCCCAGCGCCGCCGACTCTCTGTGAGTACCTCTCGCGTCTTTACTTCCACCTCAACGGTTTTATGCTCCCAGCTCTGCCGCTGACGCGGCAAAACGGAACACATCTATGGACGGTATGAAATTGAACGGTGTTAGTATAGCAAAGGATTTTTTATTTGTCAAGTGCGGGAGAAAAATAATGTGCAATTAGCAATTAGCAATGGCTGGTTTTCCAGCCGTTATCCGTTGACGGACGCGGCGCTGGAAAACTGCCCGCGTCTCCTTCGCCGTAAGGCGACAGAGGAAGGCCGGTTTCCCGTACCATTGCTAACTGCACATTGCTCATTGTCAAACCACCGCCATCAGAATCGGAACCGTAAAGATACACAAAATGGTGGTCATAATGATGCCCGCAGAGCAGGTGGTGCAGTCCAGTCCCTTCTGGGTGCCCAAAATCAGCGGCATATTGCCCACCGGCATCCCGAACATGACCATGCACACCGGGATGAGGTCGCTGGGGACGGGCAGCAGCCGCAGCACCGGCAACAGCGCCAGGGGGATGACCAGCAGCTTCAGGAACGAGAACAGGTAGAGCTTCCCGTTGCCGAAAATCTGCTTCAAACTGGCCTGAGACACCGTGTAACCGATGGTGACAAGGGCCATGGGAGAGGCCACGTTGCCCAGGTAGGTGACGGCGGTGGCGATAAAATCAGGGACGGTGATGCTGAACACCATCACCAGCATGGCGCAGATGCACAGCAGGTTGGCGGGGGTGACTATGGCTTTCAAGGAGGCCAGGGAGAAATTCCCCTCCATCAGCGCCACGCCGTAGGTGTAGAAGATCAGATTGTACACCAGGGTAAACTCGGTGACGTAGACCACGTATTCCGCGCCCAGCACGCAACTGACCACCGGGATGCCGATAAACCCCAGATTGGAAAAGACAAACATTAACTGATACATTTTTCGCTGGAAGGGGTCTTTGTCAAAGAAGGGGGAGAGCACCATCCCGATGAGGATAAACACCGCGAACATCCCCACGGCCACCAGAGCGATGATGCCCATTCGGTCCAGGGGAATTTTCCCCACGGAGCTGATGGCGCTGGACAGGGCCAGCAGAGGGTTGAAAATGCTGACGATCATAGAGGACAGCTTGGTACAGGTGTGGCCGTCCAGCATCCCCTGTTTGGCGGCGATGAAGCCAGCCCCCATCATAATGACGAGAGACAGCATTTGGAAAAATACGGTGATGAGCAGTGACATGGCGGTTCGTCTCTTTTCTCGTGCAAACAGCCCCGCCGAAAGACGGGGCTGTTTGGAACAGTAATATTGGAGTAAAAGCGCTTACTTCTCGTCCTTCACCAGGGCGAAGGAGAACTCAGCGGTGACGGACAGCTTGCCGTTCACATAGCCCTTGGCGGCGCACCAGTAGAAGGGGCCTTTGTGCTTGGTGACGGTGCTTTCGCTCTCCAGAGTGTCACCGGGCTTCACGGGGCTTTTGAAGCGGACTTTGTCCAGGCTGGTGAACATGGGGGTCACATCGGGGGTGGCGAGACCGGCCAGCAGCACACACGCGCCCTGGGCCATCATCTCGCACAGGATCACGCCGGGGACCACGGGGTTGCCGGGGAAGTGGCCCTTGAGGAACCACTCCTCGCCGGAGACGTGGTACTTGGCGTGGGCCACGCCGTCCACCACCTCAGCCTCCTGCACCAGCAGCATATTGTCCCGATGGGGGATGATTTTCTTAATTTCTTCCTGATTCATGGTTTTTATTCCTCGGTTTTGGGTTCTTCTTCGTCCGCGGGAGCTTCCTCAGGAGCGGGTTCCTCCGCCTCGGCCTCGGCCTCGGCTTCGGCCTCGTCCTTCTTGGGGAACAGGGCGGACAGGGCGTTTCTGCCCTTCAACAGGCCCATTTTGCCCAGGGAAACCCCGGCCTTGGCGGTGTTGACGACGGCTTCGCCGGTTTTCTGTGCGGCCTGACGGACCGCGCCGGTGTTCAGCTTGACCTCTTCCTCTTCCTCATCGTCCTCTTCTGCTTCGTCCTCCGGCTCTTCCGCAGGCTCATCGTCCTCTTCCTCTGCGGGGGCCTCTTCCTCCGCAGGAGCCTCTTCCTCTTCGGCGGGAGCGGCTTCTTCCTCAGCGGTTTCGGCGGCTTCCACAGGTTCCTCGGCCTCGGCAGCTTCTTCTTCTACCTCAGCGTCCACAGGCTCTTCCCCGGTAGCGGCGCGCTCGTCTCGCTTGGTCTTGATGAACTCGGCGGCAGCGGCGGCGCTGGCCTTGATGCTGTCGCTGAACGCAGCGGCGGCCTTGGAAGCGGCGTTCTTCACGTCCTCAGCGGTGACGGTGGGAGCGCCTTCCTCTTCGGGGCAGGGAGGCACGGGAGGCTTGGGAGGAGCGGGAGGGGCCAGACGCAGGTGGACGGAGTTGTTCTTTTCGGCGTACTCCAGCTCGGCTACGCCGTTTTCCTTCATAAAGTCAACCAGTTCTTTCAGTTCATCCAGTTTCATAGTTTACATTCCTTTCCTTGTGTGTGTAAATATAGACAGCGGTGTTGTGTGTGCCGCCGTTGGGACGAGATGATTCATTATCGCACACCGGAAAGCAACGGCGTGTGAACGGAAGATGAAATTCCGATGAAAAAGCGCTGAAAATTAGATTTTCCGGAAGGCCAGGCAGCCGTTATGACCGCCGAAGCCCAGGGAGCAGGACAGCGCCAGTTCTACCTCAGCCTTGCGCGCCTGGTTGGGCACCACGTCCAGGTCACAGTCGGGGTCGGGGACCTGATAGCCCACGGTGGGGGGAACGATGCCCTCGGTCATGGCCAGCACGGAGATGACCGCCTCAGTCGCGCCTGCCGCGCCCAGCATATGGCCGGTCGCGCCCTTGGTGGAGGAGACCATCAGCTTGTGGGCGGCCTCGTCGCCGAAGGCCCGCTTGATGGCCAGAGTCTCGGTCTTGTCGTTCAAGGGGGTGGAGGTACCGTGGGCGTTGACGTAGGTCTTGGTGGGGTCCTGGCAGCCGCCCGCCTCTTCCAGAGCCTGGGCGATGGCGTCGCCGCCGCCCTCGCCCTCAGGGTCGGGAGCAGTGATGTGGTGGGCGTCGCAGGTGGAGCCGTAGCCGCAGATCTCGCAGTAAATCTTCGCGCCGCGGGCCTTGGCGTGCTCATATTCCTCCAGGATCAGGGAAGCCGCGCCCTCGCCCATGACGAAGCCGTCCCGCTCCTTGTCGAAGGGGATGGAGGCCCGGTCGGGGTCCTCGGAGAGGGACAGGGCCTGACAGTTGATGAAGCCCGCCACGCCCACGGGGACGATGGTGGCCTCGGTGCCGCCCACAAACATGGCGTCGGCGTAGCCGTGCTTGATGGCCCGGTAAGCCTCGCCCACGGCGTGGGTGGAGGAGGCACAGGCGGTGGCGATGCTCATGCAGGGGCCTTTGCAGCCGTGCTTGATGGCCACGGTGCCGGCGGCGGCGTTGCCCATCATATTGGTGATGGTGTAGGGGGAGACCCGCCGGGGGCCTTTTTCCAGGAACTTGGTCTGTTCCTCCACCATGGTGTTCAGTCCGCCGATGCCGGAGGAGAAGTAGCAGCCCATCCGCTTGGGGTCGATGGTGCCCTCGATGCCGGAGTCCTGGGCGGCCTGGGCAGCGGCGGCCACCGCGTACTGAATGTTCAGGTCATTGCGGCGGACTTCGCTGCGCCCCATATACAGCAGGGGGTTGAAATCTTTGACCTCAGCAGCCATGGTAGCCCGGAAGTCGGTCAGGTCAAAGCGGGTGATTTTGCCGATGCCGTGCTTTCCGGCGATCAGGTTCTCCCACATGGTGGGGACATCGTTGCCAATGGCGTTGACGGCGCCAAGGCCGGTGACCACAACTCGTCTCATAGTGAAACATCCTTTCAAAACAATAAAAATGCGAGATAGCGAAAAAGTGCGAAAGTGAAACAAAGGTTGCAAAAACAGCCAGACAAACAGTGTCTGCCCACGGCGGGGACGTGGGTACACACCATCTGTCCGGCGGGGCAGGGAGACGGACAGACAAACTGCCGCACCCTGCCCGCGGAGTACAAGCTGTTAGCTGTGAGCCGTTAGCTGTTAGCCAGGCACTACCAACGGATAGCTACTACGAAAAGTGAAAAGTATTAGCCATTGGTAAGGAACCACCTAACTAAAAGCTAAAAGCTAAGAGCTAAGAGCTAAGAGCTATCACATGGCGATGCCGCCGTCTACGCGGATGACCTCGCCGGTGATATACTTGGCGTCGTCAGAGGCCAGGAACGCCACGCAGTTGGCGATGTCCTCGGCCTTGCCCATGTGACCCATGGGGACGGTGGCCAGCAGCGCTTTCAGCGCCTCCTGGTCCATGGAAGCGGTCATGGGGGTCTCAATTGCGCCGGGGGCCACAGCGTTGCAGTTCACGCCGCGGGTGGCCAGCTCACGGGCCACGGTCTTGGTCAGGGCGATGACGCCGCCCTTGGCGGCGGTGTAGTTGGCCTGCGCCGCGTTGCCCATCAGACCGGAGACGGAGGAGATGTTGATGATCTTGCCGGCCTTTTTCTTCATAAAGTTGCGATAGCAGGCTTTGATGGTGTTGAACATGGATTTCAGGTTGATGTCCAGCACCAAATCCCAATCCTGCTCGCTCATGGCCAGCAGCACCTTGTCCCGGCAGATACCGGCGTTGTTCACCAGAATGTCCACGCCGCCCATCTCCTTGATGACGGCCTTGACGGTGATCTGGACCGCCTCGTAGTTGGACACATCGCAGCGCTTGAAGCTGGCGGTGACGCCCCGCTCCTCAGCGATCTTGGCGGCGGCGGCGACGCCGTCCTCCTCGGCGCACAGGTCAAAGAGCACCACGGAGGCCCCTTCCTGGGCCAGCTTGTCGGCAATGGCGAAGCCAATGCCACGGGCAGCGCCGGTGACCAGCGCGACTTTACCTTCTAATTTAGCCATAGATATTCGTCCTTTCTTGGCCCTTAGCCCTTAACGGCGGCGACAGCGGCCTGGAGCGTGGCGGCGTTCTCCACGTGCAGGGCGGTGACGGTGGGGTCGATGCGTTTGATGAGGCCGGTGAGGGTGTCCCCCGGTCCCACCTCGATAAAGGTGTCCACTCCAGCGGCCACCATGTTTTCCACAATGGTCTGCCAGCGGACGGGGTTCTCCACTTGCTTGCTCAGCAGCTCCTTGTACATCCCGTCCTCATAGGGCTGGGCGGTGACGTTGGAGTAGAGGGTGTACTTGGGGGTGCCGAACTCCATCGGAGCCAGCACGTCCACCAGGCCCACGGCGGCGGAGTGCATAAAGGGAGAGTGGAAGGCTCCGGCCACCTTCAAAGGAATGGCCCGGCCACCGGCGGCCTTGACGGAGGCCCGGAAGTCCGCCATGGAGGTGGACAGCCCGGCGCACGCGGTCTGGGCGGCGGAGTTGTAGTTGACAGGATAGACCTGGTCGGCCTGAGCCGCCAGCTCTTCCACCTTTTCCGGGGGCAGCTTGACCACGGCGCACATGCCGGTGCTGACCTCGTTAGAAGCCTCCTGCATCAGCTCACCCCGGCGGCAGACCAGCCGGAAGGCGTCCTCCGGCGACACCGCGCCGGAAAAGCCCAGGGCGGAAATTTCACCCACGGAGAAGCCCGCCAGCATGTCCGGCTCCACGCCTGCCTCCAGCAGGGCGTTGGCGGCGGCCAGCTCCACCACGAACATGTCGGGTTGGGTGTTAGAGGTGATGGTCAGGTCCTCCTTGGTGCCGTTGAAGCACTGGTCGGAGGTGCCGGGGCGGATGGCGTCAGCCATGTCGAACACGGCTTTGGCGGCGGGGCTGACCTGGGCCAGCTCCTGCCCCATGCCGGGGTACTGAGCGCCCTGGCCGGAAAAAACAAACGCAATTTTACTCATAGATAACAACGCTCCAAACAACAGAATGGAATCAGTCTTTTTGGTTATTCCTTTGAATCAGCCTTATGAGCATTTTTAGCTATTAGCTTTGGGATGCTTTGTTTTAAGCTCTGCGCCTACCGTTTGCATTGCTTTATAAACGGATGATTTCAATCTCAGTTTCCTTTTTAGCAGTTCGCTTTAGACTGGCAGTACCTGACTAACAGCTAACAGCTAACGGCTAATAGCTTATCACAACGCGGCTGAGGAAAAGGGATAGTCAGAAGTCTTTTTGTGCTGCGGAAGGGCGGTCATGCCCGCCCGCCGCAGAGATCAGAGGGGGAATGCGGCCGCCCCGGCCCACGGACAGCGTGTCCGCCCGCAGGCCGGGAGACGCGGAAAAGCTCAGCCCAGCTTGGACTCGATGAAGGAGACCAGCTCGCCGATGGTGGTGACCTTCTGGTCCAGCTCCAGCTCGGCATCCAGCTCTTCCTCCAGCTCCATGACCATCTCGACGGTCTCCAGGGAATCGATGCCCAGGGACTCGAAGGTGGTCTCAGGGGTCAGCTCAGAGGCATCGCGGCCAGTGTGGTCAGCCAGAACAGCGGCAACCTTAGCAAAAATATCCATTGTTTTGTCCTCCAGAAAAATAGATTTGTTAAAAAATGGCGACGGATGTTTTTTGGGAAAGAAAAGAATCCATCAAAAATAATCATAGCGGACATCCCTGTATTTGTCAAGCATGGAAGTGAGGAATTCTGAACAAAAAAGCGGCGATTTTCTAGTTTTTGTAACGATGAGATGGTGGAATTTCCCCGAAGCGGGCCGACTTGAGCCGCTTTGTCCGCCCCAGGCGGAGCGGGGCGCGGCGGCCCGCCTGTAGGGGGCTATCTTTCGGACAAACAGAGGGAAATGTAACTTGACATACTGTTGCGCGCTGATATAATAAGAACACAACCAAACAGCCTTATCAAGAGTGGTGGAGGGTACGGCCCTGTGAAGCCCGGCAACCTGCCTTGCGGCAAGGTGCCAATTCCGGCGGTTAATGATCGAAAGATGAGGATAGCTTCTTTCCTGAACTGTTCCGCCTGATGGAACAGTTTTTTTGTGACCTGGCGGCTGTTTTGTTCTGTCCCGGAGGCGGAAAACGTCTCCATCCGTATCTTAGAACATAGAAAGAAGGACAACCATGACAAACCGCATTTTTACCTCTGAATCCGTCACCGAAGGCCATCCCGACAAGGTCTGCGACCAGATCTCCGACGCGGTGCTGGACAACATTCTGGCCCAGGACCCCATGGCGCGGGTGGCCTGCGAGACCTGCACCACCACCGGCATGGTGCTGGTGATGGGCGAAATCACCACCACCGCCAAAATCGACATCCCCTCCATTGTCCGGGGAACGGTGGCCCGCATTGGGTACGATAACCCTGCTTACGGCTTCGATGCCAACACCTGCGCCGTGTTCACCACCCTGGACAAGCAGTCCCCGGACATCGCCATGGGCGTGAACAACTCCTATGAGTACAAGGCCGACGCCGCGGACGCCGCCGACCTCATCGGCGCGGGCGACCAGGGCATGATGTTCGGCTACGCCTGCCGGGAGACCGAGGAGCTGATGCCTGCCCCCATCGCCCTGGCCCACAACCTGACCCGCGCCCTGGCGGAACGCCGCAAGAGCGGCGCGCTGCCCTGGCTGCGTCCCGACGGCAAGAGCCAGGTCACGGTGGCCTATGACGAAAAAGGCGACGTGGAGTGGTGCCCCGCTGTGGTGGTCTCCACCCAGCACGACCCGGACATCTCCATCAAGGACCTGCGGGAGGCCGTCATTGAGGAAGTCATCCGGCCCAACCTGCCCAAACGTTTTCTGCGCCCGGAGACGAAAATCTACGTGAACCCCACCGGACGCTTTGTGGTGGGCGGCCCCGTGGGTGACTCCGGCCTGACTGGGCGGAAGATCATCGTGGACACCTACGGCGGAGCCGCCGCCCACGGCGGCGGGGCCTTCTCCGGCAAGGACCCCACCAAGGTGGACCGCAGCGCGGCGTATATGGCCCGCCATGTGGCGAAAAACCTGGTGGCTGCCGGGCTGTGCAAAAAATGCCAAATCGAGCTGGCCTACGCCATCGGCGTAGCCCGGCCCGTCTCTGTGCTGGTGGACAGCATGGGCACCGGCGTAGTGTCCGACGAGAAGCTGGCGCAGATCGTCAACGAGGTCTTTGACCTGCGCCCCGCCTCCATCATCTCCTATCTGGACCTGCGCCGCCCCATCTACGAGCAGACCGCCGCTTACGGTCACTTTGGCCGCCGGGATTTGGACCTGCCCTGGGAGCGCCTGAACCGGGTGGAGGAATTGAAGGACCGGGTGTGATTTACAACTTTCAGGTTTGCTGTACCTCCATCTGTGAAGAACTGTGTTCTCGCAACTGACTACCTCTCTTGCCTCCGCCGTCAAGCGGCACTTCCGCTGCGCTCCCTGCCCTGAAAGGGGAGGAGGGCCGCCGCCTTTCGGCGGTGGCGGAGGGGTTTTAACGCAAGGCTGAGTAAAGCACATGGTAAAAACCAATGCATCCATGCCAAGGTAAAGCACAGCACATTTTTTCGGGGGACCGCTTCGGCGGTCCCCCTTTTTGCTATGAACTGACCTTAATAAAAAGTCCAAAACTGGTACTGTAAATCAGGCCAATTCTCTGCTATGCTTACACCATCTCACAGGGGCCCCTGTGGGATGAAACACATTCATTTTGTGTCTTTAACATACCAACATACCTGATGGGAGTGATAGGTTGTGGAAAAAAGCAGATATGAGCTGAACAAGGAGCTGGCCCAGATGCTCAAGGGCGG
>JAJPXR010000112.1 GCA_021205375.1 Clostridiales bacterium | reverse complement strand
TGAATTTGGGGCCAGGTGCTTTACCTGACCCCAACATTTATTATAGAACCGAAAAGGTTCCCTGTTTTGTATGGTGCCTCCCGGAAGTCCGCTTTGCTCCCTGGGACAGGTAAACCCAAAAGACCTGTGCGGTTATCCCTGGATTTTTCGTCACGAGCGCAACAGCAATCCGGTCATTGCGGAGGTGCAGCGGCAATTAAGAAAACTGCAACCGGATAATCCAGTGGTATACAGCGGCTCTCCCGCTCAGTCAGCGCTTATGGTCAAAGCCGGGTTCGGTGTTAGCATTGTGGTGGACTATTCGGTGACGTTTCGGGATGGACTGGAAATGGTGCCGTTCAAATTGCCTGGCGGAAAAATCCCCGAAAAGGACCTGGATTTGGTGGCTGTGTGGCGAAATAACGCAAAGACAGACCTGGTGGAACGATTTGCACGGATGTCCTGTCAATTTCAGCAGGGAGAGGCGCAGGAAACAATTTCGACCTGTTATTGAGGACAATTGTCCCTACACGTTTACTCCGCCGAAACGATGCCGCGGATTTTCGCCATGGTGTTCATGGTGGTCTCCAAATCCGCCTGGGGAATGGTGCGGACCACCTTCTCATAGGCGTCGGACAGCCATTGGCGCTGGCTGTCCATCAGCTCTTTGGCCCGGCTGGTCAGGCTGACATAGGTGCGCTCCCGCTTCTCATCGGTCTCCCAGAGGACAAAGCCCTTTTCCGCCAGGGCGTGGATGGCTTTGGAGGCCACGGAGACGGTCACATCCATCTCCGCCGCCAGGTCGGAGAGATAGACTCTGCCGCTGTCGTCCTCCGCGCCGCAGCGCTGGATGTGGTACAGCCAGAAGGAATCCGTCTGGTCGAGGAAGGCAAAGACCCGCTCCACGCTGAGGCGATTCAGGAAAAAGTCCTCGCCCAAATTGATTTGATATTCAGCCATTTCACCGCTCCTCTCGGGGGATATACTCCTTGTATGTGACCAAACTCTTGTAGGCCGGGCGGATGATCTTATCCGCGCTGACCAGCTCCTCGATGCGGTGGGCGCTCCAGCCCACGATGCGTGCGGTGGCGAACAGGGGGGTGTACAGCTCCCGCGGGATACCCAGCATGTCGTAGACAAAACCGCTGTAAAAGTCCACGTTGGGGCTGACGCCCTTATAAATGCGCCGCTCTTGGGCGATGACCTGGGGGGCCAGCCGCTCGATGTTGTTGTAGAGATGCAAATCGGTCTCCCGGCCCTTCGCCACGGCCAACCGCTCCACGTAGCCCTTGAAAATGCGCTCTCTGGGGTCGGAGAGGGAGTAGACGGCATGACCCATGCCGTAGATCAATCCCTTGCGGTCGAAAGCCTCCTTGTGGAGTAGCTTGCGCAGGTAGGCGATGATCTCGTCGTCGTCCCCGAAGTCGGAGATGTGCTGGCGGGCGTCGTCCATCATGTTCATGACCATCAGGTTGGCGCCGCCGTGCTTGGGACCTTTCAGGGAGGACATAGCCGCGGCAATGGCGGAGTAGGTGTCCGCGCCGGAGGAGGTCACTACGCGGGTGGTGAAGGTGGAGTTGTTGCCGCCGCCGTGTTCCATGTGCAGCAGCAGGGCCACGTCCAGCACCTGGGCCTCCAACGTTGTATAACTCATGTCGGGCCGGAGCATCCGCAAAAAGTTCTCTGCGATGGAGAGAGACTCGTCCGCCCGGTGGATGTACATGCTCTCGTCGTTGTCGTAGTGGTTATGAGCGTGGTAGCCGTACACCGCCATCATGGGGAAGGTGGCGATGAGCTGGAGGCACTGGCGCAGCACGTTGTCGATGGAGAGGTCGTCCTTCCGCTCGTCGTAGGAGGCCAGGGTCAGGATGCTCCGTGTCATGGAGTTCATGATATCCGGGCCGGGGGCCTTCATGATAACGTCTCTTGTGAAATTGGTGGGCAAACGCATACAGTCCGCCAGCACCTGCTGAAAGTCCAGCAGCTCCTGTTTGTCCGGTAACTGACCGAAGAGCAGCAGATACGCCGCCTCCTCAAAGAGATATCGTTTGCCGATGCCGCCGTTGACCAGGTCTCGCACGTCATAGCCCCGGTAGAGCAACTGTCCGTCGCAGGGGACCTGCACGCCGTCCACGTTGTCGAAGGCTTTCGCCTCGGAGATGTTGGTCAGACCGGTGAGGACGCCCTTGCCGTTTTCGTCCCGGAGACCCTTTTTGACGCTGTATTCGGTGTACAGATCCTTGTGAATGTAGCCGCTCTGCTGGCAGAGGGACTGTTTCTGGTGGGTGTAATCGTAAATGCTGTGTATCATATTCCATTCCTCATCTCATCGGTTCTTTTCGGCCTGCCCTGCCCAACACTTCCTTTGCGAACTGCCTGGCCCGGTCCAGGTCGGCGGCGTCCGGGTGGCCCACGGACTGCTGCTGTTGGGCCTCCATCGCCTCTACCATTTGCGGCGAGACAGAGGCCTCCTGCTCCCGTAACTCTTTCAGGAACGCCGGGGCGATGGCTCCCTGGCAGCAGAAAAAGCCCAGGTCGATGTAGTCGTCCGGCATCCACACGTCAATGTTGTGCCGGATGCGCTGCTGGTAGGATTCATCCCCCATGCCACAGGTGGCGAACAGCGCCAGTCGTTTGCCCTCCAGCTTCTCCAGCGCGTCGGTCACGTCCATGGGGCAACTGCCCCGGTTCACCGGGAAGCCCAGAAAGACCAGGCCGGGGTTTTCTGTGCCGTCGTAGTCCTCCACCGGCTCGATGAGCTTGGAGTGGCCGGGGAGAGCGTCAAAAATCGCCTCCGCCACCTTTTCCGTGTTGCCGGTCCTGCTGGAATACAAAACGAGAAATTCCATAATATGCCTCCTGGCGCGCTGCGCGAGATCGATCTGCCGGGTGCGAACTGTTTCGCCCCTCGATTCATACTTCGTTCACATTGTTCACAAGTAAACTAATTGTAAAAAAGAAAACGCCCAAACGTAAAGCGGGACTTACCCTTCCGCCAGGGCCAGACCCACGTTATCCGACATCTGCTGCATCACACGAAGCAGGGTGCAGACCTCCTCCTGGGGGATGTCCCGAACCGCCAGCGCCCAGCACTCCGCGTAGACGGCTTGCATCTCCAGAGCGGCGTCAATGGCGCTCTGCCGAAGCTGGATGTGGAACACCCGCCGGTCCTGAGGGTCCTCTTGCAGACAGATAAAGCCGCCGTTTTTCAGGTGGTCCAGGGACTGGGAGACGTGGGCCTTGGAGACGTGGAGCCGGTTCATGATGTCCCTCGCGGTGTCCATGTGGGGGTCGGCGTGGAGCAGCAGCAGAATGTTCAGCTCCACCGGGCGCAAGTGATATCTGCGCTGGGTCGATTCCGATTTCTTGGAGATCAGCTTTTTTAGCTGTGTTCCAGACGCAATGATGCCGGTGGTATCCATAGTATCCCTCTTTGTTTATTCGTGAACTGCATAACTGTTATTGTATAGGCTCCGCAGAGGCAAGTCAAGGCAGATTTTGTGAACATTCCGCGCAAAATGATTTTTTGAATCGTTTTTTTCGACGATTTTACCCCCATTTGATGGGAGATGCGCCATTTTCCGTCAAAAAGGCGTTGACCTGGCTGAAGGGACGGCTGCCGAAGAACCCGCGGCTGGCGGAGAGGGGAGAGGGGTGGTTGCTGCGCAGCACCAGCCGGGGATAGGGGGAGTGCTCCGGCGCGATGAGCACTCCCTTGCTCTGGGCCTCCCGGCCCCAGAGGACAAAGGCGATGGGCCGGGGCTGGTCCTCCAGCGTCTGGAGCAGCCGGGTAGTGAAGGTCTGCCAGCCCCATTTTTTGTGGCTGTTGGGGGCGCTGTCGTAGACGGTGAGGACGTTGTTCAGCAGCAGGACCCCTTCCTCGGCCCAGGGCGTCAGGTCGTTCCCCGGCAGGTCCACGCCCAGGTCGGCGCGCAGCTCCTTGCCGATGTTCCGCAGGGAGGGAGGCGTTTTGGTTCCCGGCAGCACAGAGAAAGCAAGCCCGTGGGCCTGCCCCGGCTGGTGGTAGGGGTCCTGCCCCACGATGACGCACTTCACCCGGTCGGGCGGCGTCAGCCGCAGGGCGGTGAACAACTGCGCCTGGGGTGGGTACACCGCAGGCTCCCCCAGGGCGTAGGCCGCCTCCACCCGCTCAAACAGGTCGTGGCACCAGGGCTCCTCCGCCATGGCTTCCACAGTCTCCCGCCAGTCTCCCATATCGCAGTCCAGTACGCGCATAGAAATCTTTCCTTTCGGCTTGTTTTATGCTATCATTGTACCATGAGGTGAGACAGATGGCAAAGCTGACGCGGGATTTTTTTGACCGGGACACGGTGACGGTGGCCCGCGACCTGGTAGGGACTTATCTGGTGCGGGTCTGGCAGGGGGAGCGGCTGGTCTGCCGCCTGACGGAGACAGAGGCGTATGTGGGCCCCATCGACAAGGGTTGCCACGCCTACCAGTACCGGCGCACCGCCCGGACCGAGCCGCTGTTCGCCGCTCCCGGCCACACCTATGTCTATCTGATTTACGGGATGTACCACTGCCTGAACCTGGTGACGGAGCCGGAGGGGGAACCCTGCGCCGTGTTGCTGCGGGGCGGAAGCCCACGGCTGGGCGGGGAGACCATTTCCCGTCTGCGCTACGGGAAATCCCTCCGGGAGCTGACCGCCTACCAGCGGAAAAACTTCCTCAACGGCCCCGGCAAGCTGTGCAAGGGCCTGGCCCTGACGCGGGAACACAACCTGATCGACGTGACGGCCAGCGACGAGCTGTATCTCGTCTCGTCCCTGGCCGACCTGGGTCTGGAGGAAGAACCAGCCCCCGGCCCCATTCAGGTGGGCAAGCGCATCGGCATCGACTATGCGGAGGAGGCGGCGGACTTCCCCTGGCGGTTCTGGACGGAGGACAGGCCGATTTGACCCGCGAAAAAGAAAGAAAAGCGCTCAGGCGAAGGAAAATTCCCCCGCCTGAGCGTTTATTTAAGCTGATTTGCTATTTTTTCTTGATGTTGATGTAGGTAGACTTACTGCCCGCCTTCACGGTGATTTTGCTGTTCTTCTTGGCCGTCAGCGTAATGCCGGAGACGGTGTACTTGGTGGAGCTGGTGGTGGTCACCGTGACGCCCTTGGAGAGGTAGGTGGGATAGACCTTTACCGCGAATTTCAGGGTGCTGCCCTTGGAGAGCTTGACAGTGGACTTGTTGCGGTTGGTGTAGCCGTTGGCTGTGACGATGGTGACGGAGGACACCTTGCTGGTCGGGGCCTTGGCGTACCCCAGGGCGTAACAGATGTTGTCCGCCGCATCCATGCCCAACTCGTTATAGGCCAACTGGGTATAGTGTATGGTGCTGTGTACCTGGCTGATCTTCGTCGGCATACTGATGGTGCCTGACTTGTTGGGGTTTGCCGCCCGATATGCGGCCTGGGTGCCGTACTTGTTGACAAAGTACGACTTGACATTGGCGTTGGTGGTCCACTGCTCCGCCGCCTGGCTGGCCAGGTAGATGGTGGAGTAGGAGGACGACGACGAGGTGGTCATGTAATACTGGGCCAGCCGGGGACCGGTCAGGGCAAAGTCGCTGGTAGAGGCCGGCTTGCTGGCGGCGGCCCGGACCATAATGATACCGGTGAACGCAATGGCCTTTTTCATGCCGGAAATGCCGGAGCCGTTCAACTGGGTGCGCAGGGCGCTGTTCATCGTAGTGAAGTAGCTCAGATACTTGCTGGCCGACATGCTCTTATCCTGCTCGCCCTGGAGCCAAAAAATGCCCTTGTGGGAGAGGGTGTAATGTCCCGCAGCGATCTCCTTGCTCAGCAGTTCCTCCGCTGCCACATACAGGTCCACCGCCTGCCAGAAGTTGTTGTTGCTCTTGGAGCTGCCCGGCTGCCAGGAGGTGATGGAGCTGCCGTGGTGGGCGGCGTTGATGACCCAGACCTTTTCGCCGGTCAGTTTGTTCCACTCGTAGGCCAGGGCGCTGTCGATACCGCTTTTGCCGTTGCCAACGGTAGTCAGGTTGTTGGTCCATTTGTAATCCTTGGCAGCAGTGTTGTCCGTCAGGCTGGAAGGGATAAAGGCGCTCTCGTTGCTGGTGGTCAGGCCGTTGGCGCCCGTTGAACTATACCAACCAATTTGTTTGTACATGGTGGTGTCGGAGGGGGCGTAGGTGCTGTACACCTGGCCCTCTTCGCTGGGAATCCACTGCTTTTTGTAGGTGGACAGGTTGCTGGTGGAGCTGACTCGCCCCTCCGCGTTGCTCTGCCCGATGATGAGCAGCAGGCTGATGGGAGCAGCGGAGACTTCGACCGCGTAGATTTTGCCGTTGGACAGGGTGACAACGGCAGTGCCGCAGCCGCAGGCAATAATTTTTTTGCTGTTGGAGCTGTCCACCTTGACCACGGCGGTGTCCGCCTTGGAGCTGCCGGTGCGCTTGGAGGTGATGGACAGGGAGACGATAGAGGTCACCTTGTAAGAGAAGGTATATCGGTCATCGTATTCCAGGCTGATTTTGGTGCTGCTGTCGTAAACATCCTGATAGGAGACCAGAGCGTCGATGGCGCTGGTCAGGTCGGCCAACGCGGCGTCCACCTCGGTCTGGCTCGCGCCTTCTGTAGCGAGCACAGTCTGAGCGGCGGCAAGAGCGGTTTGCAGGGCGGTCCAGGTGGCGGCGGTGTAGTCGCTCTCGCTCAGGGCCTCCGCCTCCGCGACTTTGGTCTCCAGCGCGGAAGTATCGACAGACGCATCACTCTCCGAGGAAGGCTCAGAAAGACTTTCTTCGCTGATTGTCTCTGCGGCTGTCACGATTTCATCGGCCTCGGACGGCTCATCGTTTTCTGCTTGTTCCACCTCGTCCGTCTCACCGGCAGATGATTCCGCCTCTGCCGCATCCGCATCGGTTTCTGTCTCGGCGGCTTCGGTTTCGGAGGTCTCGCCCTCGGTTTCTTCCAGATAGTCGGTCAACATTTCCTCGTATGCGGAGGAAGCGGCGCTCTCTTCTGCCGCCATTGCGACAAAAGAGGTGCCGACTGCGCAGCACGCCAGGCTCAACGCCAGGACCAGGGAAATCAATTTCTTAAGAGCGTTCATACATCACCAGAGCCTTTCTGTTCGGTGGTTTTTTGGAGGGGCAGTACGGTGAGCTTTGTTGCCAGCCAGTCAAAGGGTTTTGAAGCAAAAACCAGTACGATGAGCAGGGAAATAACGGCGTAAGCCAGGCCGTAGAGGTTGGGCCAGTTGGCCAGCACCCAGTCTTTCAGCACAAAGCCCTCGTAAAAGTAGGTCACCAGGGGATAGTGGAACATGTAAACGGACAGGGTCCGCTGTCCCACAGTGGAGACCACGGGGATATGGAAATTGGGGATCACCGCGATCAGGCAGAAGGTCAGCAGGAACGCCACCCCATAGAACGCCAGACGGAACAGCCCGCCGTAGGGAGCCAGCTCCTCAAGCGCGCTGAAGTTGGATTTGCCCTTCAAAAACTCAATATAGGGCGTCAGTTCCTCCTGGTATTGCAGACACAGCCAGAAGGCAGCCACCAACACAGCCGCGGACAGGAGCCTGGTGTACCAATGCTCCGTCACGTGGAGGATCTGCTCCGGTTTCAGGGCATATCCCGCCAGGAAGAAGGGGTAAAAGACCAAAATCCGGCTCATGGAGCCGACGGCACCCACATCCTTGCAGTAACCTGCCAGGCAGCCCAGCGCGAGGAACAGCGCCACCAGGGAAGAGGCGCGGTAACGCTCCAGGAACATGGTCGCCAGCAGGAACACGCACATGGCGAGGCCGTACCAGGCCACGCCGCGTTCCTGGAAGAGGGAGGTGTAGGGCATTTCGTTGACAAGGTCCTTCGCCAGCAGGAGCTTCACAAACCAGTTCATAAACTTGGTGACCAGATAAACCAGCAGGAAGGAAAACACCCGGTCATAGTTGCGTTTTTTCACCGCGTTCTTGCTGAACAGACCGGAGACAAAGACAAAGGCCGGCATATGGAACAGGTAGATGTAAAAGAAAACCGTTTTCAGGATGGGATAATCTCTGTAAGCAGGGCGGAACAGGTGGGCGAAAACCACCAGAAAAATCAGCACCGCTTTCAGGTTGTCCCATTTGGCGATTCGGTTCGACGCGGGCTGGGGAAATGCTTCTGACATGACAAGGGAGTCCTTTCTTTTCTCAGGTCTCTGGGAAAAATCACGTTACAACTCTATTTCTGTATTTTCTGTATTTTAACATGAAGGGCACAGGAAAGCAACCGCAATTTGCGACGAGAAAAGACCAGCTCCTCTGTCGGTAAAATGCTGCCTGACAAGTTCAAATGGGTGTCGCTCTTTTGGGGAAAAGCCGCCTTTTTTACAAAGCGGAAAACCGGCTGGTCGTTTGCAGACCAGCCGGTTTTGATGTTTGATTCTTATGCAGAGGGATCGGGGTCGTTCGGCGTATCCTCATCGGGAGCGTCCTCCGGCTGCTCCGGTTCATCGCCCTCCGCAGGGCCAAGGGAGGGAGGCTCTACCGGCTCGCTGAGCATATGCACCTTTTTGGCGGCAGGTTCGATGCCCTCGTGTTTGATGTTGGAGCTGCTTACATCAGGATTCGCGCCGTAGTTGTCCACCAGGTCGGGGTCCCGGCCCTCGATAATGGCCATCATCTCCTGACCGGTGATGGTCTCCTTTTTCAGCAAGTAGGCGGCGATCTGGTCCAACAGATCCCGTTTCTCCACCAGCATGGTCTTGGCGTCCTCGTAGCACTGGTTCAAAATCTTATAGATTTCTTTGTCCACCAGGGCGGCGGTCTCCTGGGCGCAGTCCATGCCATAGGTGCCTTCCAGGTACTGGCTGCGGACGGTGGCCAGGCCCATGACGCCGAACTTCTCGCTCATGCCGTACATGGTGACCATTTTCCGGGCCAGGTCGGTGGCCCGTTCGATGTCGTTGGACGCGCCGGTGGTGGCGGTGTTAAACACCACTTCCTCTGCCGCACGGCCACCCAGCAGCGTGCGCAACTGGGCGTAAATCTCCTCTTTGCTGTTGAGGAACTTTTCCTCCTCCGGGGTCTGCATGGTGTAGCCCAACGCGCCCTGGGTGTGGGGAACGATGGTGATTTTTGCCACCGGTTCAGTGTCCTTCTGCTGAGCGGCGATGAGGGCGTGGCCCACCTCGTGGTAAGCGATGAGCTTCTTTTCTTTCTCAGTGAGGACGGTGCCCTTTTTCTCCGTACCGGCGATGACCACCTCGAAGGAGACCAGCAGGTCGTTCTGGTTGACGGCTTTCCGGCCCATGCGGACGGCCCGCAGCGCGGCCTCGTTGACCAGGTTGGCCAGGTCCGCGCCCACAGCGCCGGCGGTGGCCTGGGCGATCTTGTTCAGGTCCACATCAGCGTCCAACCGAATCTTCCGGGTGTGGACCTGGAGGGTAGCCAGACGGCCAGCCAGATTGGGTCGGTCCACGATGATGCGCCGGTCAAACCGACCGGGCCGCAGCAGGGCTTTGTCCAGCACCTCGGGCCGGTTGGTGGCCCCCAGGACGATGACGCCCTTGGTGGGGTCGAAGCCGTCCAGCTCGGCCAGCAACTGGTTCAGGGTCTGCTCCCGCTCGTCGTTGCCGCCCATGCGGTTGTCACGGCTCTTGCCGATGGTGTCGATCTCGTCGATGAAGATGATACAGGGGGCCATCTTGCTGGCCTCTTTGAACAAATCACGGACACGGCTGGCGCCTACGCCCACGAACATCTCCACGAAGTCCGAGCCGGAGATGGAGAAGAAGGGGACCTTGGCCTCGCCTGCCACGGCCTTGGCCAGAAGGGTCTTGCCGGTGCCGGGGGAACCTACCAGCAGCGCGCCCTTGGGCAGCTTTGCGCCGATGGCGGTATACTTGCCGGGGTTGTGGAGGAAGTCGATGATCTCCTCCAACGACTCCTTGGCCTCGTCCTGACCGGCCACGTCCCGGAAGGTGACGCCGGTCTCCTTTTCCACGTACATCTTAGCGTTGGACTTGCCCACGTTGCCGATGCCGCCGCCCATTCTGTTGCCGTACATGCGGAAAATCAGCATCATGGCCCCCAGCATCAGCGCCAGGGGAAGAATATAGCTGAGCAGGAAGGTGGTGACGGCGCTGTCCTGCTGGTAAGGTGTGCTGTACGTCACATCATGTTCTTCCAGCAACAGGGCCAAGTCGGTGTAGGACAGGGGTGCGGTGTAGAGGGTGGGCATGGTGACGGAGGACAGATCCACGCTGGAATCATCGGCGTAGTATTCTGCCAACCAGGCTGCTTCGCCCTCTTCGGTCAGGGTGATGGTGTACTTGCTGGACTGGAGGACCACTTCCTCCACCTGGTCGTCCTTGACCAGGGAGATGAACTCGCTGAACTTGATCTCCACGCTGCCCGACATGGACGCGGAGGAGACCAGCCAATTGAACCCGGCCAGGATCACCAACGCCCAGACAACGATGTTGACGATACCCATGATCCTGCGGTTGTTGTTTGAGTCCTTCTTGGGGGGATCATTCTTTTTCAAACGGAAACCTTCTTCCTACGGAACAGGCAGAAGCTGCCGAAATCCGTTGTTATCGCTGTGTCTTAGTAATATATCACAATCGGTCCCCGATTACAAGGAAAACCAGATAAACAATTTGTGAATACTACGAAAGCGACGGGTCTGTCGCCGCAAATATTTTCAAATTTGTCTTTTTTATGGCGTGGAACTGTGCTATACTAATGTACGTGTATCACCAAAGGGCCGCAAGCCCCATTCAGAATCAAAAGGATCGTTGGAGAACGCTTTTTTATGAAGGAACAGAAAAAACAGCATCCACCCAGGGAGGACGCCAGCCGCCGCCGGGAAAACCGGGAGGCAGAGGCAGACGGCCTGATCGAAGGACGCAACGCAGTCATTGAGGCCCTGCGCGCCGGGGCCGCCATCGACAAAATTTACATCGCCAGGGGAGAGACTGATGCCGCCCTGGGCCACATCGCGGCCAAGGCCAGGGAAGCCGGAGCCGTGGTGGTGGATGTGGACCGGCGGAAGCTGGACTACATGTCCCACACCCATGCCCACCAGGGGGTCATCGCCGTCTCCGCCGTGCGGGAGTACGCCACGGTGGAGGACATTCTGGCCGCCGCCGCCGAAAAAGGGGAGCCGCCGCTGATCGTGGTCTGCGACGAGCTGTCCGACCCCCACAACCTGGGGGCAGTCATCCGCACCGCCGAGTGCGCCGGGGCACACGGGGTCATCATCCCCAAACGCCGCAGCGCCGGCCTCACCGCAGTGGTGGCCAAGACCAGCGCCGGAGCCGTCTCCTATGTGCCGGTGGCGCGGGTCCCCAACCTGACCGCTACCCTGAAAGACCTGAAAAAGCAGGGAATTTGGGTCTTTGGCACCGCAGCCGGGGGAACCACAACTCTTTATCAGGCCGACCTGAAAGGCCCCGCCGCCATCGTCATCGGCAGCGAGGGCAGCGGTATGAGCCGCCTGGTGGCGGAGAACTGCGATTTTAACGTGAGCATCCCCATGAAGGGGCAGAGCAATTCCCTGAACGCAACCGCCGCCGCCGCGATGTTGCTGTATGAGGCGGTCCGCCAGCGGCTGGGATAAGCGGGGAGGAACGGCAATGGAAAACAAACGCAACTGGAATCCGGTGGATGAGCTGGAGGGGACCGACGAGCTGATGCACAGCGGCGCGGTCCCCGAGGAAACGGTTTACTCCCTGGACGACATTTTAAGGGAGTACGGCGAAGAAGCACCCCCTCCCCAGGCGGCGGAACCGGCGGAAACACCGGAGCCAGAGCCGGAAGAAGCCGACGCTGAGGCAGAAGCGCCGCCAGAGGCGGAAACACCTGCCTCGGAGGAGGAACTCTCAGAACCGGAATCTGACGCGCAGCCTGACGCCGAGGAGGACGAAACGACGCCGGAACCGGAGACCGTCGCCCCGGAGGAAGAAGAACCTTCCGCTCCGCAGGAAGAATCGCCAGGGGAGACTGACCTGACCGACACCGCCGCCTTCATCGGCCAGCAGGTGGGAGAAGCCATTGGCCTGGACGAGGAACCGGACGAGGTGGCCCCAGAGCCGGAGGAGGACGCCTCCGGCGGATTGCTGCAATTCTTCCTGGATGCCCGGCACAGGGGCGCCAAAAAGCAAATGCGCGAAAAGGACGCCGCAGAGGACATGGCCCAGGCCGCTGCCGCCATGACTGCCACGGTGGAGGAGGCCAGAGCGGAGGCGGAATCCGCGAAAGAGGCCGCAGAAAATGCGGAGAACGTGGTGGATATGCCCACCCCCAAGGGCAAACTCTTCCGGGACAGCCTGGGCCGCATCCAGGACAGAGCCAACGACTTTGCCGACAATATGTTTGCCGAGGCCGAAAAGCCCGGCGGGGACACCAGCAACGTCCCCGGCACCGACGAGGAGGAGACCCCACCGGAGAAAAAACGTCCCTGGCGGGAGCGCCGACCCAGGAAGGAATTGCCCAAGGCCCCAGACCTCTCCGCCGAGGAGCTGGCCAGCCGCTACCGGCTGGGGCTGCGCTTCATGCGTCAGCGGCTGTACTACACCTTCGCGCTTTTCCTGGTGCTGCTTTACCTCTCCATCGCGGAGGGGTGCGGGCTGCCCTTGCCCGCCGCACTGCTGAACCATCAGGTCATGTCCGGCGTACTCACCTGGGGGCTGGCCCTGGGCGCGGCCATTGAGCTGGATATCCTCTGGATGGGCCTGACGGCCCCCTGGCGGGGCAGGCCCGGCCTGCACACCATCACATCGCTGGCCGTGCTTGCCACCCTGTTGGATGGCCTGGTGTCCGCCCTTGTGGGGCGGGAAGGGCCGCTGCCCTTTGCGGCGCTGGCGCTGCTCAGCCTCTTTGGTGCGGCCTGGGGTGCCTATGACCGCAAAAAGGCCCTCTACCTCTCCTGCCGGACGGCCTCCAACTCGTCCCAGCCCTACCGGGTGACGCTGGACGAGGACCAGTGGGACGGTATCAGCGCTTTCAACCGGGAGGAGGGCACTGCCGAGGGCTTCGGCAGCCAGATCCAGGGCATGGACGGCGCGCAGCGCATCTACCGCACCTGGACCCCGGTGCTGATCGTAGCTGCCATCGTCTGCGCGGTGGTGTCCTCGGTGGGCTGTGGCCGCCCGGCGCTGTTGCCCTGGTGCCTGTCTACCATTCTTGTGGCGGCGGCTCCCATCAGCGGGCTGCTGGCCTTTGGACAGCCCTATCTCCGTCTGACCCGGCGGCTGGACCGCTCCGGGGCGGTGCTGGCGGGCTGGGACGGCGCGGCTTCCATGGCGGGCAAGGCCAACATCCTGGTCAAGGATGAAGATTTGTTCCCAGAGGGCAGCGTTATCATGAAGTCCATCAAACACAGCGAGGGTGTCTCGCTGGAAAAGCTCACCGGCTGCACCGCCTCCATGCTGCGCAGCGCGGGCAGCGGTCTCTACCACCTGTTCGACACCGAGCTGCGCCGCCAGGGCGGGTTCTACCGCCGGGTGGACAATCTGGAGTGCTACGAGGCCGGGGGCCTGACGGCGGACATCCGAGGAGAGCAGGTGCTCATCGGCACCTTCGGCTTCCTGAACGTCATGAATATCAAACTGGAGAATGGCATGAAGCTGCGCCGGACAGTCTACTGTGTCATCAACAAAAAGCTGGCGGGCTTTTTCAGTCTGGATTACGAGATGTCCCACTACTCCAAAGCCGCGATCCACGCGCTGGTCAAGGGCGGGGTGCGTCCGGTGCTGGTCACCCGCGATTTCAACGTGATCCCCAGTATGCTGCAAACCCTCCACGACTTGCCGGTGAGTCAGATGGAATACCCGCCCATTGAGCGGCGGTGGGAGCTGTCCGAACCGGGCAAGCCCCACAACCCGGTGCTGGGCGCGCTGCTGACCCGGGAGGGCATGGGGTCCTACTCCGACGCGGTGCTGGGCGGACGGCGGCTGTGCGCCGTGGTCCGGCTCAACGCCTGGATCGCTGTGCTGGCCTCACTGGTGGGCGTGGTGCTGGCCTTTTACCTGACCTGGTCCCTGGCCTTCGCGTCGCTGACGCCGCTGACCATGCTGGTTTTCCTGCTGCTGTGGGCGGTGCCGAACCTGGCGATCTCCCGTGCGGCGGACCAGTTCTGAGCCAATTACATCTACAAAAGCCTTTGCGCGGGAGCGTCCCAAACGCTCCCGCGCTGTTTTATCGAATCTGCGCCTCTGCGTCCCGTCTCTGTACAATAGGAAAAAACGGTTTCTGCACAGGGCTGTGGATGAACCAATTTCCAAGCCCACTGATTTCCGCCAAAGGAACGATAGACAGAAAGAACCCCGCCTGAACGTTGGCCTTTGCCGCTGTTCAGGCGGGGTTGTAGTTTTACGTCAAATCAAACTTGTTTCAGGCTTTGTCCATTGCCTTGGCCTTCTCAAATTCGTCCTGGATCTCCTGGGAAGGCTCCTCCGTGGCCAGGGACACCACGAAGCACAGCAGCAGGCCAACCAGGAAGCCAGGCAGCAGCTCGTAAATGCCGAACACGCCGCCCAGGGGGCTGACGAGGTATTCCCAGATAAAGACCGTCGCGCCGCCGCCGACCATGCCGGCAATGGCGCCCCAGCGGTTGCAGCGCTTCCAGAACAGGGCGCACAGCATGACCGGGCCGAAGGCCCCGCCGAAACCGGCCCAGGCGAAGGAGACGATGCCGAACACGGAGCTGTTGGGGTCACGGGCGAAGATGACGGCGATGATGGCGATGACCAGCAGGGTGCCGCGGGCCATGAGCATGGTCTGCTTCTCGTTGAGCTTCAGGCCAAACACGCCGTGGATGATGTTCTCCGAGATGGAGGAGGAAGCAGCCAGCAACTGAGAGTCGCAGGTGGACATGGTACAGGCCAGGATGCCCGCCAGCACCACACCGGCCAGCAGAGCGGGCAGGATGCCGAAGCTGGAGAGGTACTGGGCGATGCCGATAACGGCCCGCTCGGAGTCAGCCAGCTCTTCCAGGATACCCACATGGGTCAGGGCGCGGGCCACCACGCCGACACAAATGGCAATACCCATGGCGATGAACACCCAGACGGTGCCCACCCGGCGGCTGAGCTTGATCTTCTCCGGGTCCTCAATGGCCATGAAGCGGAGCAGGATGTGGGGCATACCGAAGTAGCCCAGGCCCCAGGCCATTGTGGAGATGATGGTCAACAGACCGCCGTAAGAGGTGGAGGTACCGGTGGCGAAGTCGTGGGTGTTGAGCAGGTCGATGTAACCGGGCAGGGAAGTGGCGTAGCTGGTGACTTCACCCACGCCGCCGCAGCAGGCAACGCCGAAGCACAGCACCGCAATGAGTGCCACCGTCATGACGATGGACTGGACGAAGTCCGTCAGCGAGGCGGCCCGGAAACCGCCGGCGGCGGTGTAGGCGATGATGACGATGGCGGAGAGGATCATAGCCAGCACGTAGTCGATGCCGAACAGGGAAGAGAACAGCTTGCCGCAGGCGGAGAAGCCGGAGGCGGTGTAGGGGATGAAGAACACCACGATGACCAGAGCGGAGATGCCCAGCAGAATGTGGCTGTTGTCCCGGAAGCGGTTCTCGAAGAAGTCGGGGATGGTGACGGAGTCGTTCAGGGCGGAGTAGTGGCGCAGCCGCTTGGCCACGATGAGCCAGTTAAAGTAGGTGCCGATGCCCAGGCCCAGAGCGGTCCAGAACACGTCGCAGATACCGGCGGCGTAGGCCACGCCGGGCAGACCCATCAGCAGCCAGGAGGACATGTCCGACGCCTCGGCGCTCATGGCGGTGACCAGCGGTCCCATTTTGCGCCCGCCCAGGTAGTAGTCGCCTACGGTGCGGTTGCCGCCTGCGCAGCGGAAGCCCAGATAGAGCAGGAACGCCAAATAACAGACGATGGCGATCACCATACAGATGGTGGATGAAGATAACATAAGTATTGATTCCTCTTTTCTCCCAAAATTAGTTCTATTTTATACTCCTGGGAGAGGAACGTCAATACAGAACGAATTGCAGAACGAACTACAGACTTTTTTAGAATCAATTTCTTATTTTCATTGAAATTTC
>JAJPXR010000188.1:5283-16088 GCA_021205375.1 Clostridiales bacterium | reverse complement strand
CTATTTTTGCGGGTTATTTTTCTCTGCCCCAACTCTTGACATAGAACCCTTTTTTGTTATGTGCATCAGAAAATTTGTCCTCTATGCGTTCTCGCCCAAAGGGGAACAAAGCGAAAAGGACCGCGCACAGGTCGCCGTGCGCGGTCCGCGGTTGATTTAGTTGGCTGATTCACCCTGGCAAAGGGAGAAGTGTTACTTCGTGACCTTCACCTTCTTGACCTTGCTCCAGCCGGCGTAAGAGGTCACGCTGCCGGAAGTCTTGTAAGGCCGCATACGGAGGTAATAGGTCTTGCCCTTCTTCAGGTTCTTGATGGTGGTGGTGACCTTCTTATTGCCCTTGACCTTGATGGTCGTGGCGTCGGAGAAGTCGCTGCTGGTGGAGTACTCGATGATGTAGCCGGTGGCCTTGGTGTTCCGGGTCCACTTGAGGCTGATCTTCTTGCTGCTGACGTTCTTGGCGCGGGTGAACTTCTTGGCGGTCAGACGATAGATGGTCTCAGTGGCGGAAGCCTTGCTCTTGCCGGCCTCGTTCACAGCATACACCTTGTACTGATACTTGGTGCCGTTTTTCTTGGCAGAGGTATCGGTCCAGGAGGTGCTGCTGGTGGTCTTGACCTTCTTCCAGCTTCCGCTGCCCACCTTGCGATAGACCTGGTAGCTGGTGGCGTTAGAGACCTTGTTCCAGACGACCTTGACGCCCTTGGCCGTGTTGGTCAGAGAGGTGATCTTGGTGGCGGAGGGAACGGTGACCTTCTCTTCCTCCTCCAGGGCGGAGATGGCGGCGGTCAGCGCGGCGGTAGCCTCGTCCACTTCGGACTGGGTGGCGGCGCTGTCGGCGAGGACGGTCTTGGCGTTCTCCAGCGCGGTTTCCAGTGCGGCCCAGGTGCTGCTGGTGTAGTCGCTCTCGGTCAGGCCCTCGGCCTGGGTGATGGCGGCGCTCAGGGTGGAGGTGTCAACGGTCTCTTCCTCGTTCTGGAAGAAGAAGTTCTCCGCAGCGTAGGCGTAGATGAGCTGCCAGGTCTCCCAGTCGTGGGCGCCGGGGACGGTCAGGGTATCATAGGTGAAGCCCAGGTCGCCCAGAGCATTGCCAAAGGTGGTGACAGAGCTGAGACCGAAGTCCCACTGACCTGCGGCCATCAGGAAGTTGAGCTGGTCGGACAGGCTGGTCAAAGTCGCTGCCTGTTCATCAGAAATGGAGGTATTGGAGGCGCTCCAGATGCCATAGTAGGCGTAATCCTCGGCGTGGTTCAACAGCATATTGCTGGTGGTAATACCACCCATAGACAGGCCAGCGTAGGCGCGGCCGGAGGCCTCGGTGCTGACGTTGTAGGTGGACTCGATGATGGGCATGATGTAGTTATACTGCTCATACTCGATCTTGCTGTAATCCCAGCCCAGATCCTGGTTGTTCATGGTGACCACGATGAAGGAGTCGATCTTGCCCTCCGCAATCAGGTTGTCCATGATGTTGGCGACGCCGCCCTCATTCATCCAGCGCAGCTCGTTGCCGACGGAGTCGCCGGACGCACCGTGGGACAGGTACAGGACGTTGTAAGGCTCTTCCCGGTCTGCATCGTAGTCGGCGGGCAGGTAGACCGCCAGGCCACGGTTGGAACCGTTCTGGTCGCTGTCGTAGGAGATGAACTCCACAGTGCCGGTCTGGTCATCGGTGCGGGCGTTCTCAACAGTGCGGTCCGCGTAGTCGCCGGTGCCCATCGTGTCGGCATTGTAGTCCACATAGACCATGCTGGACAGGCTGGAGATGCCGGTGGCGGTGTTGGTCATGGTGGGGTTGTTGGGGTCGTCCAGGCGGGACTTAGTGTTGCCCTCGGAGTCGGTGACCTGGAAGTTGTAGACATAAGCGCCACTGGCCAGCGGCACCTGAGTGCCCCACAACCCGTCGGCGAACTCGACCATGGTCACATAGTAAGCAACACTGGTGCTGCCGCCTGCGGAGGCCAGGCCAGCGGTGTAGTTCCAGGGGTCAATGGCATATTCTGCACTGATAGAGCCGGAGACGCCGTCGTTGGTATCGAACAGCATCATGCAGTCGCTGTACAGCTCCACCTTGGTGATGTCGCCGGTGATACCGTCGTAGGAGCCCTCTTCCTCGTAGACAAAGACGGCCAGATAGCCGGTGGGGGAATCGGCGCTCTCAATGACGGTGACGCCCTTATCGTACTGGGTGTAGTCGATAGCGGGGACCTTCTCCAACGCGTCGATGGCGGCGGTCAGAGCGGCGGCAGCGGCGTCTACTTCCTCCTGGGTGGCGTCGGCGTCGGCCAGAACGGTCTCAGCGGCTTCCAGCGCGTCCTCAAGGACGGACCAGGTGGAGGTCTTGTAGTCGGTCTCGGTCAGGGCCTCAGCCGCTTCGATGGCAGCGGTCAGGGCGGAGGTGTCAACGGTATCCTGCCAGAAGAAGTTTTGGACGGTGTAGGTCAGCATGGCGGCCCAGGTTCTCCAGTCGTGGGAGCCGGGGACGGTCAGCCACTGATACTCAATGCCCAGTTCATCCAACTGGCTGGCGAAGGTTTCGGTCACGGACAGGAGGTAATCCCAGTCGCCCGCGCCGATGGAGACCTTGCAGCCGGAGGCGACCAGCGCAGCCTTTTCGTCGTCGGTCAGGCTGGCGAGGACGGTAGCGTCTGCGTAGCTCCAGATGCCGACATAGGCAAACTGGTCCGCATGGTAGGCATAGATGCGGCTGGCGGTGTAACCGCCCATAGACAGGCCGGCGAAGGCGCGGCTGGCGGAGGTGGTGCCAACGTTGTAGTTCTCCTCCATGTACGCCATGATCAGCTCCTGCTCAGCCCAGATCTTGTCGGTATCCCAGCTCAGGTCGGTGTTGTTCATGGTGACGATGATGAAGTTACCTTCCAGGTTGTCCATGATGTTGACGGCGGCGCACTCGTTCAACCAGCGCAGCTCGCAGCCGCTCTGCTCGCTCTGGGCGCCGTGGCTCAGGTACAGGACGTTGTAGGTCTCGGCGGCGTCCGCGTCATAGCCATAGGGCAGGTAGATGCCCAGGTAACGGTCCGTGCCGTCCGCGCCGGTGTAGGTGGCGTACTCAACGGTGCCGGTCTTGCCGTCGGTCCGGGGATTCTCCACGGTGCGGTCAGACCACTCGCCGGTGCCCATCTTTTCGGCGTTGTAGCCGACATAGACCATGCTGGAGCGGCTGCTGGAGCCGGATTCGGTGTTGGTCATGGTGGGGTTGGCGGGGTCGTCGATGTAGCTGCTGTCAGAGGCGCCGGTGCTGTCGGTCAGGCGGTAGTTGTAGTAGGTAGCGCCGCTGGTCAGCGGGATCGCCGCGCCCCACATACCGTCGGCAAACTCGGTCATGTCAGCGTAATAGGCGATCTTCTTGCCGCCATACAGGTCGCTGCTGGTGTCGCCGCCAGCGGGATACATCCCGATTTCGTACTCATCGGGGGTATGGGCGTTGCTGATGGGGTCAAGGGCGGTGCCGGTCTCCTGCTCGTCGTAGGAGAACAGATACATGCCGTCGCTGTAGACCTTGACCAGGGAGATGTCGTTGGTCAGGCCGTACTTGGTGGCGTCCACGGAGGTCTCGTCAAAGACGAACACGGCGTAGAAGCCGGTGGGGGAATCTTCGCTCTCGATGACGGTGACGCCCGCCTCGTACTGGGTGAAGTCGATAGTGGCATTGGCGGTGGAGAACTCCAGGCCGTCAATGGCCTCGTTCAGAGCGGCCAACTGTGCGTCAACCTGGGCCTGGGTGATGCCCTCGGTGGCGATCAGCGTCTCGCTCTCAGTGATAGCGGTTTGCAGAGCCGCCCAGCTATCCTCGGTGTAGCTGGTTTCCGTCATGGCGTTTGCCACGGCGATGCGATTTTCCAATTCAGTGGTATCCACAGTCTCTTCCTCGTTCTGGAAGAAGAAGTTCTCAGCGGCATAGGCGAACATAAGCTGCCAGCCTTCCCAGTCGTGGGCGGTGGGAACTTCCAGATAGTCATAGTCGAAGCCCAGCTCGGTCAGGGTAGCGCCGAAGTCGTTGACCACGGAGTTGCCGAAGTCCCACTTACCGGCGGCCAGCATAATGTTGACGGAGCCGACGTAATCGGACAGATAGGACTGAATCGTCTCGCTGTCGATGCCGTCCACGCCGCCATAGGAGCCGTCGGTGTTGGCGTAGCTCCAGATGCCATAGTAGCTGAACCAGTCGGCGTGATACATCAGCATATTGCTGGTGGTGGAGCCGCCCATGGACAGACCGGCGTAAGCGCGGCCAGAGACTTCAGTGCTGACGTTGTAGTTGGCTTCCACGAACTCCATGATGAGCTGCTGGTCTTCCTCGATGTCAGAGTACTTCCAGTTCGCGCCGGAGTGCCCGTCGCCCTGGCCATACTGCTGGTTGTTCATGGTGACGACCACGAAGGGCTCGATGGTGCCTTCGGCAATCAAGTTGTCCATGATGTTGGCAACTGCGCCCTCGTTCATCCAGCGCAGCTCATCGCCGTAGATGTCGCCGGAGGTGCCGTGGGACAGGTACAGGACGTTGTACGCCTCCGCCTGGTCCGCGTCATAGCCATAAGGCAGATAGATCGCCAGGCCGTGCTCGGTGCCGTCCGCGCCGGTGTAGGAGGTGGTCACCACCGTACCGGTCTGCCCATCGGTGCGGGGGTTCTCAATGGTGCGGTCAGCGTATTCGCTGGTGCCCATCGTTTCCTCGTTGTAGTCCACATAGACCATGCTGGACAGGCTGGAGATGCCGGTAGCCGTGTTGGTCATGGTGGGGTTGTTGGGGTCATCCAGGCGGGACTTGGAGTTACCCTCAGTGTCGTAAACGGTGAAGTTGTAGACATACGCGCCGCTGGCAAGAGGAATTTGCGTTCCCCACAGGCCGTCGGCAAACTCCACCATCGTCACGTAATAGGCCACATCGCTGCTACCGCCTGCGTTGGCCAGGCCAGCGGTGTAGTTCCAGGGGTCAATGGCGTACTGGGCGCTGATGGAGCCGACTTCTCCGTCATCGGGGTCGAACAGCATCATGCAGTCGCTGTACAGCACTACCTTATTGATGTCGCCGGTGATACCAGAATAGGAATCCTCTTCCTCATAGACAAAGACGGCCAGATAGCCGGTGGGAGACTCCGCGCTCTCGATAACGGTCACACCCTTGTCGTACTGGGTGTAGTCGATTTCAGGCATTGCCTCCAGTGCGTCGATGGCGGCGGTCAGAGCAGCGGCAGCGGCGTCCATCTCCCCTGGGTGGCGTCGGCGTCGGCTGCAACGGTCTGCGCGTCCTCCAGAGCGGTCTCAAAAGCGGACCAGGTGGAGGTCTTGTAGTCGGTCTCGACCAGGGCCTCAGCCTGCTCGATGACGGCAGTCAGATCGGTCGTTTCTTCCTCCGTCTCAAGGGCCTCTGCGACCACTTCCTCTTCGGTCTCGGTTTCCTCTGCTTCCTCAGCGGGTTCTTCTTCTGCAGGGTCTTCTTCAGCAGCTTCGGCGTCAGATGCTTCTTCTTCCGGCTCTGCTTCCTCAGAAGTCGAACCGTTTGAGTCATCTTCCGCTGCTCCCTCGGACGAATCCTCGTCCTCGGCAACTGCCTCCAAGAGTTCCGCAATGCTTTCGGTCAGAGAACCGGAGCTGTTGGCACTTTCCTCCGCCGCATAAGCGATGCCAGTGCTGCCGATGCTCAGGACCATAGCCAGGGCCAGTGTTGCGCTGGTAAGGCGCAGCAATTTTTTCTTCATTGCTATACTCCTTTCAAAAAGATGTTACTGCCTGTGTGACGGCATTTGTCCGAATGACCTCACCTCCTCCAATTCCGAATGACCCACACAGCCCTGTCATCCGCCTACAGGTGGGGCAGACACCTGTGGGAGCGAATGGCTCTGCCGCTGTCCTGTGGGAACCCCACAGAGCAGCAAAGCTGGGCGCTTGGGCAAACTGGGCGGACATACCAGCCCTCCGTCTGGTATACTAGTATTCTAACGCAAAGTCCTTTTCAAATCTATTCGCAAAACTGCCAGAAACATCCGCTCATTTTGGGTCATTTTGCCAATATTCCTCCATGCTGCGCTATCTGTTTTTACGCTTTGTGGCAAATAACCTGGGAAATTGACGGGCCGTTGCAGATATGCCTGTTGCTATCGAAGGGCCTTTCAAAATCATGCTTCTGCGGCTGCTTCTGTCCTCCTTGCCTGGTAAAATTTAGCTTTTAGGGACAAACGACACAAGAACCACCAAAAAACGCTCCTTGCTGGTGGAGCAGCGATGTTTTGTGATAGAATGGAATGCAGCGAGCGCCATAAAGCTTGAAAACAACACCAATTGCGGTTTGTGTCGTTCCGGCAGACCATTGGACGCATTATAATGAACCTATCAAAACCAAGGAGGTTCACCAGATGAACACAGACAAAATTTTTGCAGAAGCCCTCGCCAATGAGTATGCGCCCAAGGATACATCCAAGGTCGTCGCCCTGAAAAAGCTGGACCGCAAGGCCAAGCTGCCGGCCACCGTTTTCGCTTATTTCTTCGGGATCGTCGGCGCCCTGGTGGCGGGTGTTGGGATGTGCCTGTCCATGCAGGTGATCGGAACACCCGGCAGAGCGACGATGGCGATGGGCATCGTCATCGGGGTCGCAGGATTTTTGGTGATGGCGGTCAATTATCCCCTCTACCGGAAAATTTCGGAGAGGGGGAAGCAAAAGTACGCTTTTGAAATCATGCAGTTGGCAAAGGAGATCAGCGAGGGCTGATTTGCGCGGTGAAACGGAAGGAAAACGGAATGACAAAAGCTGAGAGCAAATATTTCAACACAGCCAGGAAAATGGACGAAGCCTTTCTGCGCCTCCTGGAGCAAAAAGACTTCGAATACATCACGGTCAAGGAGCTCTGCGCGGAGGCAGGCGTCAATCGTTCCACCTTCTATCTACACTATGAGACCATCGCAGATCTGCTGACCGAGTGCGTGGAGAACATGAACCGGCAGTTCAGCGAATATTTTCAGACCACCCTGTCGGAGTTCCAGCAGACCATCAGGACGGCTACTCTGGAGCAACTGTTTCTGGTCACGCCGGACTATCTGGTCCCGTATCTGACGTATATATCGGAACATCGGACGGTGTTCAAAGTCGCACTCGCCAAGCCGGAAATCATGCGGACAGACCAAACATATGCCTCGCTGTTCTGCACCATCTTTGACCCCATATTGCAGCGCTATGGGGTCCCCGAAGAGGAGCGGGACTATCTCCTCGCTTTTTACATACAGGGCATGATGGGAATCGTCCGTCGCTGGCTTCTGCTGGACTGCCAGACCACCGTGGACGACATCGCCAGGATCATAATGAACGCAGTCAGGCGTTGACAAATGAAACAGCTAAGAACATTTTTGCGTTCCAAACCGGTGATTTTCCGATGTCTGTCAGATCAGCAGCTCAAATCCTCCATATCGTTGACAATCTCACTCGCAGGCAATCTGCTGTATGCGATTTGGGAAATGATTTGTGGCATTTACTATCGATCCTACTGGTTTTTGACGCTGGGCTGCTATTATGTTTTGCTGATGCTGGCCCGTCTGCTCTTGCTGGGGGAACTGCGTGGACATACGTGCAGGAAAATCAATGGGTGGAAAAGATACCGTATCTGTGGCATTTTGCTGCTGTGCATGAATTTTATTCTGTCCGGTATCGTGGTGCTGGCATTGAAGAACGGTAATGGCTCCCATTATGGCGGATACTTGATCTACGCTGTGGCTGCCTATACCTTTTACCGCGTCGGGCTGGCTATCAGAAACCTGGTCAAATACCGCGGCCTGCGGGAGCCGGTTTTCCTCGCGTCTCAGCGGATCAGCTTCGCATCGGCCCTGGTCTCTCTGCTGTCTCTGGAAATCGCAATGCTATTGCATTTTGGACGAAACTGGGCGTTTTCCCAAACCATGATCGTGTTGACCGGAACCGGTGTTTGTCTTATCCTCTCCGGCGTGGCGGTCCATATGATAACAACGACACAAAAGGCATGACGCATGTTCCGCAACGAGGGGACACCCGCGCTCCAGCGCTTTGAATGCCGCTGTTTTGCCGGGCGGCGCAGTCTCATGGAATCAGAGGCAGGCGGTCAGCCAAAGTCGAAGGTCCAGGCCGGGCAAAGGAGAGCGGATCTCCCTGTTCTGCCATGCGTGAAACGCTTTACCCACCATTCACCATTCCAATTTTGCTCCTTTTGCAGAAACAACCGCGCACAGGTCGCCCCGTGCGCGGTTGTTTGGTTGATTCGGCTGTGCCTTTCACGGGCAGAGCCGGTTTGTGTTACTTCCTGACCTTAACCTTCTTGACCTTGCTCCAGCCGGCGTAAGAGGTCACGCTGCCGGAGGTCTTGTAGGCCCGCATACGGATGTAGTAGGTCTTGCCCTTCTTCAGGTTCTTCAAGGTGGTGGTCAGGTTCTTGTTGCCCTTGATCTTCACCGTCTTGGTGGTGGAGCTGGTGAAGCTCTTGCTGGTGGAGTATTGAATCACATAGCCGGTGGCTCTGGTGTTCCGGGTCCACTTGAGGCTGATCTTCTTCCCCTTGACGTTCTTGGCGCGGGTGAAGTGCTTGGCGGTCAGGCGGTAAATCGTCTTGGTGGCGGAAGCGCTGCTCTTGCCGGAATCGTTCACCGCGTAGACCTTATACTGATACTTGGTGCCGTTCTTGGTGGCAGAGGTATCGGTCCAGGAGGTGGCGGTGGTGGTCTTGACCTTCTTCCAACTGCCGTTGCCGACCTTGCGGTAGACCTGATAGCTGGTTGCGCCGTCCACGGCGTTCCAGGTGAGCTTGATGCCCTTGGCCCGGTTGATGGCGGAGGTGATCTTGGTAGCGGCGGGAACCGTCTCTTCATCGGAGCCACTCTGGTCGCCGGAGGTGTCCCCGGTGTCGCCGCTGGTATCGCCGGAGGTGTCCCCGGTGTCGCCGGAAGGCTCCTGAGCGGCCTCTTCGATGGTGAAGGTGGCGGTAGCGGTGCCGGTGTAGCTGCCGATGCCAGTGACGGTGACGGTAGCGATGCCGACGGCAGTGTTGTCGCTATAGGAGACGGTGTAATCCACGCCTTCGGTCAAGGTGTTGCCCTCCGCGTCCTTCACGGTGACGGCGGGGGTCTTGGCAGTGCCGTCATAGGTGTAGGTGGTGGTGGAGAGGGTCAGGGTGCAGGTGGTAGTGAGGTCGGCTACAGTTATCGTTTCAATCAGGGTATCTCCGTCCGTATCATCGGAGACCACAACACCCACCACGCTGTCGTCTACGGTATTATAGGCGTAATCTGCACCCTGATAAGTTTCAACAACAACGTCTGCACATTCGTTTTCGGCTGTCAAGGTGACGCCGCTCTCTGTATTTTCCAGTTGAACGGTGCCGCTGGTGCTGCCAGTAATCCGAATCTGTTCGCAGGAATCCAAATCTGTGCTGATTGCAGCGGTAAAGGTGTACCCGGAATCGCCCTCAATGACAACGCCATCGTCCTTGCTCAACAGGATGGTATCTGCACCGGCGGCGCTGGCACAATAATAACCGCCGTCAATTTCTGCCGCAAGCTCAAATCCATCCTCAAAATCAGTTAGAAGGAAATAATTGCTGGCATCCACCGTCAGAAACAGTTCACCGGAGGAACCGGTGCCATCAGCGGTATCATTGACGCTTTCTTTCAGGTTGTATACAGTCATTGTGCCGTCATAGGTTTCGCCATCATAAGTCAGTGTTTCCCCTTCGGCATTTGTCAATTTGAATGTACTATATGCCGACATGGACATTTGAACCTGAGAGCCGCTCGATGCGCTTGTCTCGCCGGTTGAACTGTTGCCTGTTAAATCATATATGTCGCTTTGTAGCGAGTCAATCCCCACAAAGCCCATATTTGTATAGTCGTTCTGGAGATACGTTTTATAAGAAGCAGCATGATTCTTATCTTGGAATGTAAAAGCAGAATAATCTTCTGCGATATCCAGGTAGCGATAGGTAGCACTCGTGTCATTCGGATCATAGGTCTTTATCCTATATAAATATGTAGTACCATCAGATTCATAATTGATATCTTCATATCCACAAACAACGACCGCATGTCCGCCTGTATCCCCAGCACATTCTCCTTCTTTTATTTTATAATTAAAAATAAACAGAAAAGGAGCTTTTTCCTCCTGAGATCGTTCCGCCTCATTTTTCAACTCAGTTAAAAATCTGGATAGTCTTACAGTGCTTGTTAAAATGTTCGTAAATGATAAACTACACGTTTTACAATCATATTCAAAGCAGTTCAAGTCTTTCAAAAGCTGATAAAAGCATATCTGACTGAGCAACTCTTCATTGTTCAGAGGTGAACCCAATGAGTAATAGTCCGTGTCATCCCCAATGTTAGCCAATCCATCTGTTGCAGCAATCACCATTGTCGCTGAAATTCCAAAGCACATCCCAGGCCAGTCATATTCCGACGAAGTATATAGCTGTGAATTGAGCTTTTCCTGCACCCAACACTGTTCGAGAATGTCCGTACACCTTGAAAGCAATACGTCCCCATAAGTTGTAGGGTATACAGCGCCAGAGCCATAGTAATACTCTGAAGTATAGAACGTGCTCCAACTATGATAGAAACTATTTGTATCACTCCATAGCTCAAAAAATTCAGAATTGGTTTCATCGTCATCCGGCCCGGTGCTGTTATAGTGGATGGTTGCATTGGTCAGGCAACTATTATTGTCACCAATGTCGATTGCCTCCCAATCCGCCTCGGAACCGGAGTAATAGACGTCGGTCAGGGCGGTACAGCCGCCAAACGCATAATCGCCAATGGAGGTGACGCTGTCCGGGATGGTCAC
>JAJPXR010000188.1:0-5183 GCA_021205375.1 Clostridiales bacterium | reverse complement strand
TACAGCCGCCAAACGCATAATCGCCAATGGAGGTGACGCTGTCCGGGATGGTCACACTGGTCAGGCTCTCGCAGTTGTAAAACGTATAGTTGCCGATGGAGGTGACATCATCGGCAATCACGACAGAAATGATAGATGACGCATAGCTATACCAGGGAACGCTGGAAGAACTGCTCCAATCCGTCATATCCCCCGTACCGGAAATGGTCAGGGTTCCATCTTCCAGCACCCAAGTCAAATCCTCCCCGCAGGTGCCGCTGGCGGTCACATCTTGGGCGGAAACAACGGCTTCTTCCTCTTGTTCTTCTTTAGCTTCGTCCTCCGCAGCGGTCTCCTCTTCCTCTGCTTCTTCCTCGTCCTCGACCTCCACAGCGGAAGAATCCTCCTCCGTCTCTGCTTCGGCTACGAGAACATCTTCAGTGTACCCCCCCCCGGAGATTTCCGCCGCCCAGGTGGTGGCGGAGAGCAGGGACAGGCACATAGACAGCGCCAGGACAAGCGCCGTCAACCGTTTCAGGTTGTGTTTCATAAAGTTCCTCCTTTGCAGTTTGTGAATTAGGTACATCTATATCATCAGGACTAGGCCTGTTGTTCCCGCATGGTCCTGCGCAGGCGGCTCAGCGTCACCGGCGACATCCCCAAGAAAGACGCGATATGCTTGCTGCTGACCCGGTCCACCAGGCCCGGATACGCCTCCAGGAACCACTGGTAGCGCTGCATGGCGGTGTACTGGTGCAGCACCTGCTTCATCCGCCAGTGTTCGTTCAGGGCCGCAATGAGGATGCGATTGTAAAACTGCGTCACCTCCGGGTATTTGGCTTGCAACTCCGGGAGCAGCGAGATGGGAACGCAGAAAAAGAGACCGTCCTCCAGCAGTTCGATGTTCATGGGGGAGATGTTTTCCGCCCCGCTGGGACAAAAGGCCATGGCAGCGGTGCCGCACTGGAAGGCAAAGCAGTCGGTGACATCTTTCCCATTGGCGTCCAGGAAGAAGCCCCGCAGCAGTCCCTCCGCCAGAAAACAGATGTCCGGCTGTGGCTCCCCGGCCCGCACCAGGAAGTCTCCTTTTTTAATGTATCGAACCTCGGTCTCCTTGACCAGTTCCTGCAACAGCTCAGGATTTTTGAGCTGGCAGACATCCGAAAAAAACTGATAGCTTGTCATTTTCTCCCTGCGCTTCCCTTCGGTGTTTCTAATATTATACAGGAAAACAAATCCTTTTGCATTAACATAGGTTAATTTTCGTCGGATTATTTTGGCAATACCGCCTTGCTGTCAAGCGGTGCAACGCCGGCGGACTCACCCCCAACCAAACCCGCTGCTGCTGTGACCGAAGGAAATCCCCGGAGGGAAGGCTTCGGCGGGGACCCCCTCAAATTTCAAAACTCCTATTGTAAAACCCGGCGAGGACTGGTAAAATAACAATTAACAGATACCAGAACGACCAGGTCCTCTTTCCCTGAACCCGTTACAACGAAAGGAGTTTTCCCATGTACCGTATTCTCGAACTGAACCCGCAGCTACAGCCCTTTGAGGGGGACATTCAACTGCGGATGGACAACTACGCCCGCAAGAAGGCCCAGCTCGTGGGCGACGGCCGCACCCTGAACGAGTTCGCCAATGCCTATCTGTACTTCGGCTTCCACCACGTGGAGGACGGCTGGGTCTACCGGGAGTGGGCGCCGGGGGCGGACCAGCTCTATCTGGAGGGCGAGTTCAACGGCTGGAACAAGACCAGCCATCCCCTGGAGAAAATCGACCCCTACTTTGGCACCTGGGAGATCAAGCTGCCGGAGGAGACCCTCCACAACGCCAGCAAGGTGAAAACCGTGGTGAAAAACGGCGATGCCCTGACCGAACACATCCCCCTGTACGCCCGGCGGGTGGTGCAGGACGAAACCACCCTGCAATGGTGCTGCGAGGTCTGGGACGACCGGAAGCAGTTCCCCTGGACGGACTACGGATTCCACCTGGACGCTCCCCTCTATATCTACGAGGCCCACGTAGGCATGGCCCAGGAGGAGGAACGGGTCGGCACCTACCGGGAGTTCGCGGACATCACCCTGCCCCGCATCAAAAAGGCCGGGTACAACACCATCCAACTGATGGCCATTATGGAGCACCCCTATTACGGCTCCTTCGGCTACCAGGTGTCCAGCTTTTACGCCGCCTCCAGTTGGTTCGGCCTGCCGGAGGACTTGAAATACCTGGTCAACAAGGCCCACTCCATGGGCCTGCGGGTGCTGCTGGACGTGGTCCACTCCCACGCCGTCAAGAACACCGCCGAGGGCATCAACCTCTTCGACGGCACCACCGAGCAGTTCTTCCACCCCGGCGAGCGGGGGGAGCACCCCGCCTGGGGGACCAAGTGCTTCAACTATGACCGGAACGAGGTGCTGCACTTCCTGCTGTCCAACCTGAAATTCTGGATGACGGAGTACCACTTCGACGGCTTCCGGTTCGACGGCGTCACCTCCATGCTCTACCTCGACCACGGCCTGGGCACCGATTTCAACACCAACGACAAGTACTTCTCCCTGAACACCGACACCCAGTCCATCACCTACCTCCAGTTGGCCAACGAGCTGATCCGGCAGGTGAACCCTTACGCCGTCACCATCGCGGAGGATATGTCCGGTATGCCGGGGATGTGCCTGCCCATCCAGGACGGCGGACTTGGCTTCGACTATCGGCTGGGCATGGGCCTGCCGGATATGTGGATCAAGTTGGTGAAGGAGCAGTCGGACGACAATTGGGACCTCCAGCAGATCTGGAGCTCCATGTGCCTGCGCCGCCCCGGTGAAAAGACCATCGCCTATGTGGAGAGCCACGACCAGGCCCTGGTGGGCGACAAGACCATGATCTTCCGGCTGGCGGACGCCGCCATGTACACCGACATGGACAAAGCCTGCCACACGTTGGTCATCGACCGGGCCATCGCCCTGCACAAGATGATCCGCCTGCTGACCATCGGCGGCGGCGGCGAGGGCTACCTGAACTTCATGGGCAACGAGTTCGGCCACCCCGAATGGATCGACTTCCCCAGGGAGGGCAACGGCTGGAGCTTCAAGTATTGCCGCCGCCAGTGGAGCCTGCTGGACAACGGATTTTTGAAGTACCAGTGGCTGGGCGACTTTGACCGCGACATGGTGGCCGTCACCAAGCGCTACCGCATCTTCGACCAGGGGATGGCCGACCTGAAATGGGTCAACGTGGGCGACCACGTGCTGGCCTTTGAGCGCAACAGCCTGCTGTTTGTGTTCAACTTCCACCCCACCAAGTCTTTCAGCGACTATATGATCCCCGTGTCCCAGCCCCACGACTACGAGGTGGCCCTCTCCACGGACGACGGGAAGTTCGGCGGCCAGGACCGCATCGGCCACGTCCGCTATTCCTCCTTCGTCCCCGGCGTGGAGGGCAGCCATTTGAAGCTGTACCTGCCCAGCCGCACCGCCGTGGTGCTGCGGCCCGTGCCCCAGCAGGAGCCGACAGGCGAACAGAAGCAGTAACGCAACACAGCGCCGGAGGGAAGGTCCCTCCGGCGCTTGAACCTTTCAGAGACAGGCGCTCGACCAAAATCACGGATTTTGGTCGAACATGCGGCCCCGGCAGCGCACTTCGTCGGAGCAGACTTCATATCCTTCGCTTCCGGGGCTTTGCCCCTGCCTGCGGCGCTCCGTGCCTCCCTGCCTGACAAAAGACAATTCCCCCTGTTGCTCCGGCTGGGCGGCAGGGCTGCCTGGAAGTGATCTGACTCATGGAAATTCATCTGACCACCCGCGCCGCGGCGGAGTATGACCGCCTCTCCTCCTGCGCGATGACGCCGGAACTGGCGGCAGAATACCTGCGGGGCGACTGCATCGAGCTGCGGACCTTTGCCGAAACGCTGCGGGAGCAATACCCCCGCCCGGACCTCCGCACCCGGCTGACCTCCTGCCTCCAGGCGTACGGGACCAGCGCGGCCCCGGCCTCCGTCGCCCGGAAGGTGCAAAACTGGCTGGAGGGCAGGAACCAGCCCACCCACCGGGAGGACGTGTTCCAAATCGCCTTCGCTCTGGGCCTGACGGAAAGCCAGGCCGGCCTGCTGCTGGGCCAGTGTACCGAGTATGGCATCCACTACCGGGACCCCAGGGACGTGATCTACGCCTGGTTCCTGCGCAGCGGCGGCAGCTATGAGGAGGCCCGCGCCTTTTACCGGTCCCTGCCCCCTGCGCCCCGGCTGAAGGAGTACCCGGCGGTGAACGGGACCCACATCACCAGGGAGCTGCAAAGCGTCTTTCTCACCGCTCACACCCAGGAGGAGCTGCGGCAGACCTACCTGGACAACCTCGACAAGTTCGGCCAGCTCCACGTCCGGGCCTACCGCTACTTCGAGAAGTACATGAAGCAGCTCACCCACCCGGACAACGGCTGGGACGCCGCCAGGGAACAGGATTATTCCATCGAGAAGGTGATGGAGCAATACCTCTCCCTCCACATGCCCTCCGGACGCAACCGCACCCGCTACAGCGTGACCCAAAAGCTGCTCAAGCGCAACTGGCCCAACGCCACCGCCCTGAAAAACATCCGCGCCCACCAGGAGGACGTGCCCCGGAAGCTGCTGCTGCTTCTGTACGTTATCACGGAAAACGTGGTGGACACCGAATACAGTGAGTCTGACGAGGACTATCTCTCCCTCCAGGACCGGCTGGAGGACCATTGGTGGGTGCTCAACGCTATCCTGACCGACTGCGGTATGCCCACCCTGGACCCCCGCAACGCCACCGACTGGCTGGTGCTCTACTCCCTGACCGCCGGGGAGGACGAGTCCATGAGTGAGCGGATGACCCAGGTCATTGACCACCTGTTCGCAGACGTGAAGGAGTAAAATCTGCTGCGCAGATTTTAGCTGTTAGCTGTTAGCTTTGTGTCGCTGGTTTTTGAGGTTGTTCTTTGGAACCAACCCTCAGTGCTTTCAGCGCGAAACCCCTCCGTCGCGGCTTACGCCGCGCCACCTCCCCTTTCAGGGGAGGCAAGAGGGGTGGTCGGTTACAGAAAGGCACTACGTCACGGGTAAGGTCCTTCTGATTAAGTAGATAACAGTCCAAATTTCTTCCGCCGTGAGAAAAAACGCAAATCAAATGACAAGCACTATCCTCCCTCGCCTCCCCTGAAAGGGGAGGGGGACCATGCGAAGCATGGTG
>JAJPXR010000193.1 GCA_021205375.1 Clostridiales bacterium | reverse complement strand
GTTTTCCATAGCAAGCTCCCCTTTCCGTTCGAGCGTTGTGCGGATGATTTGAAAATTGCCGGGGCTGGAAACCAGCCCCGGCAAATGGGTTAGAACTTATGAAGGGTCAACAATTACTCGTTGATGCCGATAACAACGCCGGAACCCACGGTACGGCCACCCTCACGGATAGCGAAACGCAGGCCGTTCTCGATGGCGATGGGGGTGATCAGCTCCACGTCCATATCGACGTTATCGCCGGGCATACACATCTCAACGCCCTCAGGCAGAGTGATGACGCCGGTCACGTCGGTGGTACGGAAATAGAACTGGGGGCGATAGTTGTTGAAGAAGGGGGTGTGACGGCCGCCCTCGTCCTTCTTCAGGACGTAAACCTGGCCCTTGAACTTGGTGTGAGGATGGATGGAGTTGGGCTTGCACAGGACCTGGCCGCGCTCGATGTCGGTACGGGCGATGCCGCGCAGCAGAACGCCGACGTTGTCGCCAGCCTGAGCGAAGTCCAGGGTCTTGCGGAACATTTCCAGACCGGTGACGACGGAGGTCTTCTTCTCCTCCTCCAGGCCGACGATATCGACCTGCTCACCCATCTTCACGACGCCGCGCTCCACACGACCGGTAGCCACGGTGCCGCGGCCGGTGATGGTGAAGACGTCCTCGATGGGCATCAGGAAGGGCATGTCGGACAGACGGTCGGGAGTGGGGATATACTCGTCAACAGCGTCCATCAGCTCCTTGATGCAGGCATACTCGGGAGCGTCGGGATCGGTGGACTCGGAAACCAGAGCGTTCAGAGCGGAGCCCATGATGATGGGGGTGTCGTCGCCGGGGAACTCGTAGAAGTCCAGGGTCTCGCGGACCTCCATCTCGACCAGCTCCAGCAGCTCCTCGTCGTCAACCTGATCGCACTTGTTCAGGAACACAACGATATAGGGCACGCCGACCTGACGGGCCAGCAGCAGATGCTCACGGGTCTGAGCCATAACGCCGTCGGTGGCGGCGATGACCAGGATAGCGCCGTCCATCTGAGCAGCACCGGTGATCATGTTCTTGATATAGTCAGCATGGCCCGGGCAGTCAACGTGGGCATAGTGACGCTTCTCAGTCTCATACTCCACGTGAGCGGTGTTGATCGTGATACCACGAGCCTTCTCCTCGGGAGCCTTATCAATGGAAGCATAGTCCGTGTAGCTGGCCTTGCCAGAGAAAGCCAGGTACTTGGTGATAGCAGCGGTCAGGGTGGTCTTGCCGTGGTCAACGTGGCCGATGGTGCCGATGTTGACATGGGGCTTAGAACGGTCAAACTTCTGTTTTGCCATTTCAGGTTCCTCCTAAACAATGGGATAATAAAGGTTTTAAGCTGTAAATTTCATCGCTATGGGCCTATTGTATCTTACTATCCGGCAAAATGCAATAGGCTTTTTAGCGAAAATCTGAGATTTTAACCCCGCTTGTTCCGCCCGGAGATGACTTTCTCCGCGATGGACTTGGGGATCTCCTCGTAGTGGCTGGGCTCCATGGTGTACTGGCCGCGGCCCTGGGTGCGGGACCGCAGGTCGGTGGCGTAGCCGAACATGTTGCTCAGCGGCACAAAAGCGTCGATCTGGGTGGCGCCGTTGCGCGGCTCCATGCCCTGGATCTGACCCCGGCGGCCGTTCAGGTCGCCGATGACGTCGCCCATATAGTCGTCGGGGACGATGACGGAGACCTTCATGATGGGCTCCATCAGCACCGGGTCGGCGTTGCGCATGGCCTCCTTGAAGGCCATGGAACCGGCGATGCGGAAGGCCATTTCAGAGGAGTCGACCTCGTGGTAAGAGCCGTCGTACAGCGTGACCTTGACATCGACCACGGGGTAGCCGGCCAGCACGCCGGCCTGCATCGCGCCCTGAATACCGGCATCCACGGCGGGGATGAACTCCTTGGGGATGGCGCCGCCCACGACAGCGTTGACGAACTCGTAGCCCTTGCCGGACTCGTTGGGTTCGACGATGATCTTGACGTGGCCGTACTGGCCGCTGCCGCCGCTCTGCCGCTTGTACTTGGTGTCCTGGTCCCACTTCTTGCGAATGGTCTCCTTGTAGGCCACCTGGGGCGCGCCCACGTTGGCCTCTACCTTGAACTCACGGAGCAGGCGGTCCACGATGATCTGCAAATGCAGCTCGCCCATACCGGCAATGATGGTCTGACCCGTCTCCTCATCGGTGTAGGTCTTGAAGGTGGGGTCCTCCTCGGCCAGCTTGATCAGGGCGACGGTCATCTTTTCCTGACCGGCCTTGGTTTTCGGCTCGATGGCCACCCGGATAACGGGTTCGGGGAACTCCATGGACTCCAGGATGATGGGGGCGCTGTCAACGCAGAGGGTGTCGCCGGTGGTGGTGTTCTTCAGGCCCACGGCGGCGGCGATGTCGCCGGAGTAGACGTGGCTGATGTCCTCCCGGTGGTTGGCGTGCATCTGAAGGATGCGGCCAATGCGCTCGCGCTTCTTCTTGGTGGAGTTCAGCACGGAAGAGCCGCTCTCCAACTGACCGGAATAGACGCGGAAGAAGGTCAGGCGGCCCACATAGGGGTCGGTCATGATCTTGAACGCCAGGGCGGAGAAGGGCGCGTCGTCGTCAGCGGGACGCTCTTCCTCTTCGTCGGTGTTGGGGTTCACGCCGGTGATGGGCGGAACGTCCAGGGGAGAGGGCATATAGTCCACGATAGCGTCCAGCAGCTTCTGAACGCCCTTGTTCCGGTAGGACGTGCCGCAGACCACGGGGACGATGACGTTGTCGATGCAGCCCTTGCGGATAGCCGCACGGATCATCTCGGTCGGAATTTCTTCCTCCTCCAGCACCATCATCATGATGTCGTCATCCACGTCGGCGATGTTGTCCAGCATTTTCTGCCGGTACTCTTTCGCCAGGTCCAGCATATCCTCGGGAATCTCTTCCACGCGCATATCCTTGCCCATGGCGTCGTAGTAGATGTCGGCTTTCATCTCCACCAGGTCGATGATGCCCCGGAAGGAATCCTCAGCCCCGATGGGGAGCTGGATGGCCACGGCGTTGGCTTTCAGCCGGTCGCGGACCATGTCCAGCACGTGGTAGAAGTTCGCGCCCATGATGTCCATCTTGTTGACGTAGATCATGCGGGGAACTTTATAGTGGTCGGCCTGGCGCCACACAGTTTCAGACTGAGGCTCCACGCCGCCCTTGGCGCACAGGACGGTCACAGAGCCATCCAGCACACGCAGGGAGCGTTCGACCTCGACAGTGAAGTCCACGTGACCCGGGGTGTCGATGATGTTGATCCGGTGATCACGCCAAAAGCAGGTGGTGGCGGCGGACGTGATGGTGATGCCGCGCTCCTGCTCCTGAACCATCCAGTCCATGGTGGCTGCGCCCTCATGGACCTCGCCGATCTTGTAGTTTACACCAGTGTAATACAAGATACGTTCAGTTGTCGTGGTCTTGCCTGCGTCGATGTGAGCCATGATGCCGATATTTCTGGTTTTCTCCAGAGATGTTTTTCTAGGCATAACTTTGCTCCTTACAAATAGCGTTTACAAAAAAGCGTTCTGTCACCAACGGAAGTGGGCGAAAGCCTTGTTGGCCTCGGCCATCTTGTGGACATCCTCGCGCTTCTTCACGGCGTTGCCGGTGTTGTTGGCGGCATCCATGATCTCGCCGGCCAGCCGCTCCTTCATGGTCCGCTCACTGCGGGCGCGGGCGTACTGGGTCAGCCAGCGCAGACCCAGGGTCTGACGCCGGGCGGGACGAACCTCCATAGGCACCTGGTAGTTGGCGCCACCCACACGGCGGCTCTTGCACTCCAGGGTGGGCATGATGTTTTCCATGGCCGCCTGGAACACCTCCAGACCGTCCTTACCGGTCTTTTCCTGGACGATGTCAAATGCGCCATACACGACCTTCTGGGCGACGCCCTTCTTGCCGTCGAGCATGATGCTGTTGACCAGCTTGGTCACCAGGACGGAGTTATAAATGGGATCGGGGAGAATTTCCCGTTTGGGTACATTTCCTCTTCTGGGCACTTTACTTCCCTCCTTCATATTTGAATGATTTCATAGGTACTCGAAACCCGGCGTACCGGATCTCGTGCCTGGCAAATGACTTTGCCGCGTGCCTGCCAGAGATTTACCCATATCTATGAATAAACGTCTTGGCAAGGCGTTGTGCCTTGCGCCGAGGCGCAATAGTACAAATTAGAGTTTGGCGGGGAGAATTACTTCTTCTTCGCCTTGGGCCGCTTGGCGCCGTACTTGGAACGGGCCTGCATACGACCGGTGACGCCCTGGGTATCCAGCGTGCCGCGGATGATGTGGTAACGGACACCGGGAAGGTCCTTGACACGGCCGCCGCGGATCATCACGACGGAGTGCTCCTGCAGGTTGTGGCCGACGCCGGGGATATAGGCAGTGACCTCATAGCCGTTGGACAGACGAACACGGGCGATCTTCCGCAGAGCGGAGTTGGGCTTCTTAGGAGTGGCGGTACGCACAGCGGTGCAGACGCCTCTCTTCTGGGGAGAAGACAGATCGGTCTCGCGGTCCTTGAGGGTGTTCCGGCCCTTTTGCAGCGCGGGGGAGGTGGACTTGTAGACGGTGGTCTCGCGGCCCTTCCGAACGAGCTGATTAAAAGTAGGCATAAATGGTTTCCTCCTTTCTTCCAAAAGTCAAAATCTATTTTAACAGAATAATCCGTAAATTATTCCGCTAAAACCAAATTAATGAGCTGTTAGCCATTAGCTATTAGCCGTTAGCTTGATGCTGCCAGTCGAAAGCGAACAGCAAGAATCACACAAACAGGATCATCAAAATGAAAAAATACCGGGAGGTTCACTCCCGTAGCAGCGCAGCGGCGGCGGCTCCCACGGAGATCCCGCACTGGCTGCCCAGCTCCTTCATGGTGACGCCGCTCTCCAGCGGAACATTTTGTTCCCGGCAGAGGGCCTCCACGGGGCCGGTGACGGCGGGGTCCGCGTCGCAGGCGAGAAAGACAGTTTTTGCCCGCCCGGAGAGGACGGCCTTCCTGGTTTGCTTCACTCCCACAACCTTTTTTTCGTTTTCCAGCGGGGAAATCAAGCCGCAACGCCTCCTTTTGGCGCACCCGTGCATTTCGCATTATACCATCTGCGTGGGCGGTTCGTCAACAAAAAGTTTTCCAGATTTCACGAAAAATGCCCGTTTCCTTCCGTCAAAATCACGGAAGGCGGCATTTCTCACGGGTGAAGCCGACTTTTGCGGCCTCCTGGTTTGTTCTCAAATGGCGCTGTTTTCAAGCTCTATGCTTTTGGTTTGCAGTGCCTGGCTAACAGCTAACGGCTAACAGCTCATCAATAATTGGGTTTGGCGAAGCCCAGAATGTACTGGCCGTTGATCTTGCCGTTGGAGCTGCTGCGCTTTAAGGTCAGGGTTTTCTTGCGCACCTGGTCGTTGGAGTTGCCCTCCACGGTGACGATCTTCACCTTGCTGCTGGTGTAAGTGACGCTGATGACATAGCCGATGTGGTGGGCGGTGCCGCCCTTCACGTTGGCGTAGATGATCAGGTCACCCTGTTTAGGCACATAGCTCTTTTTGCGGACCTTGGTCCAACTGTAGAACCGCCCCTTCTTTTTATAGTAGGAATGATAATTCCGCACGGCGGCGTACTTGGGGATGACGGAGGTGCTGACCCCGGCTTCCCGGGCGCACCAACTGACGAACATGGCGCACCAGGCCCCGTTGCTCAGGCCGTAATAGCGGCCATACTCGGTGTAGTTGCCGGAGCCGGAGCTGGTGCCGGCGAGCTTGCTCTTGCTGTTGCTCTCGTGGTAGCCCAACTGGGAGAGGGCAATGGCGACGATGTTGCTGCGCTTGCCTCCGGTCAGCTTCAAAGCCATTAACGCTTTGTAGTATTTCCCTTTTTTATACGAGGAGGAATAGCTCAGCGTCTTGGCTTTGGTGTAGACGGTGACTTCCACCGTGGCGGTGGCCTTCTTATAGACGCTGGTCTTGGCCGCGGTGACGGTGATGGTGGCGGTCCCCACCCCCTTCATGGTGCATTTGCCGGAGGAGCTGACCTTGACCACGCTGGTGTCGCTGCTGGCATAGGTCAGCTTGCCGTCGCCGCTGGTGCTGGCCCCCAGGGAGAAGGTGCCGCCGCTGGAGTATTTTTTCGTGTAGCTGGTCTTGGTGAGGGTGATGGTCTGGCTCAGCCGGGTGCCGGTGACCGTGACCTCCGCCGTGGCCTCGTTATAATTCTGGGTGGCGGCGGCGGTGATGGTGATGGTGGCGGTCCCTGCACCGACCACGGTGCATTTGCCCGCGCTGGTCACCGTGACCACGGAGGTATCGGAGCTTTGGTAGCTCAGCTCCCCCTGGGCGGCGGGGGAGAGCTGGAAGGTGGATTTACAGCTCAGGCTGTAGCTGGTGGTATCCACGCCGGTGATCTCCTGCTCCGCCGGGGTGATGGCGTAGCTGCCCCGTGCCACGACTGCGCCCTCTGCGTCTGTCAGTTGGAGGAAATAGGTGCCGCAGTCGGTGAAGGTCAGCTCCGTGGTCTGCTCGGTGTATGCCTCGTCAGCAAACCACTGCTCCGTCAGCGCCGCCGTGTCCAGCATCTCGCCGTCCACCGTGACCTGGTAATCCGGGCAGATGGCCTCGCCGGTGTAGGTGTAGGAGGCGGATTCCTGATAAGTCCCGTCCCCGGTCAGCCAGGCAATGGCCGCGTATGCAGTCGATTCTTCGGATTCCTCCGGTTCTTCCTGGTCGGCATCCGCCTGGGTGTCCTCCTCCTGGTCGGTTTCCTCCTCGGCGGCGGCAGCGGTCGCTTCTTCCTCCGCTTGGCTCTCGTCCTCTTCCTCAGCGGCAGATTCTTCTTCCTCTTCTTCGTCCAACAGGGATTCCACGGCCTGGGCCGCGATCTCGTAGTCGTCGGAGGTGCCGAACACCGTCTCCAGTACGATATCTTCCTCGCTGGCGGCGAAGGACGTGACCACGCACATACCCGCCATGCAAATTGCCATGCTCCCGGCCAGCAGCCGTTTCCAAAGCTGTTTCATAATCGCTCCTTTTGGGTTAAAATGGGGGGTTCGCTAAATTACAAAACTGGTATCCCTTTTACTCAGCCTTGCGCCAGAAACCCCTCCGCCACCGCCTAAAGGCGGCGGCCCTCCTCCCCTTTCAGGGGAGGCAAGAGGGGTGGTCGGTTACAAAAAGGCTGTTCCCCGTAAAAGCCTGTCCTGTATAGGATAAAATTGCCTTTTACAGAATAATCAATTCCTTGGGGGACCGGGTCAGCACCCGGCAGCCGTTCTCGGTGAGCACCACCACGTCCTCGATGCGCACGCCGAACTGTCCCGGCAGGTAGATGCCCGGCTCAGCGGAGACCACCGCGCCCAGGGGCATGGGGTCGCTGTTGGCGGGGCGGAAACCGGGATTCTCGTGAATTTCGATGCCCAGGCTGTGGCCGAAGCCGTGGCCCATCTTCCCGGCGTACCCAGCGTTGTCCAGCACCGCCACCGCGCCGTTGTGGACCGCCGCGCCGGTGACGCCGGGTTTCGCCAGGGCGATGCCCGTCAGTTGGGCCTGAAGGACGGTGTCATACACCCGCCGCATTTCTTCGGTGGGCTGGCCCACCGCCACGGTGCGGGTCATGTCGGAGCAGTAGCCGCCGTACACACAGCCGAAGTCCATGGTCACGAACTCGCCCGCCTGGATCTGCTTCAGACCGGGAATGGCGTGGGGCATGGACCCGTTGGGGCCGGAGGCCACGATGGGGTCGAAGGAGTTTCGGGAGGCCCCCTTGGACTGCATCAGGTAGGTCAGCCGGGCCGCGATCTCGCTCTCGGTGACGCCGGGCTTGATGTAGGCCAGGATTTCCGAAAACGCCTGGTCGGTGATCTCCTGGGCTTTCTCCATAACGGCCAGCTCGTCCTCGTCCTTGCTGGCCCGGAGCCGGGAGAGCAGGGCGCTGGCGTGGACGAACTCCGTCCCGGCGGGGAACGCCGCTTGCAGCTTCTCAAAATCCGCCAGGCTCAGATAATTCTCCTCCACGCCGATTTTACGCAGGCCCAGGGCGGCGCACTTCTCCCCCGCCCATTTCGCGTGGGAGGCCCCCGCGCCCTGGATCATGTGGATCTCGCAGCCGGTGATTTGGTTCTGGGCCGCCTCGATGTACCGGGAGTCGGTGGAGTAGTAACTGCCCGCCGCTGTGACAAGGGCCAGGCCCTCCCCGTGGAACCCTACGGCGTAAAACTCCCCCGGCTCGCTGGTGACGGCCAGAGCGTCCAGCCCGTATTCCGGCAGCAGAGCGGCGATTTTTTGCAGATGATTCATAACAGTTCAACCTTCTTCTGATAAATTTGTTTCATAGTGAGTGCGTCCTCGCTCTGGGTCCCGGCGGATTCGCAGATGATGGTGGGGCTCCAGCCCCGCCGGGCAATTTCCTCCGCCAGAGGCTCGAAGTCCGGCCCGAAGCCCTGGGAGTCCGCGAAAGTCAGGTGGCGCAGCTCGCCGCCCTTGGGCGTGAACGCGATGTGGGAGAAGTGGCTGTGGAACACCGCGGCCCGGTCCTCCCCCAGCACCTGCGCCATCCAGTCCAGCATGGCGCGGCAGGCTTCCGGCCCGTCCAGCGCCCCCGCTGTGCGGGCGTAGAGGTGGCCGAAGTCCACACAGGGCACCAGCCGCTCGTCCAGCGCACAAAGCTCCAGCACTTCCTCCAGGTCGCCCAGTTGGTTCACCTTGCCCATGGTCTCCGGGCAGAGGGTCAGGTCGCCGTACCCGGCCCCGTCGCAGGCGGCGAGGATGGCGGTCAACGACTGTTTCGCAATGGCAAGGGCCTCAGTCCTGCTGCGCTTCATCAGCGCACCGGCGTGAATGACGATGCGGTTCGCCCCCATCCACCGGGCCGTCCGACAGGAATCCAGCACATAGCCGATGTTCTTTTCCAGGCTCTCCGGGGCCGGGTTCGCCAGGTTGATGAAATAGGGCGCGTGAACGGAGAGGACGATGCCCGCGGCGGCAGCGTTCTGGCCAATTTTCTCCGCCATGGGCTGCTTAACGTGGACGCCCCGGCCGCACTGGTACTCGTAGGCGTCCAGCCCGATGGAACGGAGCCAGGCGGGGGCGTCGGCACTGGCCTTGCTGACCTCCCGGGTAAAATACTCGGAGTTTCCCGCCACGCCGAACCGGGCGCTCATCGTTTGTCCCCCCGCAGGCGGCACAGCCCCCGGAAGGGGGCCTCGACGCCGTACCGCAGCTTGCGGGGCAGCGAATCCAATGCGATGGCCCGGACATAGATGGCGGCCCGCACCCCGGCGTTGTGACCGCCCCAAACATCGGTGAAAATCTGGTCGCCTAACATGATGGTTTCCTCCGGCGCGCAGCCATAGTCCTCCATGACCTTGCGGAAGCTCCGGGCGTGGGGCTTGGAAGCGTGGCTCAGGTAGGGCACAAACCCCTCACAAAAGGTTTTAGACCGCCGGGGCTTCCGCCCGTTGGAGAGGACGAACAGGGTCATGCCCCGCCGCTCCACCTCCTCCGCCCAGGCCCGGAGCCGGGGGGAAGGCGTGGCCTCGCCGTAGCGGGCCAGGGTGTTGTCCAGATCCGCCAAAATCAGCCGGACCCCCTGGGCGGCCAGGCCGTCCAGGTCCAGGTCGTACACGCTGTCGATGATTTTGTCCGGCGTCAGCGGGAATCCCATCTCTGCGCACCTCTCTTACTGTTCTGACCCGCCACCCCGCCGCATAAACTGCGCTGTGCGGGTGCGGGACGGGCAACGCGGAACAAATGGCAAATTTCGTCCATTTTTCCAACAACTCGTTTTTCAGTATAGCATCATTCTCAGGGAGAAACAAGGGGGGATTCTGTGGAAAAATCTGCTTTTCCACGGCTTTTTTGTGCCATAACGCCAAATGAGGCCCAAAACCTGGCACAGTGGCCGCTGGAGCCGGTCTGGATGGCCTATCGCGCCGGGGACGGCCCCCGGCTCTACCGGGCCGCGCCGCCGGAGAGCATCTCCGGCGGGGTACTGGCGGCGGAGGACAGCCATCTGCGGCAGGTGGGCGGCAGCGCCGTCTTTTGTCAGCAGGCGGCGCGGGAGTGCAAAGCCAGAGGCGCGGCGGGCTTCTGGGCCAACTGGAGCCGTCCGGCAGAGGGCGCTATGGCGGCGCTGACGGCGGAGCTGGACGCCGCCCTGTCCCGGCAGGGACTGGCCCTGTGGGTGGGGGAGGCTTACGGCCCCGGCTGCCCCGCGGCACAGGTGTTGGTGTCGTCGGCCCTCTCCGGCGGGACGCTGAAAGGGCGGCTGAGCGAGGCCATGGACCGACTGGGCGGGAACCGGGTGGTGCTGGCGGTGGAGCGCATGGCGGCGGATTTCGCCCTCCCCGCCGTCAGCGGCCAGGGCCAGCCCCTGACCCCGCGGGAATTGGCCGCGCTGCGGGAGCAGCACCGGCCCAAACGCTGGTATTCCGGGGAATTTTGTGCCTGGTATTTCGCCTACGAGCGGGAGGGGCAGGTGCATCTCGTCCTCTACGACGACGGCGAGAGCATCCGCCGGAAGCTGCTGCTGGCGAAGGATTTGGGTATCGTTCAGGCGTTGGTGGCCTGGGCGGAGGTGAAGGACTGCGTGGATACGATTTTTGCGGCAAAAGGGTAAGAAAGGCCCCCTCCCAGGTGTTGGGAGGGGGGCTTTGGAGGTTTTACGTGGTATTGTTCGTGGGTAAACCCCTCCGCCGTCAAGCGGCACTTCCGGGGCTTTGCCCCTCCCTGCCCTTTCAGGGGAGGCAAGAGGGGATAGTGCTTATTTCCAGGCAGCGGTTTTGCTATATGCGCTTCACTTACCACTTCAAAGCTATCAGACAATGGCTCATTGCTAATTGCTAATTGCTAATTTTCCCTGTGGTCGCTGTGCCGGTTCCCCGCTCCGCTTCCAACTGCGCGATGAACTCCGCCGCGTCGTCGGGGGTGTCGTCCATGTCGTCGCTGCCCACGTCCACCTCTTTCGGCTGCTTGCGGTAGAGCAGGTCGTACATCACCGGGATGATGAACAGGGTCATCAGCGTGGCGTAGAGCAGGCCGCCGACCACTACTACCGCCATGCCCCGGCTCATGCCGGCACTGGTGCTGGTGTCGAAGATCATGGCGCTCATAGCCAAAATGGTGGTCATGGCGGTCATCAAGATGGGCCGCATACGGGTCTTGCCGGTGGCCACCAGCGCGTCCCACTTGCCCATGCCGCCCAGCCGCAACTGGTTGGTGTAGTCCACAAAGACGATGCCGTTGTTGACCACGGTGCCCATCAGCACCAGGAAGCCCATCATGGCGAACATGGATAGCTGCTCGCCCGCCGCCAGCAGGCCGATGAAGCCGCCGGTGAAGGCCAGGGGGACGGTGAACAGCACGATGAAGGGGCTAAGCAGGCTCTGGAACTGGGCCACCATCACCAGGTAGACGAACAGCAGGCCCAGGGCCAGCATCAGGCCCATCTGGGTCATCATGCTCATGACGTTTTCGTACTCGCCGGTAATGTCGTAGGAGTAGCCCTCTGGCATTTCGTAGCTCTCCAGGTCGTCGGTGAGCTGCTGGGTGAGCTTGGTGGTGTTGTAGCCATCGGCGGTGGTGGCAGAGACGGTCATATACCGCTCGTTGTTCTCCCGGCTGATGGACACCAGGCCCTCGGCGGTCTCCAGCTCGGCAAATTCGCTGAGGGTATGCTCCTCGGTGACGGTCTCGCCGTCGTCGTCGGTGGTGGTGGTCTCAAACACGGTGCTGAGCAGATTCTCCTTGGTGGGGAGGTCCCGCTCGTCCACAATGACCACGTCCATCTCCTGGTCGTCGATGGTGACGGTGACAGCGGTGGTCTCGGTGGTCAGGCTGGTGGCGATCTGACTGTAGATTTGGGCATTGGTCAGGCCCAGCCGCATGGCCGCGTCCCGGTCAATGATCAGATGCAGGGTCTGGTCCGCGTCCTCTTGGTTGTTGGTGACGTCGGTGAAGCCCTCCTCCTGGGAGATGATGTCCACAAAGTCCTCGCTGATCTCCCGGAGGGTGTCCAGGTCGGAGCCGTAGATGTTGATTTCCAAACCGCTGCCCAGCAGGGAGGACATGGAGCCCATAGCGGAGGCGGAGACAGAGACCTCCGCGTCCTTCACATCGGCCACCGCCGCTTCGATATTGTCGCAGATGGTATAGACCTGTTTTTCCCTGGTGACGCTTTCGTCGGGCAGGACGTAGAAGGAGTAGGTGCTGTAGTCCTCGCTGCTCATCTCGCTGGAAATCAGGGAGGCGGCGTTGCCCAAACCGCCCACGGTGTCCACGCCGTCCACGGTGAGAATTTTCTCTGTCAGCTCGTCGGCAATGGCAAAACTGCTGTCCTTGTCGATGTCCTCGTCCAGGGTGACGGTGATGGCGATCTGGTCGCTGGCCATATCGGGGATCAGCACCATACCCATCCGGGTGACGCCGAACACAGAGAACGCCAGCAGCGCAATGGCCAGGCCCAGGGGCACCACCTTGTACCGCAGGCAGAAGGTCAGCGCTTTGCCGTAACCGTTCACCACGCGGTCGAAGAGGGGGTGTTTGACATTCCGCACCTTCCGCAGCAGCACCGAGGCACTGGTGGGTACCACCGTCAGCGACACCAGCAGCGAGGCCAGCAGCGCAAAGGTGATGGTCAGGGCAAAGGGCAGCATCAACTGCCGGGTCATACCCGAAGTGAAAATCATGGGCAGGAACACGCAGATGGTGGTCAGGGTGGAGGCGATGATGGCCCCCTCCACCTGCTTGGCGCCCTGGACGGCGGAACGGGCCGCCGTCAGCCCCCGGTTGCGCAATCGGTAGATGTTTTCAATGACCACGATGGAGTTGTCCACCAGCATACCGATGCCCATGGACAAGCCCATCAGCGACATCATGTTTATACTGATGTCCGTAAAGTACATCAGCAGAAGCGCTACCAGCACCGAGAAGGGGATGGAGAAAGCCACCACGATGGTGGGCAGCACATCCTTCAGGAACAGAGTCAGCACCACCACGGCCAGCAGCGCGCCGATGACCATGCTGGTCAGGATGTTTTGCAGGAAAATGTCGATGTATTCGCCCTGGTCCATCAGAGTGGCGATGTGCAGGCCCTCGTTTTCGGCCTCCAGCTCCTGGGCGGCGGCGTTGCACACGTCAGAAACGGCGTTGGTACCGGCGGTGCTGTTCTTATAGACGGACAGCACAACGGCGTCATCACCGTTGACCTTGGTGTAGCTCTCCCCGGCGTTGTCGATGATGGTGATATCCGCCACGTCGGACAGGCGCACGTCGCCCACTCCGTCCAGATTGCACAGCAGCAGGTCCTCAATTTCCTCCAGAGAGGTCAGACCGTCGCCGATTTTCAGCATCCACTGGTTGTCGTCCTCGTCGTCCACATACCCGGCGGGCATGGCGAAGTCCTGGGCGTAGATGATAGAGGCCAAGGTGCTGGCCTCCAGCAGAGAGTCGATGTTGGCGCTCTCCAAGGCGGTCTCCCGTGCCTCCTCAAAGGACTCCATGGCCTCGTCCAACTGCTCCTGGCCGCTCTCGATGGTGCTCTGGGCGGAGGCCAACTGGGCGCTGGCGCTGCCGAAGCCCGCCGCAGCCAAAATCTTGCTGGCCTCCACGGTGGAGTAGCTGGCCATGGCCTCGGAAACGGCGTCACTGACCGAGTCGCACACCGCCTGGGCCGTGGCAATGCTCACAGTCAGGTTTTGCAGTTCGGCCTCGATGTTGGGGATGCGGGTGTTGACGATCTCATCCAACTGGCTCAGGTTCTCTGTGGTCAGTTGGGCGGCAACTTCAGTCTGCCCCTGTTCTTCCAGCAGGGACACCGCCGCGGCCAGCTTGGTGGAGTCGCTGAGAGCCTCCTCCACGGAGCTGGGCAGTTGGTCCGCCAGGGCGTCCACCTGCTCCTGGGCGGCCTGTTCTGCCGCCAGCTCACAGGCAGCCCGCGTCGCGCTGGCAACGGTGCTGTCCATGTCGTCCAGGACCTTGTCCACGTTGTCCGCTGTGACAGTGACGGCTTCCGACCCATCCGCCGCCGCCTGGGCGTCCGCCAGGTTCTGCACGGCGGAGATCAGCACCTGTTCATAGACCTCGCTGTAAATGGCGTCGTAGGCGTCCTCCCCGGAGACCGCCTCCTGGAGCGAGGCGAAGAGGGCGTCCATCTGCTCGTAAGAGTCCACGATGCCTGCGTCCTCATAGGCTTGCAGCTCCATTTGCAGGGCAGCTTGCTTGGCCTGCTCACTGGCCAATTCCGCCTCGTAAGCTGCCTGGGTCGCCAGGGCGGTGTTCAGGCCCAGGGTGGCCTCGCCCAGTTGGTCGGCGGTGTCGCTCTCCTGGCTCTCCAGCTCGGAGGTGCCATCCTCTACCTCCGCCGCGGCCTCGTCCAACTCCGCCTGGGCGTCCTCGATCTCCTCCAGGGCTTCGGCCAGTTGCCCGTCCACTTCGGCCAGCAGCTTGTTGTTGACGTCGTCGATCTTGTCCTGGTTCAGCCGGACCTCCACGGTCTGGTCCACCAGGCCCATGGCCGTGACGGTGGAGACGCCCTCCTGCCGCTCGTAGTAGGGCACCACTGTCTCGTCCACAAAGTCGGACAGCTCGTAGATGTCCATGCCTTCAACGCTGACAGAGACGTACTGAGTGGCCATCATGTCCATGGAAATTTCCATCACGTTGGGGCTGCCGCACTCGTCGGGCAGCGTGGTGGACTGGATGGCTTCGTTGACCTTGACCATGGCGGAATCCATGTCCGTGTCGTCCGCGAACTCCAGCATGACCATGGAGTAGTTTTCCGCGCTGCTGCTGGTGACGTTCTCCACGTTGCTGACCGTCCCCAGGTTGCCCTCCAGCGGCTCCGTCACGTTGCTCTCCACCTTCTCCGGGCTGGCGCCGGGATAGGTGGTGATGACGATCATGTAGGGCATACTCATCTCCGGCAGCAGGTCGGTGGTCATGCCGGTCAGACTGACCGCCGCCAGCGTCAGAGCCAGGATCACCGCCACCAGGACGGTGAATGGTTTTTTGACACATTGTTTGATCATGTTAAACGCTCCAAATCAGGAAAAAGTGTCAGAGATGCAATTTCTCATTCCAGGGTATCATACCACATCCGGCGGGAAAAGTCTGCACAAATTTGGCGAAGGAAACAGTTTCTTTTTGCAACAGTTGCACAGTTGACTTCTTTGTCTTTCCTTTTTATAATTATGGTGTATTATAAGCGTATAAGGGGAGGGGCATACCGCTATGGAACCCACGCAAATTCACCTGAGATTTTACCAGAGCCTTGAACGCCTGCGCAAGCTGAGCCGAGGCTTCGCGGAACGGCCCATGAAGTTTCCGGAGTTCCTTCTGCTGACTACCATCCGCGAGTACCACAAAAAGCACCCGGAGGTGCAGGGCATCTATGTCTCCGCCCTGGCGGACCATCTGGGGCTGACTGTCCCCACCGTCTCCAAGCAACTGCGCCAAATGGAGCAGCAAAGGTGGCTGGTGCGGACGGTGGACCAGCAGAACCGCCGCAACACCTTCGTCTCCCTTTCGCCTCTGGGGCAGCAGGTGCTGGCGGAGGAAGAAGCTTTTTACCTGGAGGTCAGCAATCAGGTCTTTCAGCAGATGGGGGAAGAGCGCTGTTTGTCCGTCATCGATGGCGTCTCCGATATACTGGACCTGCTGGAGACGACCATCCGCCAGCAGCAGGCGGCAGAATTGACCGAATAACACAAAACCGCCGCAGGAACCATTCTGAAAGGCTCCTGCGGCGGTTCTTTCGCCGTTTAAACTTGTACCGTATCCGCTGTTTGCGAACGCCTTATTCGACAGAGGTCGGCTCTGTCCATGGCCGCACCACCAGCTTGTTGCCGATCAGCCCGACCAGCTTCACCCATGTCCCGGCTGGGATGGACTGCCCGTCCTCCGAGATGCACCGCCATTCCCGGGAATTGCTGCACAGGAGCATCCCCACCGGCTGCGCCTCGGTGATGCCGTTCTTCACGATGGCTTTTTCGCCTCCGCTGAACCCATCCTCGTTGCCATAGAAGCCGTCGTTTTCCTGCGTCATGATCTGCTGAACGGCTCTGAACACCACAACCAGAAGGATGCTCGCCACAAGGAGGAGGGGATACCGGTGGTCAAAAACCACCTGAGCAATGCGGATGACGAACCGATAGATGATTAAGACCACCTGCCAGGCACAGTAGAGCAGACACAGGATGTTTCCTGTAAGGATGATACCCAAGATCGCCCCATTGACCCAGTCCGTCAGCTCCTCCCAACAGGTGATAATCAAGGCTGTGGCAAGCAGCGCTAACACTGTCACCACGAAATACAACATGGCACTTTCGCCCCTTTCGCCGCGCATCACGCGCGCCATCGGTTGTTGCTGCGATCATCGTCTGTTGCATTGGCTCCACCTCCCCTGTTGAAAGGCTAAAAAGAAAAGAAACTTTACGAAAGTAGTATAACGAATTTCCTACGTTCTGTCAAGGGTTTATTTGGGTTTTTATAAAAATTTTTGAAAGAACCTGTAAAGTCCTGCCGGTATTTGCCGTTTTCGGACGTGCGCAGGAGTGAAAAACACCGGCCTGACATAAATAGGTTCTATGTCAAGAGTTGGGGCAGAGAAAAATAACCCGCAAAAATAGTGA
>JAJPXR010000172.1 GCA_021205375.1 Clostridiales bacterium | reverse complement strand
GCCTAAAGGCGGCGGCCCTCCTCCCCTTTCAGGGGAGGCGAGGGGGATAGTACTTGCTGTTTGGCCAGCAATTTTACCCAATATAGTACAAATTTTCCGCTGAAAACAATCGTTTGACAACTGACCATCCCTCTAGCCCCCTAATGGGAACCCATGCAAAGCCCCAGAAGTGCCGCTTGACAGCGGAGGGGTAAAAGCGCATGGCTGAGTAAATGGGATGCCAGTCATGACAGTTGTTCCGCAAAAACGGGTTTCCCGACGCTGTGGGAAACCCGTTTCTTTACCTCTGGTAAGCCGCCCGCCCGGTCCGGTACAGGTTCCCGCCGTGGCAGTCGATGGCCACCGTCAGGGGCAGTTCCCGGACGGTCATGCGCTTGATGGATTCACAGCCCAGGTCGTCAAAGGCGATGACTTCCGCTTTCTCGATGCACCGGGCGATCAGCGCGCCCGCGCCGCCCACAGCGGCGAAGAAGCAGCAGCCGTTGCGCTGCATGGCTGCTTCCACCTCGTCGCTCATCTGGCCCTTGCCGATGATGGCGCCCAGGCCCAGGTCCAGCAGACGGGGCGCGAAGCCGTTCATGCGGCTGGCGGTGGTGGGGCCGCAGGCCCCCACAGCCATTCCCTGCTGGGCGGGGGTGGGACCGGCGTAGTAGACAATGGCGTCCTGCAATGGGAAGGGCAGTTCTTTCCCCTGGTCCAGCAGGGCGAAGATACGCTTGTGGGCCGCGTCTCTGGCGGTGTAAATGGTGCCGCTGAGAACCACCCGGTCTCCGGCGTTAAGCTGAGGCTGCATGGCCCGCAGTTCCTCCGAACAGAGGTGGTACGTTTTGCTCCCGCCGCTCTGCACGTTCCGGTCACTCATTGGCAGCTTCCGGGAACGGCAGGGGTTCCTCCGGCAGCTTTTCCACCACCGGCTCCTCCTGCGGGGTGGGTTCCTCACCAGCGTACTGGTTCATGTACCCGTTCAGGCCCTGAATCAGCGCCTGCACCTCGCTGACATCACTCAGCGCCTTCGCCACGGCGTCGTTCACGCCGGAGACCAGGTTGTTCACCTCGCCCTGGAGCTGCCGCAGTTGGGTCTCCACCCGCAGGCGGGCCTCCTCCGCGTCGCCGGTGGCGTTGGCCAGGATGGTGTCATAGGCAGACTGGGCCTCGGCCATCTTTTCGTCGTAAGCCTGCTGCGCGCTCTGCTCCAGCAGGGTGGTGCGGGACTTCGCGTCCAGCATGATTTGCCCCACGTTGTCACACAGGACATGGTAGGCGTCGGAATCGCCCTGCATCTTCTCCACTTGGGCCTCCAGGTCGGCAATGCGCTGGGACTTCTCGTCGTTGGCAGTCTGGACCCGCTGGATGGTCTCCCGCTGTTGGTCGCCGGTGCGCAGCAGGGACTGGATCTGCTGCTCCATCTGCTGCATCTTCTGGTCCATGACCTCCATCTGGTCCACTTTGTCCTTCAGGCTGTCCCGCTCAGCGACGATCTTCTGGATCTCCGTCTGGAGGGTGTACATCTGGGCCTTGACCGTGACCTGCTGGCTCTCCAGTTGGTTTTTCAGCTCGGCGTTCAGCCGGTCCAGTTCCTCCGCCTTCTCCTGGGCCGCGGCGGTCTCGGCGTGGGCCTCTTCCAGAGCCTCGGTGTTCTCACGGACAGATTTCTCAATATAACTCATCACGTCGCTGCGGTTGAACCCGCCAATTGCGGCGCTGCGAAACGCTACATTTCCGACCATCTTGTTGCCTCCCTAACATGAAGTTCTTTTATTTTACCACACATTCTCTTTGGTGACAATGCTTTTTCACGGCGTTTCACCCGAATTTCCCCGGAAATTGAGACACGGCTCACCGGTCCCACTTCTGGATCAGAGCGCGAATTTGGTCGGCAAACTTTGCCAAATCCTTGTTGGTGCCGCCCTTGTTCTTGCGGATGACCTCCATGAGCTGGCGGCCAACCTCCTCCAGGCGGCGGTAGGCGGCGGAGCCTTCCTGCCAGCGGGATTCCTTCTTTTTGACGGGAGCGACGCCCTGGCGGGTCACAGCGCCCCGGAGCAGGTCGTACTCCTCCCGGCAGAGCGGCGCGTGAGCGCGATAGCCCAGGCCGGTCAGCTCTGCGGCGAAGCCCTCGCTGACCGTGCCGTCTCCGTGGACCACGAAAATCTCCGTGGGGTTGTCAAACTGCTGCGCCCAGCGCACCAAATCGTCGTGTCCGGCGTGGGAGGACAGGCCCCGGAAGTTGATGATCTTGGCGTTGACCATCACGTCCTCCCCGAAGAGGCGGACGAACTTCTTCCCCTCCAGCAGGGAGCGGCCCAGCGTCCCCTGGGCCTGATAGCCCACGAACACCACGGCGCACTCCTTCCGCCAGAGGTTGTGCTTCAAGTGGTGGCGGATGCGCCCGGCGTCGCACATGCCGGAGGCGGAGATGATGACCTTCGGCGTGGTATCCTCGTTCAGCGCCTTGGACTCCTCGGTGCTCTCGCACAGCCGCAGGTGGTCCACCTGGAACAGCGACACCCCGTCGTCAATGAGCGCCAGCGCCTCTTCGTCCAGGTAGCCGGTCAGGTCGCCGGAGAAGATTTGCGTGGCCTTGGTTGCCAGGGGGCTGTCCACCACCACCTGGAAGTCCGGGCGGGAGGTCACCAGCCCCTGCTGCTGGATCTCCCTGAGGAAATAGAGCAGCTCCTGTGTCCGGCCCACGGCGAAGGAGGGGATGACCACGTTGCCCCCCTGGGCAAAGGTGTCGTTCAAAATCTCGGCCAGGGCGGTGGTGTAATCCCCCTCGCCCTCGTGGTTCCGGTCGCCGTAGGTGGACTCCATCACCACATAGTCTGCGCCGGAGATGGGCTGGGGGTCCCGGATGATGGGCTGATTCGTGTTGCCGATGTCGCCGGAAAAGACGATTTTCTTCTCCGCGGCACCTTCCCGGACCCACAGCTCCACATAGGCGCTGCCCAGCAGGTGGCCCGCGTCGGTCATGCGGAAGCGGAACCCTTCCACCGGCTCCAGCGTCTGGCCGTAGCTCACCGGCACCAGCCGCCGAATGGCCTCCTCCGCGTCCGCGACGGTATACAGCGGCTCTACAGGCTCCTTGCCGGCCCGCTTGCCCTTCTGGTTCTCCCACTTGGCGTCGCTCTCCTGGATGTGGGCGGAGTCCAGCAACATGATTTCCAGCAGTTGGCAGGTCAGGGCGGTGGCGTAAATCGGCCCCTGATACCCCTCCTTCACCAGCAGGGGCAGGCGGCCGGAGTGGTCGATGTGGGCGTGGGTCACCAGCACCGCGTCGATGAGCGCCGGGGAGAAATAAAACTTCTGGTTGTCCGTCTCGTCCTTGCCCTGCTGTAACCCGCAGTCCACCAGGACGTGCTTCCCGTTGGCGGAGACGCAGTGGCAGGAGCCGGTGACGGCGTGGGCCGCTCCGTAAAAGCAAAGCTCCATTCGTGGCACCTCTTTCCTTCGTTTTTCGCATATTTTCAGCAAAATGTCAAACGTGTCCGTTTTCTTAGGTCTATTTTAGTACAAAATCCCCTGTGCTGTCAATCGAAACCGGCGGCAGTTTCCCCCTTTTCCGGCAAACGGGGCGTTTTGCGACAGACCGCCGCGTTTGTTTCCAACAGTTCAAATTCAAAATTGACACGTTCATTACTTTCTGGTATAATAAATTGATTTTGTGAGTATTCCGCATTTTTTTGAGCCTACATTCCATATACGAAGGTGAAGCATATGAGTTTTAAAATCATCGGCACAGGCAGCTATGTGCCGCCCAAGGTCGTCACCAACGACGACCTGACCGTTTTCCTGGACACCAGCGACGAGTGGATCTCCACCCGCAGCGGCATCAAGGAGCGCCACGTGGTCACCAATGAGACCACCTCGGAGCTGGCCACCAAAGCCGCCCAGAACGCCCTGGAAAACGCCGGTATCTCTGCGGACGAGCTGGATATGATCCTCTGCGCCACGGTCAGCAGCGAATACATCAGCCCCTCCATCGCCTGTCTGCTCCAGCGGAACCTGGGCGCGCAGTGCCCCTGCCTGGACCTGAACGCCGCCTGCACCGCCTGGATCTACCTGATGGACACCGCCGCCGCCTTCTTCTGCAAGGGTGGCATCCGCAAAATGCTGGTGGTAGGCGCGGAGTCCATGTCCCGCATCCTCAACTGGCACGAGCGCTCCACCTGCGTCCTCTTTGGCGACGGCGCGGGGGCCGCGGTGCTGGAGGCCGGTGACAACTACCTCGGCTCCTCCTTCGTCACCGCCGGGGGCGACGACGTTATCGCCATCCCCACCAAAAAGGGCATCTCCCCCTGGTACGAGCGGGACGAGCAGCTCCCCTTGGTGCATATGAACGGTCAGGAGACCTACAAGTTCGCCGTCAGCAACTTCCCCAAGCGGGTGGCCGAGGTGGTGGCCAAAGCCGGGCTGGAGGAAAAGGACCTGGACTGGGTCATCCCCCATCAGGCCAACAAGCGCATCATCGACGGCGCGGCCCGCCGGATGAAGGCCATCCCCGCCGACCACTTCTGTGTCAACATCCAGAAGTATGGCAACACCTCCGCCGCCAGCATCCCCCTGGCGATGGACGAGTGGAACCGGGCCGGGAAGTTCCAGCGGGGCGACCTCATTGCAATGGTCGCCTTCGGCGGCGGACTGTCCAGCGCGGCGTGTCTGATTCGGTGGTAAACACGATACCGTGAAAAACCCCTCCACCGCCGCCAAAGGCGGCGGTCCCCCTCCCCTTTCAGGGGAGGCAAGGGGGATAGTTCTAAACAAATGGCACAGGTTTTCATTTAACGAAACCGAAATCTATCACTAAGGCGCAAATAATGGATGAATCAAAACCCTTTACCGGCTACAATAAGGAATTAAAAGACAGGTCAAGGGTATTACGGAAAAACATGACGCCGGAGGAACGCCGCTTGTGGTATGCTTTCCTGAAAGACTACCCCGTAAAAGTATACCGGCAAAGAGTAATTGACGGTTATATCGTTGATTTTTATTGTTCACCTGCAAAGCTGGTGATAGAAATTGACGGAACTCAGCACTACACAACAGAAGGCTTGGAATATGATTCCATTCGTTCCGACCTGCTGGAGCAATATGGACTGGAAGTGCTTCGTTTCACAAATCGGGACATTAATACCCGTTTTTGCAGCATCTGTGATGCGATTCACTCCAAAATTCAATATAGAATGAAGAAATTTCGCCTACAAGAGAGCATCAAGCCTGATGTTTAACCTGATACCTTGCCATAACTGACCACCCCTCTTGCCTCCCCTGAAAGGGCAGGGAGGGGCAAAGCCCCGGAAGTGCCGCTTGACGGCGGAGGTGGCACGGCGCAAGCCGTGACGGAGGGGTTTCCCACGTCAAAAATTATTACTACATCAAGCAAATACGTACACAAACTGCCTCAAACTGCCTTATTGCCAAACGATTGATGAATTTGGTTTCGCAGTAGAACCCCCTCCACCGCCGCCAAAGGCCGTGACGGAGGGGGGTTCCCGCCTCACATAACGAAACAAAACGCTCGAACCCAGTCACAAACTGGATTCGAGCGTTTTTCTATCCCGTCCGCCGGTCAGGGCGCGCACGCCCTGGCCGGACTTAGAGGGGACGAGAAGGAGTTGTTTGTAAGGTTACGGATTACTGCTTACGCATCTCAGCCAGCTTAGCAGCGTTGGCATCGACGGTCTTCTTGTCCAGCGGATACCAGAAGGCAAGAACCACGACCAGCAGGGCGAAGCCGATGGTGGGAATCAGGGTACCGGCGGTGAAGATACCGTTCACGACCTCAGTGTCGAAAGCGGTCTCAGCGGTGTAGCCGACCATGGTCAGCAGGGCGCCGGTCAGACCGGAGGACAGCGCCTGGCCGATCTTACGGGCGAAGGAGTACAGGGAGTAGATGGTGCCGTCGGAACGGGTGCCGCGGCGGACGTTGTCCTCGTCGATAACGTCCACGATCATGGCCCAGATACAGCCGTTGAACATGGCAACGCCGAAATAACCCAGCTCATAGAACAGGATGTAAACGTACATATTGGACGGACGCAGCAGGAAAGCGATGAAGAAGCCAATAACAGCCACGATACCACCGGCGGTGGAGATCTCCTTCTTACCAAACCGCTTAGCCGCAGGCGGGATAACGAAGAAGCACAGAACAAGGCCCATCAAGCTGCCAATGAGGGTTGCAATAGACTGGCCGGAGGGGGCGTTGTAGTAGTTGGGGAAAATGTAGGCGCACATACCGGACATGGTCAGCTGAGACAGCAGCAGGACGATGGCGGCGGCGATGATGGAGATCAGGGCGCGGCTGGAACCAAGCTGCTTGAGCAGAGCGCCGACGCTGAACTTCTCAACCTTCTTGGGGATCTTAACGCGCTCGGTGGACAGGGAGGTGCAGATCAGATAGCAGATAACGGCGCAGATGGAGCAGACGCCCGCAGCAACGGACATCTTGAAGCCGGAGAGCTGGCTGTTGCCGTTGGCGTCGGTGTAATAAACCACCAGAGGCAGAACCACGCCGATAGCGGTCTGAGCCAGGGTCGCGCCGATGTTACGCCAAGTGGACAGCTCGGTACGCTGGTCGGGGTTGTCGGTGATGGCGGAAGCCATGGAACCGTAGGGGATGTTGACGCCGGTGTAGCAGATGCTGCCCCAGAGCAGGTAGGTGAAGAACATCCAGAAGATCTTGAACCCCATGGGCATGTTCGCAAACCAGGAGGCGTACAGCAGGAAGGAAGCCAGGGCCACAGGACCCATGAAACGCCGCATCCAGGGGATGAAACGGCCCTTCTCAGTGGCCTCGCTGCGGTCCACCAACTGACCCATAGCGGTGTCGGTGACGGCATCCACGAAACGGGCGGCCATCATCAGCAGGCCAACCAGACCGGCAGAGACGCCCATAACGTCGGTGTAGAACTTCAGCATGAAGCTGGAAGCCAGGATAAAGGTAAAGTCGTTGCCGAAATCGCCAAAGGCATACGCGATTTTATCGACGGTGCCAAAGGGCTTTACGGCAGTGTTGTTTTTTGTTGCCATTTCTCTCAAGCTCCTTTTCTAGTAGTTTGACAAGGTTCCACCGTGGCAATCCGGCGGAGGTGGTATGAAAACTGCCTTGTCCGCGCCCCGTTGGGAATAGCGGGGGAGATGTTTCCTCCTTCCTTTGGACAGGCAAATATGCTGGTTCCCCGCCGCGGAACCCCGCGGCGGGGCAGAAACCGGCGAACCGGTTTTCTACGGAATCTTAGGTATCCCTTTTTGTTCAGCCTTGGGAGGAAACCCCTCCGTCACGGCTTACGCCGTGCCACCTCCCCTTTCAGGGGAGGCAAGAGGGGTGGTCAGTTACAGAACACCAGTTCTTCGCGGAAAACTTGTACTATATGGGGCAATAACGCTAGCCAAACAGTAAGCACTATCCCCCCTCGCCTCCCCTGAAAGGGGAGGGGGACCATGCGAAGCATGGTGGAGGGGTTTTCCACGCTAAAACATTTGATAAGGCCGATGAAAGGGATACGTTTTCTTTACGCCTTCTTCACCTTGATGAGCTGGGCGTTCAGGCTCTCCAGGAAGCCCTCCGGCATGGTGCCGCCAGCCATATCGACCATTCCCTCAGGGGTCATGACCTTCATCATGTCCCACATGCCCACGCCGGGGGCGATGTCGAAGTTGCTGGCCAGCTTGACGGCTTTCCGGGCGATCTCCAGGGCCTCTTCGCTCTTGGCGATCTCCAGGAAGGTGTCCTTGACGCTGTAATAGCCCTCCGGGAACTCCATGGGGGCGGACAGATCCATGTCGCCCACAGAGCTGAACCAGTTGGCGACACCCTCGCGGCGCTCGTTGACTTCGGGCAGGGTGTAGATGGCGGGCTCGGTCTCCACCTTCTCCAGGGTGGTGGAATCCTTCACGCCGCCCGCGTCAGCCACCAGGATGTTGAAGCCGTCCTTCAGGGCCACGGTGAACGCGGCGATGTGGTCCACAACGGCCTTGGCCTCCACCAGTTCGCCGTTCAGGTACAGGGAGACGCTGGGCTGGTTGGTGTAGACCTTGACGAGAGTGGTCTCGCCGGCGCGCTGGGCGTAACGCTTGCCCGTGATGTGGACCATGGGGGCCTTGGTCCAGTACGCCTGATAGATGTAATAGGAATCCTTCTTGGTCTTGCGGTCCATGGTGACCAGGCCCTTGTTGTTCCGGCCCGCTACGCCGCCCTCGTTCCGGGCAGCGCAGCCGAAGTCGAACATGTTCCAGACGTGGGTGGACCACATCCAGGGCCGCTCGTCGAACACCTTCGCCAGATGCTCGTGGTACATGGCCTGATATTCCTCGCTGTAGTCCTTGCAGGCGGGTTCGGGGCCGTGGTTTGTGATGACGCCCTCGCAGCCGTACTCGCTCATGCCCAGACACAGGTCGGGATGCTTGGCGTGGAAGTCATCCAGCCAGGGTCCGTTGTCCTCCATCTTGCCGCCGTACCAGCCGAAGTAATGGTTGTAGCTGATGACGTCGGTGATGTGGTGCATGGGGCTTTCCACGGGGGTCATGGAGACGTGGGCGATGGTGGTCAGACGGGTGGGGTCCATCTCCTTGACCATCTTGTTCAGCTCCACATGGTTGTCCACCAACTGCTGGGAGATGCCGCCGATCAAAATCTCGTTGGAGATGCCCCAGAAGCAGATGGAGGGGTGGTTGTAGTTCTGCACGATCAGCTCTTTCATCTGGCTGATGCAGTTCTGGTGGGCGGCGGGGTCCTTGTTGAACACGCTGATGAAGGGGATCTCCGCCCAGATGATGAAGCCCAGCTCGTCGCAGGCGTCATAGAAGTCCTGGGAGTGCTCATAGTGGGCCAGACGGATGGTGTTTGCGCCCAGCTCCTTGATGATCTTCGCGTCCTCGTAATGTTCTTCCTTGGAGAGCGCGTTGCCCTTGTACAGGCGGTCCTGGTGGCGGCTGACGCCCCGCAGGGGGGTCTCGACGCCGTTGATGATGAAGCCGTCGTCGGGGGTAACGGAGAAGCTGCGGACGCCCGCCTTGCAGGAGACCTCGTCATATGCCTCGTTGCGGCGCTGGAGCAGCGCGGTGACGGTGTAGAGGTTGGGGCTGTCGATGTCCCACAGCTTGGCGTCGGGGACATACAGGGTGACAGCGGTGCTGTCGGAGGGGCGGCAGGCGTAGGCGACTTCCTTGCCGTCGGAGTCCTTGATGGAATAGAGGACGGTGAAGTTCTCGTCGGGGTTGGTGACATAGGTCTCCAGCTCGAAGGTAGCGCCGCCGCACTTCTCGCAGGGCTTGGGAGTGACTTTCAGGCCGGGGCCGCCGTAGTAGTCCAGGTCAAAGTGGGCATTGGGGACAGAGATCAGGTTGACGCCCCGGTACAGGCCGCCGTAGAAGGTGAAGTCCGCGGACTGGGGATAGACGCTGTCCTTGTACTCGTTGGAGCAGTTGACCACCAGCAGGTTGTCCTCGCCGTCCTTGCACAGGTCGGTGATGTCCGCCCGGAAGATGGAGTAGCCGCCCTCGTGGTAGGTGACCTTTTCGCCGTTGACATAGACGGTGGCCTGCTGGCCTGCCGCCATGATCTCGACGTAGACGCGCCCGCCAGCCAGCGGCTGCTTGGGCGTGGGGAAGGATTTAGCATACCAATAGCTGCCCCGGTCATAGCTGCCGTTGCCATCGTGCCCGTCCACGGCGTTCCAGGTGTGGGGCAGGTCAACGTCCTGCCAGTCCGTGGGGTAGGCCGCGGGCAGTCCTACATCCTGCTGGATGAATTTCCACCCTTTGTTTAAGTTGATGACATTCCTCATAATGCTTGCTCCTTACTCAGATATTTACCTTCACCGGGCAACGCCGGCAGACGTAACAAAAACGTCCTCCCTAAACGGAAACTTTCTCCGGTTTTCCGCTCATTTTCCCGCAAAAACACCAGAATTAAATAAATTCTTCTTTTTCCCTATCTTTTACCATTTTGCATAATGAAGCGCACTTTTCAATTTCACTTTTTGTACATTGTTATTATATTTCCAAAAGGCCTTGATGGATAGGAATAATTTTTGTGCGTTTTTGTATTTTTTTTAGAACCCCTTGCAACTGCCTAAAGAATGTGCAATAAATAATGAAAAAAATATCTTCCGTTTTCCCCTTTTGAAACGATTCGCGCTTTTCTCGAACTGTTTTTTCCAACGAGGTGCCTGCTTTATGACCCAAGAGTTATCGGATTTCATTCAAAACCTGTTTTCCATCAACAATATCCCCATCCACGCCGTCACGCTGCCCTGCGATGACTTCGACTGGCTGGACCACGGGCTGCGCAGCAACATCCTGGGCGACCACCGCCTGACGGAGTCCTGCAACACGGAGCTGAAAAAACTGCCCAGCTTCACGGTGCATTACTTTAAGGACGTGTTTCAGTGCAACTATGTGATCATGCGCTGCGGCGAAGAGGACGATTTTCTGCTGGCGGGACCGGTGCTGTACGAGAACATCACCGGCATCCGGTTTGAGGCGCTGTTCGCCCACCTGAACCTGCCGGAACGGCTGCGGGAGCCTTTGCAGGCGTATTATTATGGCCTGCCGGTCTTTACCGACCAAAGCTCTCTTGAGACCCTTTTCACGCTGCTGGCCAACTACCTCTGCGGCGAGGGAAAATATGAGGTCCAGCGCACCAGCGAGACCGACCTGGACGACTGGTATCACATGTACAACAACTACCTCCAGGTCCCCGACCAGCCCTTCCAGGGCATCCAGTACATCGAGGAGCGGTACAGGGTGGAAAACGAACTGCTCCAGGCCGTGGCCAAGGGCAATGAGAACCAGGCTCTGGCTCTGGCCTCCCAGTTCAACACCATCACCCTGCCTCAGCGGCTGCCCGACGCCCTGCGGGATATGAAGGACTACACCATCACCCTGAACACCCTGCTGCGCAAGGCGGCGGAACAGGCCGGGGTCCACCCCATCCACATCGACGCCTATTCCAACCAGAACGTCCAACAGATCGAGGCCATCACCAGCCCGGACCAGATCAATCAGTTCCGCCGGAAGCTCGTCCAGGGCTACTGCCGCATGGTCAACGAGTACAACCTGAAAGACCACTCCCTGCCGGTGCAGAAGATCATCAACTATGTCAACACCGACCTGACAGCGGACCTGAGCCTGAAAGCCTTCGCCTCCCGGCTGAACATCAACGCCAGTTACCTGTCCTCCCTGTTCAAGAAGGAGATGGGGATCCCCCTGACGGAGTACGTCAACCAGCACCGCATCGAACACGCCCAGCGTCTGCTGCTTTGCACCGACCTGCCCACCAAATCGGTGGCGGTGCAGTGCGGCGTCTCCGATATGCACTATTTCAGCCGCCTGTTCAAGCAAATCGTGGGCGTTACCCCCAAGGTGTTCCGGGAGAACACCTCCATGGCGGACTTCTACCAGGCAAACCAGGCTCCCTCCCCCGCCAGCCCCACCGACCACACTGCCGGGGAAAAATCCGGCTGAGGAGCTGCCGGAAGCCGGAACGCGTTTCCTTTGGAAACCCAAAAATCCGGCACGCAAAACAGCAAACAGCCCCTTGCAAATCGCACATCATCTGGTATACTAGATGGTACAAAACTCGTCTGATTTGCAGGTGATAGTGTGCCAATGGATAATCTAACTGCCAACAAAAAGGCATATGAACACGTATTTGACTATTTTTCCCAACTGATCCTCAGTGGGGAGTTAAAACTCAACGACCGCATCCCCACCGAACGGGACATCGCCGAGCGGCTGGGCGTCAGCCGGAATTCCGCCCGTGAAGCCCTCCATGTGCTGGAAATGATGGGACTGGTGGAGTGTCTCCAGGGCAGCGGCAATTACGTCCGCTGTGACCCTCACGACTATATGCTGAAGTTTTTCAATATGTTCATGGTGCTCCAGCAGGCCAGCTACACCGAGGTGCTGGAAATGCGCCGCTGGTATGAGGCCGGCGCCATCGAAATGGCCATGAACTGCGCCACCGCTGAAGAGCTGAGCTCCCTGCGGCAGATCTTGGTCTCTATGGACCAGACCAACAGCCCGGAGGAAAGCTCCCGGCTGGATCTGGCCTTTCACAACTCCCTGGTCCTGGCCTCCCACAACCGGCTGTTGTCTTTTTACACCTCGCTGTTCAACGAGTTGCTGGACCAGTTCATCCGCAGTCTGCGCATCACCATCCTGCTGGACGGCGCGCAGGTCCAGCAGTTGCAGCAGTCCCACTGGGCCATTTACAACGCTCTGATGGAGAAGAATTTAGACGCGGGCCTGGCCGCCCTGGAGCAGCACTTCGAAATCGACCGGGATTACATCGCCCAGGCGGAGCGGAGCCGCTGACAAATGTGCTTTTTTTCACAATCTTTTCAAAATCCTCTTTTCAATCTGTGGACAATTACCAAAAAGTCATGTATACTATAGTTACTTCTTGTCCGCCGTCGGCGGCAATCAGTTTTGTTTAGGAGGTACTTTATGAAAGCATTTATGGACCAGGATTTCCTGCTCAGCACCGAAACCGCCAAAAAGCTCTACCATGAGGTGGCGGAGCAGTTGCCCATCATCGACTACCACTGCCACATCGACCCCCGGGAGATCGCTGAGGACCGGAAATTCGACAACATCACCCAGGTCTGGCTGGGCGGCGACCACTACAAGTGGCGTCAGATGCGCACCTGCGGCGTCACGGAGGACTTGTGTACCGGCGACGCCCCCGACCGGGAGAAGTTCCGCGCCTTTGCCACCATCCTGCCCCAGCTCATCGGCAACCCCATGTACCACTGGAGCCACCTGGAGCTGCAGCGGGGCTTTGACATCTATGAGCCTCTGAACGCTGACAACGCCGACGAGATCTACGACAAGTGCAACGAGATTTTGAAGAACTACTCCGCCCGCCAGTTGATGCGGAAGTTCAACGTCAAGGCCATCTGCACCACCGACGACCCCGTGGACGACCTGTATTGGCACGGCGTCATCGCCGACGACCCCACCATGGAGATCAAGGTCCTGCCCGCTTTCCGGCCCGACAAGGCCATCGCCATCGAGAAGCCTGGCTTCGACGCCTACATCCGCAAGCTGGGCGAAGTAGTGGGCCGCGAGCTGACCTCCGCCGAGGACGTGGCCGCCGCGCTGGTGGAGCGCATCGACTACTTCAACAGCAAGGGCTGCCTGTGCGCCGACCACGGTCTGGATTACTGCATGTACGCCGAGCCGGATTCCGCCGCCGCAAACGCCGCCTTCCAGATCGCCATGACCGGCAAACAGCCCCCCAAGGACCAGGGCGACGCCTTCAAGACGCTGGTCACCATCGCCTGCGCCAAGCGTTACACCGAGCTGGACTGGGTCATGCAGATCCACTTCGGCTGCCTGCGCAACAACAACAAGCCCGCCGTGGCCCTAATGGGTCCCGACCACGGCCACGACGCCATCAACAGTCAGTCCGGCGTGGAGAACCTGGCTCCCCTGCTGAACGCCTTTGTGGAGAACAACGGCCTGCCCAAGATGATCCTCTATTCGCTGAACCCCATCGACAACGCCGCCATCGTCACCATTATGGGCTGCTTCCAGGGCGGCGGCGTGGCCGGCAAGCTCCAGCAGGGCAGCGCCTGGTGGTTCAATGACACCCGTCCCGGTATGCGGGAACAACTGACTACCCTGGCCGCCGACGGCGCGCTGGGCCAGTTCGTCGGTATGCTGACTGACTCCCGCTCCTTCCTGAGCTACACCCGCCACGAGTACTTCCGCCGCATCCTGTGCGAGCTGGTCGGCGAGTGGGTGGAGAGCGGCCAGTATCCCAACGACGAAAAGCAGTTGAAAAAGCTGGTGGCCGACCTGAGCTTCAACAACACCAACAACTTCTTCCGGTTCGGCATCGAACTGTAATAGGAACCTTTCCCGCCCGGACGCGCTCACTGCGTCCGGGCGCACTTTGTAGTTGAACTGTTCTATATATCAAATCGTCAAAAAATCGAAAAGACAAAAATAAAAATTGTGTCCGCGACCCATTGACAAACTCCGCCGGGTATGATACCTTTACCTTACCATACGACTGACGGAAGTGGAATCGACCACGGGGAGTATGGGATTTGAAGTGCCGACCGTCTGGGCCAGTGAGGGACCCAAGCGTGCGGTTTTTTTATTGGTAAATAATTGGTAAAACGTTGAAATCCACAAGAGAAAGGAAGATCTGCGGTATGAAAACGGACATTGAGATTGCTCAGGAGACTCCCATGCTGCCCATCGCGGAGGTGGCCCAGAAAGCGGGCATCAGCGAGGATCTGCTGGAATACTATGGCAAGGTGAAGGCAAAGCTGGACATCACCTCCCTGAAAGACGCGCCCCGGAAGGGCAAGCTGATTTTGGTCACGGCTATCAACCCCACCCCCGCCGGGGAGGGCAAGACTACCACCTCCGTGGGCCTGGCGGACGCCCTGGCCCTGCTGAATAAAAACGCCATGCTGTGCCTGCGGGAACCGTCCCTCGGCCCCGTGTTTGGCATCAAAGGCGGCGCTGCCGGCGGCGGCTACGCCCAGGTGGTGCCCATGGAGGACATCAACCTCCACTTCACCGGCGACTTCCACGCCATCGGCGCGGCCAACAACCTGCTGGCCGCCATGCTGGACAACCACATTCAGCAGGGCAACGAGCTGGACATCGACGTGAAGAACATCACCTGGAAGCGCTGCGTGGACATGAACGACCGGCAGCTCCGCAACATCGTCGACGGCCTGGGGGGCCGGATGCAGGGCGTCCCCAGGGAGGACGGCTTCGACATCACCGTAGCCTCGGAGATCATGGCAGTGCTGTGCCTGTCCTCCGACCTGATGGATTTGAAGCGGCGGCTGGCCAGCATCATCGTGGCCTATGACCGGAAGGGCAACCCCGTCACCGCCCACGATTTGAAGGCAGAGGGGGCCATGACCGTCCTGCTGAAGGACGCCATCAAGCCCAACCTGGTGCAGACCCTGGAGCATAACCCAGCCATCGTTCACGGCGGCCCCTTCGCCAACATCGCCCACGGCTGCAACTCCGTCGCCGCCACCGACACCGCCCTGAAGCTGGCGGACTATGTGGTGACGGAGGCTGGCTTCGGCGCAGACCTGGGGGCGGAGAAGTTCCTGGACATCAAGTGCCGGGCTGCCGGGCTGGACCCGGACGCGGTGGTCATCGTCGCCACGGTGAAGGCGCTGAAATACAACGGCGGCGTCCCCAAGACCGAGCTGGGCCAGGAGAACCTGGAGGCCCTGGAGAAGGGCCTGCCCAACCTGCTCAAGCACGTGGAGAACATCACCCGTGTCTTTAACCTGCCCTGCGTGGTGGCCATCAACCGCTTCACCCAGGACACCGACGCGGAGCTGAACCTCATCCGGGAGAAGTGCCGGGCGCTGGGCGTCAACGTGGTGCTCTCCGAGGTCTGGGGCAAGGGCGGCGCAGGCGGCGTGGAGCTGGCCAAAGAGGTACTGCGGCTGTGCGAGCAGCCCCACAACTTCCAGTTCGCCTATCCCCTGCACATTCCCATCAAGGCCAAGCTGGAGACCCTGGTCAAGCGGGTCTACGGCGGCGCTGGCGTGACCTATTCCAAGGCCGCGGAGCAGTCCATCGCCAACCTGGAAAAGCTGGGCTACGGCAACCTGCCCGTCTGCGTGGCCAAGACCCAGTATTCCCTCTCCGACGACCCCACCCTGCTGGGCCGGCCGGAAGGCTTCACCGTCTCCGTCACCAAGGTGAAGGTCTCCGCCGGAGCAGGCTTCATCGTGGCCCAGACCGGCGACATCATGACCATGCCCGGCCTGCCCAAGGTCCCGGCGGCGGAGCGCATCGACATCGACGAGAACGGCAAGATCGTGGGCCTGTTCTGACCCCTCTCTCCGTTCCCGGAAAAGGAACAAACGCCCCGTTTTTTGTGAATCAACGGTGAACTCACTATTAAAATCCACTAAAAAATCAAGTTCTGCCCTTGCTCTTTGGGTGCAAATCCGCTACAATAGAAGCACAGCGTACATTTCCCGCAGCTTGTACCCATTTTTTAGGAGGAATTTATCATGGCATTTATCGACGATTTGAAAAAGAGAGCCAACGGCCTGGCGCAGCAGGCCAGCGACCTGGCCCAGACCGGAGCCGCCAAGTCCCGTCAGTTTGCCGCCGTTGCCAAGCTGAAAGCCGCCAACCTGGGCGAAGAGGACACCATTCGCAAGGCTTACACAGAGCTGGGCAAGCAGTACTTTGCCAAGTACGGCGAGAACCCGGAGGACGAGTTCGTCGCCGCCTGCGCCACCATCCTGGAGGCCCAGGCCGCCATCGCCGCCAACAACGCCCTCATCGAGGAGATGTCCGCCAAGCCTGAGGCCGAGGAAGTCCCCGTTGATGAGGAAGAGGAAGCCCCTGCCGAGGAGGAAGCTCCTGCCGAAGAAGAGGCTGCTCCTGCCGAGGAAGAGGCTCCTGCCGAAGAAGAGGCTGCTCCCGCCGAGGAAGAGGCTGCTCCTGCTGAGGAGGCTCCCGCCGAAGAGGAGGCCGCTCCTGCTGAGGAAGCTCCCGCCGAAGAAGAGGCCGCTCCTGCTGAGGAAGCTCCTGCCGAGGAAGCAGCTCCCACCGAGGAGGAACCCAAAGAGGAATAATCCCCTCTCCCCTGTTCATCTAATAATATTCGGTTCTATGTCAAGAGTTGGGGCAGAGAAAAATAACCCGCAAAAATAGTGAA
>JAJPXR010000151.1 GCA_021205375.1 Clostridiales bacterium | reverse complement strand
TCTATTATAGCATATTTCGGGGGATGCGTGAGATTTAATCAGAGGTTCCTTAGCAATTTGCAATGTACAATTATGAGGAAAACCAGCCTTCTCCCGTCGCTCTGCGGCGAGGGACGCATCCTGTTTTTCGTCTGCTTTTTGGCAGCGAATATGGCTGCAAACCCGGTCATTGCCCATTGTAAATTGCACATTGCACATTAAGAGAAAGGGGGCTTCCCATGTCCATACCGCTTCCGGAAAATGTAGCCTGTATCATTGACCGGCTGAACGCAGCCGGGTATGAGGCGTATGCCGTGGGAGGCTGTGTGCGGGACGCCCTGCTGGGCCGAACGCCGGAGGACTGGGACATCTGCACCTCTGCCCTGCCCCAGGAGGTCATGGCGTGCTTCCCCCAGTGCAAAATTCATACGGTGGGGCTGAAACACGGCACCGTCCTGCTGATGCTGGATGGCCGGGGGTATGAGATCACCACCTACCGGACGGACGGCCCTTACCACGACCACCGCCACCCGGACGGGGTGCGTTTTGTCCGCAGCCTGGAGGAGGACTTGGCCCGGCGGGATTTCACAATCAACGCCATGGCCTACCACCCGGCCCGCGGGCTTGTGGACCCCTTCGGCGGTCAGTCTGACCTGGATGCAGGGATCATTCGCTGCGTGGGAGAACCTGCCCTCCGATTCCAGGAGGACGGCCTGCGCATCCTGCGGGGGCTGCGCTTCGCCAGCCGGTACGGGTTCCAAATCGAGCCACGCACCGCCGCCGCCATCCGCCAACAGTCAGAATTGTTGCAATTCGTCTCCGGGGAGCGGATTTTTACAGAGCTGAAGGGCTTTCTCGCCGGAAAGGGCGCAGAGCAACTGCTGCTGGACTACCGGGAACCTTTTGGGGCCGTCATGCCGGAGCTGGTCCCCATGTTTGACCACCCCCAGCACAACCCTCACCACTGTTATGACGTGTGGGGCCACACCTGCCACGCTGTGGGCCAGGTGGCGGGGGACCCGCTGCTGGGCCTGACCATGCTCTTCCACGACGCGGGGAAACCCCGTTGTTTCAGCCAGGATGAGAACGGCGTGGGCCACTTCCACGGCCACCCGGCGGAAAGCGTCAAAATCGCCACGGACATCCTGACCCGGTTCCATTGTGACAACCGGAGCCGGGACACCATTTTAACGCTTATCGAATGGCACGACCGGGTGCGGGTGTTTACCCGGCGGTCTGTCCGGCGGATGCTGGCCAGCATTGGAGAGGAAAACGCCCGGCTGCTGTTCCGGGTGATGTATGCTGATGCACGGGCGCAAAGCCCCGCCACCCTGCCCCAGAAGCTGGACGGTCTGGCGGAGGGGGAACGCATTTTAGAAGAGCTGCTGGCGGAGGACGCCTGTTTCACCCTCAAAGACCTGGCTGTGTCGGGCAAAGACCTGCTGGCCCTGGGCTACCCCGCCGGGCCGGAGCTGGGGGCAACGCTGAACACCCTGCTGGACGCGGTGGTGGAGGAACGGCTCCCCAACCAGCGTCAGGCACTGCTGGACGCCCTTCTCACGCTGCAACAGAGCGGCCAACCGCACCGCAACCGGAACAAGAACAAAGAGCAGTAAAACAGGTCAAATGTTGTTCTTTTTGAAAAGTGTTATAAACTTCGGAGAAAAAAACGCGTAAATTTTCTTCGATATGAAATATATTTCAATGAAATTGGGCACATTACCGGTTATATTTGCATTTTACCGAATAAAAAAGAGGAAAAACGCCGACTCTCCATCCCCTTGCCAGAAAAACTTTCCTGCGGTAAAATAATGAGGCAGGCGTGGAGGCAGTGCTCCACGCAAAACCGTTATTCTAAGGAAGAAGCGAGGTATTTCTTATGGCAGCAGAAGTCAAAAACGCAGTCAGACGCATCGGCGTGCTGACCTCCGGCGGCGACGCCCCTGGTATGAACGCGGCAGTCCGTGCGGTGGTTCGCGCCGCCATTTACCGCGGCATCGACGTGGTGGGCATCCGCCGGGGCTGGAGCGGCCTCATCAACGGCGACGTATTCCACATGACCACCGCTGATGTGGCCCATATCATCAACCGGGGCGGCACCATCCTGTACACCGCCCGCAGCGACGAGTTCCGCACGGTGGAAGGGCGCAAACTGGCCTATCGCACCTGCAAGCTGTTGGGGTTGGACGGCATCGTCGCCATCGGCGGCGACGGCACCTTCGCCGGCGCGCTGGCCCTGGCCCGTGAGCATCCCATCTCCGTGGTGGGCATCCCCGGCACCATCGACAATGACATCGGGTGCAGCCACTACTGCATCGGCTACGACACCGCCGCCAACACCGCCATTGAGTGCATCGACCGCATCCGCGACACCATGCAGTCTCACGAGCGCTGCTCCGTCATCGAGGTCATGGGCCACCGGGCGGGCAACCTGGCCCTGTATGTGGGCATCGCCACCGGCGCCACCGCCGTTCTGGTGCCCGAAGAGCCTTGGGACTTTGAGGATGATGTAGCCGAAAAGATCCGCGCCGCTCGTCTGGCAGGCCGCACCAACTTCATGGTGGTGGTGGCCGAAGGCGCAAAGCGCAAGGCCGACGGCAGCCTGGACAACGAAGTGGTGGGCAACGGCAGTGCCGGTCAACAGGTGGCCGACCTGATCCGCAGCGAGCTGGGCCTGGACCCCCGTGTCACCGTACTGGGCCACATTCAGCGGGGCGGCGCGCCCTCCGCTCGTGACCGTGTCACCGCCACCCGCATGGGCTACTTCGCGGTGGAGGCCCTGGCCAACGGCAAAACCAACCGGGTCATCGTTCACCAGCACGGCGGCATCACCGACATCGACATGGAAGAGGGCCTGAAGATGCAGAACACCCTCAACGAGGATGAAAAGACCGTGCTGAAGGCTATGACTGGCGCAGTGTAAGCTGGTTACAGTTTCCCTTTTCTTTCATAAAATCAGGGAGCGTTGCAGAACAGAAAAACTGCAACGCTCCCTTTGTTATTTGAAACTGCCTGTATACTGACTCGCAAGTGATCTCGCTGCCGGTGTCGGCGGTCATTTTGCCTGGAGATCCCGGATGTAGGTGGTGGTGCCCTGCTTCTGCACTTCGAACCTGGGGATAGACTGAATCATAGAGGACAGCTTTTTAAAGCCATAGTTCCGGCTGTCGAAGTCGGGCCGCTTTTTCAGCAGCAGAGTTCCCAGGGCGGAGAGCATCCCATAGCCTTCATCGTCGGTGATGTCCTCCAGGCTGAGGGCAATCAACTCGATGATGTCCGCTGTGACGGGAGAGATGGAGCGGTTGTTCTGGGCGGCGGGCTTGCGCTTGCTGGCCTTCTGCCCGGTGCGGTGGTCCTGCTCCGGCTCCGCTTCCTTGGCGGCGGCTCGGATGACTTCGATATAGACGAATTTGTCACAGGAGGCGATGAAGGGCTGGGGCGTCTTTTTCTCCCCCATGCCGTAGACCTTCATTCCCGCCTCCCGGAGCCGGGTGGCCAGGCGGGTGAAGTCGCTGTCGCTGGACACCAGCACAAAGCCGTCCACCCGTCCAGAATAGAGGATGTCCATGGCGTCGATGATCATAGCCGAGTCGGTGGCGTTTTTGCCGGTGGTGTAGGCGTATTGCTGGATGGGCGTGATAGCGTACTCCAGCAGCATGGCCTTCCAGCTTGCCATGTTGGGGGTGGTCCAGTCGCCGTAAATACGCTTGATGGTGGGAGAGCCATAGACGGCGATCTCCTCCATGATCTCTTTCATGGCAGTGCGGGGGGCGTTGTCCGCGTCGATGAGGACGGCCAGACGCAGTTCAATGGGTTCGGGCATAAAATCTCCTTCCTGGTAAGAAAACACAATTAGGATAACAAAAACCGGTCTGCGCCGGTCAAAAGCTGTTTAGGTCTTCATTATACCATAAGAAATGAAAAAGGAAAGTCAAAAATGGCAGGCCAAAATAATTTAACAAAATACAGTGAAAAAGCGCGGCGCTTTTTGGAGATTGCTGTGGTTGTCTTGACAGCGCGAAATTTGGTATAATAGCTCTTGCGTCCCAGAGGCCCGGCGAGTTTGAAGCCGTCAGCCGGGACCAATACACGCGGTGAGATTGAAACCGCAGGTTTGAAAGGAGATCCTCCCCATGAGCGATCGCATCTACAACTTTTCCGCAGGCCCTTCCATGCTGCCCCTCTCCGTGCTGGAGAAGGCCGGCGCCGAGATCACCAACTACCAGGGGTCCGGCATGTCCGTTATGGAGATGAGCCACCGGTCTAAAGTGTTCCAGAAAATTTTTGACGACACCAAGGCCAAGTTCAAGGCCCTGATGCACATTCCCGATGAGTACGAGGTGCTGTTCCTCCAGGGCGGCGCGTCCTCCCAGTTCTCCGCCATCCCGCTGAACCTCATCGGCAAGACCGGCAAGGCGGATTACGCCGTCACCGGCAACTTCGCCACCATCGCCTACAAAGAGGCGAAAAAGTACGGCGACATCGCTGTGGCGGCCTCCTCTGAGGACAAAAACCACACTTATATCCCCGCTCAGGAGCAGCTTGTGGTCCGCCCGGACGCCTCTTATTTCTATTATTGCGCCAACAACACCATCTATGGCACCGAATGGCAGTATGTGCCTGAGACCGGCGATGTGCCGCTGGTGTGCGATATGTCCTCCGATATTTGCAGCCGCCGGGTGGACGTCTCCAAATACGGCATCATCTACGCCGGGGCGCAGAAGAACCTGGCTCCTGCCGGTCTGACCATCGTCATCATCAAGAAGTCCCTGGCCGGTCACGAGCTGCCCTTCACCCCGCTGATGATGAACTACAAAACCATGATCGACAAGGATTCCATGTACAACACCCCTCCCTGCTGGTGCATTTATATGCTGGGCGAGGTGCTGACCTGGCTGGAGAGCATGGGCGGCGTGGAAGGCATGGAGAAGATCAAGCACGGCAAGGCTCAGATGCTCTACGACGTGCTGGACAACTCCGCCCTGTTCCACTGCTGCGCCACCGACAAGGCCAGCCGCTCCGATATGAACGTCACCTTCCGCAGCGACTCCGACGAGTTGGACAAAAAGTTCGTGGCCCAGGCCACCGAAGCGGGCTTCGTCAACCTGAAGGGCCACCGGAAGGTGGGCGGTATGCGCGCCTCCATCTACAACGCCATGCCCGTGGAAGGCGTGGAAAAGCTGTGTGATTTCATCAAGCAGTTTGACAACGCCAACCGCTAAGACATCGCATTTTGGAGGAACCGTCATGTATCGCATCAAAACAATGAATAAAATCGCCGCTGCGGGCCTGAACCAGATGCCCAAGGAGCGGTATCAAATTTCCGACGAGTTTGAGCAGTATGAAGGGGCCATCGTCCGCTCCGCTAAGCTCCACGGGATGGACTTCCCCCCGGAGCTGCTGGCAATCGCCCGCGCCGGTGCCGGCACCAACAACATCCCCATCGACCGCTGCAACAAGGCGGGCATCGTGGTGTTCAACACCCCCGGCGCCAACGCCAACGCCGTGAAGGAGCTGGTCATCGCCTCCATGCTCTACAGCAGCCGCGACATTATGGGCGGCGCGGACTGGGTCAAGGAGCAGGTGGCCGCCGGAGTGGACGTGACCACCGTGGTGGAAAAGGGCAAATCCGCCTTCGCCGGACCGGAGCTGGCGGGCAAGACCCTGGGCATCATCGGCCTGGGCGCCATTGGCGCGAAGGTGGCCAACGCCTGCATCGCCCTGGGCATGAAGGTCATCGGCTACGACCCCTTCCTCTCCGTGGACGCCGCTCTGGGGCTGGACATCCACGTGAAGCACACCACCGACCTGGATGTTATCTACCGCAACAGTGACTATATCACCATCCACATCCCCTACAACAAGGAGACCGCCAACACCATTGACGCAGAGGCCATTTCCAAGATGAAGGGCGGCGTGCGGCTCATCAACCTGGCCCGCGGCGGCCTGGTGAACAACGACGCGGTCATCGCCGGGCTGGAGTCCGGCCACGTGGCCAAGTACGTCACCGATTTCCCGGATAACCAACTGATGGCCTGCAAAAACGTCATCGGCACCCCCCACCTGGGCGCTTCCACCCCGGAGAGCGAGGAAAACTGCGCGGTCATGGCCGCCCAGCAGTTGAAGGATTACCTGGAGAACGGCATCATCGTCAACTCGGTCAACATGCCCCAGGTCAAGCTGCCCCGCAGCGGTTTGTGCCGTGTCTGCGTCATCCACCGGAACGTGCCCACCATCCTGACCGCCATTATGTCCTCCTTCTCCGCCGCCGGAATGAACATCGAGAACATGGTCAACAAGTCCCGCAAGGAAATGGCTTACACCGTGGTGGACCTGGATACCCGCGTCAGCGAGTCTATGGTGAACACCATCGCCAGTTTGCCCAACGTTATCCGGGTGCGGGCGTTGCAGTAAAGCCTCACATTATTTGACAAATCCCCACTGCTTTTTGAGGGCAGTGGGGATTTTTTGGCTTCATTTGCTATTTTTTCTTCGGTTCCTTCAAAAAATTCAGCTCAAACGGCGGGTCCAGCTCCTGGGGGACATACTGGCCGTTTTTGATGCGCTGTTTCACGCACTCGGTCAGCAGGTACTCAATTTGTCCATTCACCGAGCGGAAGTCGTCCTCCGCCCAGGCAGCGATGGCGTTATAGAGCTTAGGGGAAAGCCGGAGCGGAACCTGTTTCTTGGGTTCTGCCATAGGTCAATAGAGGCTACCGGAGTTGACGATGGGCTGGGCATCCCGGTTGCCGCAGAGCACCACCAGCAGGTTGGACACCATGGCCGCCTTCCGCTCTTCGTCCAACTGCACCACGTCGTTTTCATTGAGCCGCTCCAGGGCCATTTCCACCATGCCGACAGCGCCGTCCACGATCATCTTCCGGGCGTCGATGATTGCCGACGCCTGCTGGCGCTGGAGCATGACGGCGGCGATCTCCTGGGCGTAGGCCAGGTAGGTGATGCGGGCCTCGACGACCTCAATGCCCGCCTCGTTGACCCGCTGTTGAATCTCCTCCCGGATGCGGGAGGCCACCACCTCGCTGGAACCCCGGAGGCTGCCCTCGTCGGGGACGCCGTCGCCGGTGGTGTCCACATTGGGAGCCACATCATAGGGGTAGAGCCGAACGATGTTCCGCAGGGCGCTGTCACACTGGAGGGAGAGGAACTCTTTGTAATTGTCCACATTAAAGACGGCTTTGGCGGTGTCCACCACTCGCCAGGTGACGGCGATTCCAATTTCCACCGGGTTGCCCAGGCAGTCGTTGATTTTCTGCCGGGAGTTGTTCAGGGTCATGATTTTCAGGGAAATACGTTTGCCGTCGGAATCGTTGGGTGCGCTGTCTGCCTCACCGCCAGCCGCTTTTTTGAAGAAGCTCTTCACGTCTCCGCTCTGGCTCAGCTTGGTGTAAGCGGCGGGATTCACCGCCGAGCAGAAGGGGTTGACCCAGTAGAACCCCTCCCCTTTCAGTGTGCCGATGTACTTGCCGAACAGGGTCAACACCAGCGCCTCCTGGGGCTTGAGCACTTTCAGGCCCAAGAGGGGGATCCAGCTCACACACAGCAGGAGAATGGAAAGGACCAGTATCACCCCATTGTCATTGAGGAGAGAGACAACAAAAAGGACAGTGAGAACGAAAATCAGCAGGATATTGCCCAGCAGCATGGGCATTCCCAGCTTGCGGGTCGTCAAGATTTTTTCTTCCATGACGGACGCCTCCATATCTTTGTGATATCAAAAAGATATCATATCAGAGTTATCCTGTCAAGGGGTTTCGAGAAAAATTTCGGCGGATATCGAACGATTGACATTGCCCCCAGTTCAGATTATACTATAGTTAAACAACGCACTTGAAAAAATTCAAATTTTCCGAAAGGATGTGAACACGATGGACAACACCAGAGAAATCGAGACCTTGCAGCAGTGGATCGACGACAGCGACAACATCGTCTTTTTCGGCGGGGCGGGCGTCTCCACCGAGAGCGGTATCCCCGACTTCCGCAGTCAGGATGGGCTGTACAACCAGAAGTACGACGAGCCGCCGGAGACCATCATCTCCCACACCTATTTCATGCGCAAGCCGGAGAAGTTCTACCGGTTTTACAAAGACAAGATGATCGCCCCGGACGCCAAACCCAACGCCGCCCACAAAAAGCTGGCGGAGCTGGAGCAGGCCGGGAAGCTGCGGGCCGTCATCACCCAGAACATCGACGGCTTGCACCAGGACGCGGGCAGCAAAGAGGTGCTGGAGCTGCACGGCAGCGTTCGCCGGAACGACTGCATGAAGTGCGGCGCCCACTTTGACGGGGTGGACATCGTTCTGAACAGCCCCGGCGTGCCCAAGTGTCCCCGCTGCGGCGGCACCATCAAGCCGGACGTGGTCCTCTACGAAGAGGGCCTGGACGACACCACCCTTTACCGTGCGGTGGACTACATCCGGGCCGCGGACGTGCTCATCGTGGGCGGCACCTCCCTGGTGGTCTACCCTGCCGCGGGCCTCATCAACTACTACCGGGGCCACAAGCTGGTGCTCATCAACCTCCAGCCCACCGGTTACGACCGGCAGGCCGATTTGGTCATCGCCGGGAAAATCGGCCAGGTGCTGGGCCAAATTCAGGTGCGGTAGCACAGCAGACCACAAACCCTTATGCAGTAAAACGACCCCCGCCGGGAGACCGGCGGAGGCGTTTTTGCATCTTTTGGGGTTACAGCGGCCTTCTGGCAGAGCGGACCGGCAACTGCCGCCGCACTTCTTCCACGAGGTCGAGGTTCAGTTCTACGTCCAAGGCACCCGGCTCCGTCCCCGCCTGGGCCACCACGTCCCCCCATGGGTCGCAGACGATGGAGTGGCCGTAGGAGACATAGTCGGCGCTGAGATTTTGGGCGGGAGCGGCCCCCAGGGTATAGAGCTGGTTGTCCACCGCCCGGCTGCGGAACAGCAGTTCCCAGTGGCGGGGGCCGGTGGTCCGGTTGAAGGCGGCGGGGATGAATATCGCCTTTGCCCCCTGGTCCGCCGTCCGCTCGAAGAGGGCGGGAAACCGCAGGTCAAAGCAGACCGCCAGGCCAAAGACGCCGAACTCCGTCTCGAACACGGCGGGGGCTTCGCCGGGGGAAAGCGTCTCCGACTCCATAAAGTGCTGCCCCCCGTCGATGTGGATGTCAAACAGGTGCATCTTTCGGTAACAGGCCGCCTGTCGGCCCTGCCGGTCAAAGACAAAACAGGTGTTGTAAATGCGCTCCCCTTCCCGTTCCGGGAAGGTCCCCCCAACCAGCCAAATGTGATTTTCTCGCGCCATGGCGGAGAGAGCCTGCCAGATAGGGCCGCCCGCCTCCTCTGCATAGACGGGGAATGTTTGGGTGTCGTAGGGGCAGCAGAACATCTCCGGCAGCATGGCCAGATCTGCGCCCCGCGCTTTGGCGGCGGCCACCGCCTGAGCAGCGGCGGTCAGGTCACGGGCCTTCTCCCCGGTTACAAGCTGTTGCAGCAAACTGACTTGCATAAAAACACCTCCAATATCATTTGTAATAAGCGCAGTATTTCCGGCGAAAAAAGCTCTTAGGAAACGCAAAACAAAGCACAATTGTTCATTGCTAATTGCACATTGAAGCCAAATCTGTTATACTGGCTCCAGAACAGAAAATCCCCGCTTCAAAGGAGGTTTTTCCCATGGCAGTTCAATTCCAGCGAAAACACAAAGAGGACCGACCTGTGTTGGCCATTTGTTACGACTTCGACAAGACTCTCTCTCCCGATGATATGCAGGCCCAGGGATATATTCAGTCCGTGGGCTACGATGTGGACGCCTTCTGGGCGGAGTCGTCCGCCATGGCCCGGGCCAACGGCATGGACAGCAACCTGGCCTATATGTACAAGATGGTGAAAGAGGCTGAGGGCCGCTTTCTGTTCAACCGGGAGACCCTGGCGGAATACGGCTCCAAGGTGGCCCTGTTCCCCGGTGTGGAGGGGTGGTTCGAGCGTATCCGCGCCTACGGCAGGGAGCAGGGGGTCATCGTGGAGCACTATATCCTCTCCTCCGGCCTGAAAGAGATGATTGAGGGCACAAAAATCGCCCGGGCAGGCGCGTTTGAAAAAATCTATGCCAGTTGCTTTTTCTACGATGAGAACGGCATTGCCCAGTGGCCCGCCCAGGCCGTCAATTACACCAGCAAAACCCAATTTCTTTTTCGCATTGAGAAAGGGGTGCTGGATGTCAACGACCCCGGCGTCAACGACTTTTTCCCGCCGGATCAAAAGCGCGTGCCCTTCCGCAACATGGTTTACATCGGGGACAGCGACACCGATATCCCCTGCATGAAGCTGGTGAACACCTACGGCGGCCACTCCATCGGCGTCTATGACCCCGCCACCAACGACCGGGCCAAGGTACACCGGATGCTGTGCGACGACCGAGTGCGCTACATCGCTCCCGCCGATTACTCCGAAGGCTCTGAGTTGGACCGGCTGCTGCGGGCCATCATCGCCAAGACCTCCGCCTATGAGCGGCTGGAGGAAAAGCACGTTAAGGATTGTGCCGAAGCAAAGAATACTTAAATCGGGTTATTTGTGCCGATCATGCAAACATATCGGCTCTGTAAAGTGGAATCGCTTGTCGATATTCTCAACTGCTGCACCTTGCGAAACCGAAGGCAAAAAGGGTCGCTAAACACGGGCTATAATCCGTAAAGTAAATATCCTTTACGGCAAGCTTGCGCATCCTACCACATTACAGCAACGACATTCCCAGCCCCACCACCAGGGACAGCGCGCCGGAGAGGGCCAGCAACGTGATCTTTTTCAGGTGGAACCGGCTGAACAGGTACTGATCCAGGGCGAAGATGGCGATGGACACCACCCCGCCCATCAGCGGCGGCCAGTTGTACTCCACCCCGATGGAAAGATTTTCGTAGAACATGGAGAGGGCCACGCTGAGCAGCAACCCCACGATGATGGGCCGTATCCACCGGCGCAGCAGGTCAAAGAAGCTGATGCGCTCAAAGGTGCTGTACAGGTGGAACACCGCAATGAAAATCAGGCCCGATGACGTGATGGAACAGGCCAGGCCGGTCACGGCCACCATCCAGCCCCCCAGCATGGTTCCGGTGATGTGATAGCCCACATAGTACCCAATGCCGCTGAGGGTCTTGCACAGGATGGAACCCGGCAGGGCGTTGACAACAGGGACCAACTGGTTGTAAAATTCGGAGCTGGAAATCATGCCGTCCGCCACGAAGATGCCGTCCGCCACCGCTAGGTAAGCGTCGCCCCCACCGAAGGAGATGACCGCCGACAGCAGCGCCTTGGGGATAAACAGCGGTGCGTCCTGGAAGAAGAAAAGCGCCGGGATGGACAGCACGATGAGAAACAGCAGCCACGCCCCCACGTCCTTGACCAGCGGCTTCACGTCCAGGGTCACGTCCTGGTTGCGGTTGCGCCCATCCCGGTAGTAACAGACCATGCTGTAAACGCTGAGCAGCACCATGACGGTTTTTATCAGGTTCAGCGAGCCGTCGAAGCTGATGAATTTCCAGTTGCTGATGCGCAAAATATAGAGGACGGAGACCACCACGGCGATGGGCCACCGCCGTCTGCTGGTCCAGTGACCTCCCACATAGAAAATCAGGAAAAACGCGATAGCCAGCACGTTGATGGTGGACAGTTGGAACAGCGGGGAGCCGTCCAGCCCCAGAATTTTGTAAAAATTCTTCGCGCCGGTCAACAGAAAGACCAAGGCGATGATGAGGTAAACACCCCACGCCGGCAGGTCCTGCGCGCTCTCTTTCACGGTGCTGCGGATGTAAATGCCCAGCAGAAAGACGATGTACGCGGAGATGCCGATGGAGACATAGACCAGCCAGGTCAGCATGGCCCCGCTGATCTGCGTCAGCAGGGACACCAGCGCCACCGTCAGCAGCGCGCCGGGCAGCGCCATGGCCGTGGCGGAGAGGATCATGCCGCGGGTCCCCGCCACCTGTTGGCCCACACCGGTGGCAATCTCCACCGGCAGCGCGCCGGGGGTGATGCTGGCCACCACCACGTCCTTGTTGAACTGGTCGCTGGTGACTTCGATGTCGGAGTCCTTCAGCTCCTCCTCAATGACCGGGATAAGGGCGGTACCACCGCCGTACCCCCAAAAGCCAATGCTTAACATTCCCTTGACCAGGGACTTTATTTTACCCATACTGCGTTCCTCCCGTCCCGCGCCGCCGCGCGGGCAAAGAATCTCAAAGTCTGTTTAAACCCATTAGAAACAGCAATATTATAGTCGCTTGCTGTGGCTGCCGCAATGGAGGAATTGCAAAATATCTATGAACCATTTGACTTTATTTCAGACAGGAGCGAATACAATGCCCAAAAATATCGTTCTGGTGGGGATGCCCGCCTCCGGCAAAAGCACCATCGGCGTCATCCTCGCCAAGGAGCTGAAATACCGCTTTACCGACACCGACCTGGTCCTCCAGGAGGCCACCGACCAGACCCTGGTGGAGATCATCGCTCAACGGGGGCTGGAGGGGTTCTTACAACTGGAAAACGACACCGTGGCCGCGCTGGAGGTCCGCCGCTCGGTCATCGCCACCGGCGGCAGCGTCATCTATGGCCGGGAGGCCATGGAGCATTTGAAGTCCAACGGCATTATCGTCTATATCCGGCACCGGTACGAGGTCATCCAGTCCCGGCTGACCAACATCACCACCCGCGGCGTGGCCATGCGGGAGGGTGAGACCCTCTACGACCTGTTCCGGGAGCGGACGCCCCTCTATGAGCGGTACGCCGATGTGACACTGGAGGCCGACGGCCTGACCACCGAACAGGCGGTGCAGGAGATCATTCGACTGGTGAACGGTTTTACCGCTTAATCCTCCAGGAAGGTCAAAATTTCCTCCATGAACTGGCCCACCACAGCGTTTTCACTGCGGAAAATCTCATGCCGGGCGGTAGGGAACGTTACCTTCCGCCCGTTGGGGAGCTGGGAGAGAAACTTGTCCTGGGCCTCGTTTTTCACCATGGTATCCTGCCCCGCCTGGAGCAGCAGCACCGGCAGACGCAGGTTGGCACAGCGGTCCGGCTGCATCAACTGCTTCGTCACCAGCAGCGACTCCCGCAGCCAGCAGTAGGTGGCGGCGTTGTTCTGGTACTGCTCGTGCTCCCGCTGCACCTGGAGATACCAGCAATAGCGGGCGTAGGAGGTGGCACAGGCCCAGTCGCCGTCAAAGTCCTCCTCCCCGGTGAACACCCGCTGGTTAAAGAGGCAGTCCTTCCCCTTGCCAATGGCGATAAAGAACCGGGCCAGGAACAATGCCACACCGAACGGGACCCCTTGGGTCTGGGGAGCGATCATGGGGCTGCACAACACCAGCTTCTCCACCGGCAGCTCTGGGTACAGCTCCAGCGTCAGCGCGGCGATGGCCCCGCCCATGGAGTGGCCCAGCAGGTACACCGGCAGACCCTCCGCCTGGGGGACCACCACCTCGTTCAGAAAATAGCGGTAGTCCTCGCAGTAGTCGGTGAACTTGTCCACGTGGGTCAGCCACAGCTCCGGCACCTGGCGGAAGGAGTTGCCGTGGCCCCGGTGGTCGCAGATCGCCACGCTGTACCCCGCCTGGAGGAAGTACCAAATCACCTCAGCGTATTTGACCGTCGCCTCCTCAAACCCGTGGGAAATGGCCACCCATCCCCTGGCTTCCGGTTGGCGGTACAGCTCGTAATAAATCGTCTCACCAGGGTTCCGGGCAAAGGTCCCTGTGGTTTTGACCTTTGCCATTTCCTCTGTCACCCGCCCGATTTGGGCGGGGTAATCCTGTTCGGATAGTAGTTCAAACGGGAAACGCATTGGTATGACCTCCTGCGATACATTTTAATAGTATAACCATACCACAAAACCGGGTTGCGAGCAAGCGAAGAACCGCTTCCTTGCCCACGGCGCAAAAAATGGGCAAAAACCCATTGTATCCCGCGGGCGTTTTGTATATAATAGTGGTTTGGAATTGAGAAGAAGGGTGGGCAAACGCTTTGCAGTGGCGCATCTACTATACAATCGAAAACGGCGAGGCGACTGTCACCCGCTGCGTGGGCGACCAGCCCCGGCTGGAGCTGCCGGACGAGCTGGAGGGCTGTCCCGTCACCGGGTTGGGACCAGACTGCTTTGCCGGGACCGCCCCGATGGACGCCTGTGACGCCTCAGCGCCGGTCTATCTGCGGGAGACGCCTCCCTCGGCCAAGTCTTATAAGAACCAGACGCTGAAACACCTGACCCTGCCCGCCTCCCTGCGCCGGGCGGGAACGCGGTGCTTCGCCCAGTGCGCCGCCCTGCCCCGGCTGGAGCTGCCTGCGGGCCTGCGGGAGCTGGGCGAGCGGTGCTTCTACGGCTGCGGCGCTCTGGAGCATCTGGAACTGCCGGAGGGCATTGAAATTCTCCCAGACTACACCTTTGCCGAGTGCCGCAAGCTAAAACGGGTCTCCCTCCCCCACAGCGTCCGCACCATTGGCCGCTGCTGCTTCTACAACTGCACCCACCTGGAAAAGTTGGACCTGCCCGACAGCCTGGAGGCCATTGGGGACCGGATGCTGATGAACTGCTTCGAGCTGAAAGAGCTGTCCTTCCGCATCGGGGTCAACGGCGGCGCGCTGCTGGCGGAAATCGACCGGGTCATGCGGGTACGGGTGCGCTACCCGGAGGAGACGGTGGAAGTGGTGCTGACCGAGTACGCTTTGGAGTACGAGGAGCTGATTCAGGCCAAACAGTTCCGCACCAACGAAACCGGCACCGGCGGCCTGTACCGGGGTTGTTTCAGCGACCGGGACGTGGACTTTGCCCTATACGATACCTATTTTTATGCCGCCAAGCTCCAGGACCCACCGGAGCTGCTGGCGGAGCTGGCCTTTGACCGGCTGCGCTGGCCGCGGGAACTGCGCCCCGCCAAAGAGCAGGAGTATTGGGACTACCTGAAAGGCCACATCCCGGAACTGACCACCTTCCTGCTGGGCCGGGACGACCTGGAGGGGCTGGAATTTTTGCTCTCCACCGGCAGGCTGGACGGGGACGACCTGAACCAGATGCTGGAACGGGCGGAGCAGGCGGAAAATGTCCGCTTCGTCAGCCGTCTGCTGGAAGCCGCCGGGCGCGGCCCCCGCTCCGGCGCGGACAAGCTGTTTGAACTGTGAGGTGGCTATGGCGTCAAATCGTGAACGGCTGGAACGGCTGGGCAGCGCCATTCTGTCCGCCTCCCGGAATGAATTGTATTTTTCCATGCGGTTTCTGGACATCGCCCTCAGCGGCCTGGACTACCGCATGAACCTGAACACCGTCACCGTGGGGACAGACGGCATCAGCATCCTCTTTAACCCCACCTATTTGCAGCGGGTCTACCGGGACGACCTGGTGGAGCTGAACCGGGTCTATCTCCACATGATCCTCCACTGTATGTTCCGCCACGAGCTGAACCGGGAGGGCCGGGACGAGGACCTGTGGACGGTGGCCTGCGACATCGCCGTGGAGTCCATTTTGGACGGCATCGAAAACCGCTCCATCCAGCTCTCCGTTTCTACCTTCCGGGAGGAGACCTACGACTGGCTCAGTGAGGAATGTCCCGTACTGACGGCGGAGGCAATTTATCGGGCGCTGGAGCGGCGGCAGGTGCAGTACCTGGACATTCTGCGGCTCAAGCAGGAGTTTTTGCGGGACGACCACCAGTTCTGGCAGGACGACGATCCCGGTCAGGACGAAAGTCAGCAGCAGGAGGACTCCGACAGCCCCGACAGCCGCGCCCAGCAGGAGCGCCGCCGGGAGGTGGAGGCCAAGTGGAAGCGCATCGACGAAAAGACCCAGACCAACCTGGAGACCTTTTTCGCCGGACACGGGGACGAGATGGGCGGACTGCTGAAATCCATCCAAATCGAGAACCGGGAGCGGTACGACTACCGGGCCTTTCTCCGCCGGTTCGTCACCCTCCGGGAGGAGGTCAAAACCGACCCGGACTCCTTCGACTACGCCTTTTACAGCTACGGGCTGGAGTTATACGGCAACATCCCCCTCATCGAGCCGCTGGAGTACCGGGAGAGCCGGAAGATACGGGACTTTGTCATCGTCATCGACACCTCTGATTCCTGTTCCGACGGCATCATTGAGCGGTTCCTCTCCGAGACGCGGGCCATTCTCAACCAGGAGAGCGCCTTCTTCCGGGAGATGAACCTGCACATCATCCAGAGCGACGCCGGGGTGCAGATGGACACGGTGCTTCACAGCCCGGAGGAATTTGACCGGTTCTCCAAAAACTTCACCGTCAAGGGCTACGGCGGCACCGACTTCCGCCCCGCCTTCGACTACGTAGCGAACCTCCAGGCCCAGGGTCAACTAACGGAGCTAAAGGGGTTGCTGTACTTCACCGACGGCTTTGGCACCTATCCACAGAAAAAGCCCCCCTATGACACCGCTTTCGTCTTTTTCCGGGAGGAATACACCGACGCGCAGGTCCCCCCCTGGGCCATGAAGGTGGTGCTGGGGCCGGAGGAACTGCAAGAGATATAAGAAATTCTGACGATTCCTTTGAATCAGCCGTATTATTTTAGTGACTAGTGATTAGTGGCTAGAAAGAGGGATTTCTAATAGAAATTCCACATCTGTCGGACAAAATTGACATCAGACAACAAGCACTATCCCCTCTTACCTCCCCTGAAAGGGGAGGAGGGCCGCCGCCGCAGGCGGTGGCGGAGGGGTTTCT
>JAJPXR010000098.1 GCA_021205375.1 Clostridiales bacterium | reverse complement strand
GGGCCAACGTCATCCAGGAAATTCGCAACACGCTCATCCAGCGGGGGGCGCTGGGAGCCTGTCTCTCCGGCACCGGTCCCACCGTGTTCGGCGTGTTCCAAACCGAAACCGAGGCTCAGGCCGCCGCGCAGGAGCTGCGGGAGACCTATCAGGAGACCTTTGTGGTGCAGCCGGTCTGAGAAAACCAAAACATCTTTCCCTGTTCTTCGGGGTATAACGAAACGAAACACCGTCCATACTGTAGGTAAAACCGATGTATGGGCGGTGTTGTTATGTCTTTTGTTCGAAAATGGTGGGGCGTGCTGCCGGTGCTGCTGTGCGCGCTGCTGGCAGTGGGGTGCTGGGCGCAGTTCCGCCAGAACCAGTTGGCCTCGCGGATGGTGCGGCTCCATGTGGTGGCAAACTCCGACAGCGACGAGGACCAAACACTCAAGCTCCAGGTGCGGGACGCAGTGCTGGAGCGGTGCCGGGAGCTGCTGGCCGGGTCAGACAGTGTTGAGGACACACGCGAAACATTGGAAGCCGCTTTGCCCGACCTGGCGGCGGCGGGGCTGGCCGTGGTGGAGGAGCAGGGGTACGACTGTTCTGTGGCTGTGTCGCTGGAGTATACGAATTTCCCCACCATCGACTACGGAGACTTCTCCCTGCCCGCCGGGGACTATCAGGCCCTGCGGGTGGAGCTGGGGGCCGGAGCGGGCCACAACTGGTGGTGCGTGCTGTTCCCCGGCCTGTGTTTGGAGCCGGTCAGCGACCTGGCCCAGTCCGCCATGGCGGAGGGACTGACCGAGGAGGATGTGGCGCTGTTGACCCGGGATGGGGCGGACTATGTGCTGCGGTTCCGCATTTTGGAACTGCTGAGTTCAATTTGCAATTAGCAATTAGCAATTAGTCGGGATAGTGTTTGCCGTTTGGTCAATGTTTTTGCCCAGAAAAGTACAAGTTTTCCATGAAAAACTGCCGTCTCGTAACCGACCACCCCTCTTGCCTCCCCTGAAAGGGGAGGAGGGCCGCCGCCTTTAGGCGGTGGCAGAGGGGTTCCTCACCCATTGCACATTGCACATTGCTAATTGCTCATTGATATTCCCGCCGTCGTAGCGTAGGCACCACGTAGACAATGCGCACCCCCTGAACGCGGAGCGTAATAAAGTACAGCGCCAGTCCCACCGGGACGCAGACCAGCAGGGAGGTCCCGTCCGACGCGCCATTCCGCTGCAAAACCTGATAGAGCAGGTTGACGCAAAGCCCGCTGCACACCGCCGCCAGCGCCGGTCCCACAAAGGCGGCGAACCAGTCCAGCGTCAATCCGGTGGTCTGCATTGCGACCCCCAGCCGCAGCAGCATCCCCAGCGCCGAGGCCGCCAGCATCCCCATCAGAAAGGCGGGGAACCCGTACCGGCCCACCCCGAACCAGGTGAACGCCAACTGCAACAGGCCGCAGAGCAGGGAGACGGCGGCGGAGACGGACTGTTTCCCCGCGCCGTTGAGGATGGTAGAGAGTATCCCCTCGTAGGCGGAGAGGGCCACCGCTACCGCCAGAGGCAGGATGTACAGCCCCACCCGCTCCTCCCGGAACAGCACCCGCCCCACGTCGCCGCTGAGGGGCACCAGCAGCCCCAGCAGGGGCAGCACCACCAGGGAGGTGGCCTGGAGCGCCTTTGCCGCACGGCGGTTGCCGCCCCGCCGGTCCCCCAGGGCGGCGCACCGGGTCAGCCGGGGCAGCAGCGCCAGACTCAGGGCGTTGACGAAGGCGAAGGGCAGCGTCAGCAGGGGCAGGGTCATGCCGAACACCACGCCATACAGTTCCATGGCGTCCCCCGCCGCCAGGCCGAAGGCTTCCAACTGCCGGGGGATGAGGACCGAGTCGGCGGAGGAAATCAAATTGTTCAGCAACGCGGCGGCGCTGACCGGCGCCGCCACCTGCGCGAGCTGCCGCCGGAGACTGGCGGGGCGCTCCCCCGCTCCCGGCTGGAGCCGGTAAGGGCCTTCCCGCTGGCGGCGGAAGAAGGTCAGGGTGGTGGAGGAAAAAACCTCGCTGACCACCATCCCCAGCACGATGACCGCTACCGCATGGGCCTGGGACAGGGGCAGCAGCAGGGCCAGCAGTCCCAGAATGGCGGCGGTGCGGATGAACTGCTCCCCAATTTCCACAGCGGCGGGGAGACGGGTCTCCCCCAAGCCGTAAAAGTGGTGTTTGGTCAGGTTCTCCACCCCGGTCAGCAGCAGTACCGGCAGCAGCAGCACCAATCCCAGCCGGGTCCGCCCGTCCCCCAGCACCTGCGCCGCCAGAGGCCGGGAAAACAGGCACACCGCCGCCGCGATGGGCACCCACAGCAGCACCAGCCCCCGGAGACTGGTGTGGAGCAGTTGGGTGGCGGCTCGTTGGTTGCCGGTGGCGGCGTATTTGCCGGAGAGGGAGGACAGCCCCACCGTCATGCCGGTGATGGTGACGGACACCAGCACCGAATAGACCGGCATGATGAGCTGGTACAGCCCCATGGTCTCCGCCCCCACCAGCCGGGAGAGCATCACCCGGTAAAAGAATCCCAGCCCCTGGGAC
>JAJPXR010000122.1 GCA_021205375.1 Clostridiales bacterium | reverse complement strand
TTATGAATTTGGGGCCAGGTGCTTTACCTGACCCCAACATTTATTATAGAACCTCCCTTTTTTGCTGTATCTGATGCCCTCTTTTGCGTAGCCAAATGCAAGACGTCTGCCACTTTAGCACCTGGCTTTTGACTGGAAGGACCTGGCTAACGGCTAATAGCTAACAGCTTATGTCGTTTCTGGCTCAAAAAAGCTCTTAACGGTGCGCATTTCCCCGCCTTTTCGCTCTCCCAGCATGAGAAACGCGCCGTCCGCGCCGTAGACCCGGAACCGCCCGTCCGCCCCCTCCAGCCGGAAGGGATTTCCGTTGCGGCAGAGCCGTTCCTGCCGCCCGGCGACCGTGACCGCCGGGTATTGGGTAAATAGCGTGTCGATGGGCCGGAGCAACTCGTTCCCCCGGCCTTCCTCCACTGCGGCGGCCACCTGTTCCAGGGTGAGGGCGTCCGCCAGGGTGAACCCAGCCGCCTGGGTCCGCCGCAGGGCGGCCATGGCCCCGCCGCAGCCCAACGCCTGGCCGATGTCGTGGCAGAGGGTGCGGATGTACGTCCCCTTGGAGCAGCGCACCCGCAGGGCGTAGGCCCCCGGCCCCAGTTCTTCCCCCAGTTCCAGAGCGTAGATGGTGACGGGACGGGGCGGGCGCTCCACGGTCTTGCCCGCCCGGGCAAGCTGGTAGAGCTTCTTTCCGTTCCGTTTCAGGGCGGAGTACATGGGCGGCACCTGCAAAATATCTCCCCGAAACCGGGGCAGCACCGCCTCGATGTCCTCGCGGGTGCAGGTGACGGGCCGCTGGTGTAAAACCTGCCCGGTGGTGTCCTGGGTGTCGGTCTCCAGCCCTAGTTGGAGAGTGGCCAGATACTCCTTCTCGCCGCCCTCTGCGAACTCCGCGCCGCGGGTGGCCCGGCCCATGAACACCGTCAGTACCCCGGTGGCCATGGGGTCCAGCGTCCCGGCGTGTCCCACCCGGCGCTCCCCCAGCAGGCGGCGGAGCTTGGCGCAGACGTCCATGCTGGTCCAGTCCTGAGGCTTGTCAATGATGATGATTCCGTTTGGCATACGTTGCTTCACACCTCAGCGCCCAGTACCTGCATAATGCTGTCGCAGACCACCTGCCGGGCGTGTTCCACGGTCCCGGCCACGCTGCCTCCGGCGGCTGCGGCGTGACCGCCGCCCCCCATCAGGGCGCAGACGTCGCTGGCGTTGATGTAGGTGGGGTCGGTGCGCAGGGAGATTTTGCAGTTGCCGGGGGCCAGCTCCCGGATGGTGGCGGCGCAGCGCACCCCCTCGATGGCGGCGGCGAAAGAGGACAGCTCCTCGCAGTCCCCCTCGTCGGCGTCCACGCTGGCTTTGTCCGCCATGGTGATACAGCCGATGCAAATTTTCCCGTTCTCAAAGAACTGCTCGGAGGCCATGAGTTTGGCCTGCAAGCTCAGCTCCTTGAAGGATTTCGTTTGGAAAAAGTGCTTGTTCACCGGGGAAAAGTCGCCGTACTCCATCAGCTCCGCCGCGATGCGATGGGTGGCGGGGGTGGTGTTGCTGTAAGCGAAGCAGCCGCAGTCGGTGGAGATGGCGATATACAGCGCCTGGGCGATGTCCTTGGTCAGCGGACACAGCCCCTTGACGATGCGGTACATCACTTCCCCGGCGGCGGCGGCGTCCGCGTCCAGGCAGGTCTCCTGGGCGTAAAAGGTGTTGCTGCCGTGGTGGTCGATGCAAAGCTCGGTTTTGCCCAGATACGCCTGCTGCGGCCCCTCCGGGAACAGGTTCTCGGTGGCGATGTCCACCGCCACGATATGCTCCGGCACGTAGCCCTCCGGCGCCCACCGGAAATTCAAAAAGCCGTCATAGGTGCGGGTCACGCCGGGGTTGGGCAGGGTGTAGGCGGTCTTGCCCAACTGCTCCAGGGCCAGGCACAGGGCGGTGGCACAGCCCAGGGTGTCCCCGTCCGGGCGGATGTGGGTCAGGACCAGGAAGTTGTCCCGCTCCCGGAGCCACTGAATGGCCTGCTGCTCGGTCATAGCGTGTCCTCCGTTTCCGCCGGGGCCTCGTCGGGCTGGATGTCCAGCTCGTTCATCATCTGGATGAGTTTGGCCCCCCGGTCGATGGAGTCGTCCGCGATGAATTGCAGCTCCGGCGTGTAGCGCAGGGTCATTCGGTGGCCCAGCTCCCGGCGCAGATAGCCCGCGCTGGATTTCAGGCCCCGCATGACCTCCTTCACGTCGCTTTTGTCCAGCATGGAGACGTAGACCTTGCAGTAGCGCAGGTCGGCGGTGGTGTCCACCCGCGTGATGGAGATGAGGCCCCGCACACGGGGGTCTTTCAGGGTGGGGATCATGGACGCAAGCTCCCGCTTGATGTCGTCGTTGATGCGTCCAATGCGATAACTTGCCATAACGATACTCCTTTTATTTTGGTATAAACAGGAGGGCGCGGAACACAGAATTGCCCTTCTGTATTCTGCGCCCTCTGCGGTTTTTTATTTGTGGGTAGCATTTTCTAAGCTTTAACGCGAAACCCCTCCGCCACCGCCTAAAGGCGGCGGCCCTCCTCCCCTTTCAGGGGAG
>JAJPXR010000232.1 GCA_021205375.1 Clostridiales bacterium | reverse complement strand
CGGTCAGGCCCTTGGGCATGGTGGACATCATGTCGGGGTCCACGATGGCGATGTCGGGGATGTCGTTCACGTCCACGCAGACGAATTTGCGCTTCTTCTGCACGTCGGTGATGACATAGTTGATGGTGGCCTCCGCCGCGGTGCCGGCGGTGGTGGGGACGGCGATGGTGTAGACGGTGCGGTTCTTAGTGGGGGCCACTCCCTCCAGCGAGCGAACGTCCGCAAACTCCGGGTTGTTGATGATGATGCCGATGGCCTTGCCGGTGTCCATAGAAGAGCCGCCGCCAATGGTGATCATATAGTCCGCGCCGGACTTCTTGTAGGCTTCCACGCCGGTCTGGACGTTTTCGATGGTGGGATTGGGCTTGATGTCGGAGTAGACCTCATAGTCCATGCCCGCCGCATCCAGCAGGTCGGTGACCTTCTTGGTGACGTTGAACTTGACCAAATCGGGGTCAGAGGCGATGAACGCCTTTTTCAGGCCCTTGGCCTGGACCAGTCCGGGGATCTCCTGGATGGCGCCTTTTCCGTGATAAGAAATGCCGTTGAGTACAAAACGATTGACCATAAGAAACTTCCTTTCCTGCACGTAGGCAAACGGTGATAAGTGGGGTGCTTCCGCCAGCCTTCCCACGCAAGGAGCGAGGTGTGGCGGGCGATCGTCTGCTTATAGAATAAACGATGTGGGCAGTTTTGTCAATTATATTTCCAGAAACAGAATGTCTTGTATTTTGCCTCGGCGGGACACGCCGATAGGGTGGAGCGTTATTATCGCTTCGCTTCCTCGAAATAAAATCTCTAAGGGGTGCAGAAAGGGGGATAAACTTTACGCCCTTACCTTTTGGCCTGGAAAAGCCCGCGAAACAATAAAAAAATCCGCTGAACTCTCAACAAGTTCAACGGATTTCTTGGCGCAGAAGGAGGGATTTGAACCCTCGCGACGGTCTCCCGCCCTACACCCTTAGCAGGGGCGCCTCTTCGGCCACTTGAGTACTTCTGCAAAGCGGTAGAATGATAAAACCAGATGAAATTTTACGGTGGAGAAATTCTGGCGGAGAGAGTGGGATTCGAACCCACGGCCCCTCCCGGGGTCACCAGTTTTCAAGACTGGCTCCTTAAACCGCTCGGACATCTCTCCAAATGGTCTTTTCAACGCAGGGATTATTATAGCGGACAAGTTCGGCTTTGTCAATGAAAATTTAAAATTTTGTGGGAAATATTCTGTTCCTCCTCTGGATGTGAGAAAATGAGTTGCTTTTTTTGATGTTTCCAGCTATAATCTTTTTGTGGCTAAAGTTCCGGTTTGGGGCTTCCGCCCCAAGTCGGGAGGGAAAATTCCTTTACGGCTTCCAAAAATGCCGGTTCCGCTCCCCTTTTTCCAGATTCCTCGAAAAAAGGTCCCGGAAAGTCTCCCGCCCTCCCGGCTGTTCTGTGCAAAACCCTGTGGAAACTGTTTAATTCGTCTGTCGTTTCTCCGTTCAAAAAAAGAAAGGTGGTTCTCATGTCCTACATCTGCCTGATCGCCAACCAGAACGGCGTCGCCGCCGCAGGCGACAGCCGCTTGACCATTCAGCCCGAAGCCCTCCATCTGCACCTGGACCGGGGGCGGAAGGTCTTTTCGGACCAGGACCAGGGCTTGGTCTGGGCCTGCTGCGGCCTGACCATTTTCGGCGGCATCAACTATTACCTGCTGGCGGAGCGCATTTTACGGCAAAAAAACCGCAGCCTGGCCAGCCGCCTGAATCAGATCGCCGGCGTGTTGAGCAAGGCCACCGCCGCTCAGCACCTTCTCAGCCGCAAGCCCTCGGTGTTCACCCTGCTGTTGGGGCAGGTGAAGGACGGCGGAGTGACGGTCCACGTGGTGGACGTGGTCAGCGGCGAAGTGCGCCGCAAGGTCCTCACTGGGCCGGTGTTCGTCCAGGCCGGGTGGGACCCCACCCTGCGCCAGAGCAAACCCGCCGTCTCCGAATTTGAAAAGGACACCCTGGGGCAGCTCATCGGCCGGGCCAAAAAGCGCTGCCTGTGGGCCATCCGCAAGGACAGTGAACTGGCCCAGGAGGACAAGAAGCATAGCCAGACCGTCGGCGGCAGCGTGCGGGTGGCCTATGTCGCCATTCCGCAGTCATGATTTACACACCGCTGACGAAAAAGGCCCTGCGTCTGGCCTGGGACGCCCATCTGGGCCAGTGGGACAAGAGTGGTCTCCCCTACATCTTCCACCCCTATCACCTGGCGGAACAGATGGAGGACGAGCAGAGCTGCGCCGCCGCCCTGCTCCACGACGTGGTGGAGGACACCGGCTGGACGTTGAAGGAGCTGGAACTGGAGGGCTTTCCTGCCCCGGTGTTGGAGGCGCTGGCACTGCTGACCCACGACCCAGCGGTCCCCTATCTGGATTACGTCCGCGCCCTCTCAGTCAATCCCATCGCCCGTGCGGTCAAGGAGGCCGACCTGCGGCACAACAGCGACCTGTCCCGGCTGGAGGTTATCACTGAGAAAGACCTCCAGCGGGTGGAAAAGTACCAAAAAGCGCTGGCACTGCTGGAGCAGTCGGCTCCCGGCGGGGCAAAATCAAACGGTTCTATAATAAATGTTGGGGTCAGGTAAAGCACCTGGCCCCAAATTCAT
>JAJPXR010000079.1:15771-17037 GCA_021205375.1 Clostridiales bacterium | reverse complement strand
CAAAATCTCTTTACATTGTACATGAATTTCACAAGTAAAGCAAGTATTTACTGTCTGTAATTTGAGACTTTTCACAATTCGCGTGAAATTTATAAGATACACCGCTTTCCTGATTTCCACTATATTCATTTCCTGAAGCGAACCTTAGTTGTAGGTGTCTGCAATTAGAGACTTCTAATGCCGCTCATCATGAAATCGCTCCAATCTCCCTTGACACACAGAGAGGCGGCGAGTATAATAAGCGCAAGTCGAACGTGTGTTCGAGGCTTGGCGAAGGGAGGCCGGAAAGATAAGCACGAAAGGCCGGAACCTCAGCAAAAGGTTAAAGGCAAGGCGAGCAATGGATTGGCATGATACCGCCAAAGAAAGTGAGGACTGAGATGAAACCTTATGACATCAAGTGTCCAATCTGTGGAACAATCAACCGAAATCTCCTTCTGGACGAAACGGAAGGCTGGATGGAATGTGAGTATTGTGGCCAGACGGTCATGGTACTGTCAAACCCCTGTGTCCAGCAAAAGAAGATTCCGGTCTATTCTCCCCATCAGGTTACGCTGCGTTTTGGAACTGCTCGGTGATTGGATGGTGCTTTAACACAGAGAGGATGATGGAACTATGGAAATAAAAGAGGATTGGACACCATTCTCGTGGCACTGTCCTAACTGTGGGGTCATCGTGACGGGATACAAGAATCAAAAAGGTGCTGTGAAAGTCGAATGTAGGAGGTGCCACGCAGTGATGGTACGGACGTTGAAAAGCAGCCACCATGACAGCATCGACATTTTCGCACCCAAGAATCAAAGGAGGAACTGAGATGAGCAGGACATCAAAATTCGTGAAGGAGCGCAACGCCGCACTTTTTTCACTTGACCGGGATACGATTGAGAAGTACATGAAAAAGTACGATATCCCGATACCTGAAAATGAAACCGTCTTTTGGGCGAGCATCTATAAGTGCATCTGCAGCATTACGGATGCTCCGCAAGAATTGGTTGCAGAGGCAAAGGAATGGCTGTACGCCCACGGGATGAGCGCCGGCGTCACCAACGTGAAAATCAAATATAACTGATGTAACGACGGGCAGGTTGATTGGTTCGTAATTCCTGCTTCAGGTCATACATCAAGACCGTCTTGAAAAGGCTATACGACGGGCAGGCTGCGATCATTGCGATAAGACCTGTTCCAGGTCAATAGTCACGGTGGACATATCAAGGCCATCGGCAAGACAGCAACTATCTTTTTTAAGGATAGGGGCTGTTTTGTCGA
>JAJPXR010000079.1:0-15671 GCA_021205375.1 Clostridiales bacterium | reverse complement strand
CCTCCGGCTTTCTGTACATTCGTTGGCCACGAATGATCCAGTGCAGATTGCCGGAACAACTGAATAACTATCAGCTGCCTACTGGATAAGGGAGCTGCAACCCGGAATGGAGAAGTAATCCATCAGGGCTGCGGTTTATTTGCCATGCCCTTTTTGCAGCTGTCTGACGAGATTTCCTCCATTCCAACCAAACGAATGGAGGATTTTTCATGTCAAAAGAGACCAAGTATCAAATTTACATCAAATCTGAAAAACGCTGGGAACCCGTCACGGAGGAGTTCCACAAGGAGTATTTCCGTGAAATCGACACGTTCCGCCACAAGCAGCAGCGAAATGGTTGCTGTACCTGCACCCGCAGCAAATGGTGGCTGTGCAACATGAACTGCGAGGAGTGTGAGTTCCACAGGGCTGGTAACCAGTTGTCCCTCGAATCGGAGATGGAAAACGATGAAGGTGGCACCAGCTTTGCCGATACCATTCCCGATGAAGCCTTAGATGTTGAAGAGGCAATTATGCTGATCGACGCCATCGATGCGCTTCATGAGGAACTCAGCCGTCTCGACCCGGAAAGCAGACGCATCTGTCAACTCATTATGGACGGAAAGACCGAGCGCAGAACCGCGCAAATTCTCGGCATTCCCCGTTCCACCTTCAAACGGCATTGGGACAAGCTGAAAGCTGACCTCTACGAAAAACTCAGGGACTACATCTGAATGAAACCATCCTGGGCTCCGGCCTCCAGTTCGGGGGTCGGAGCCCCATCAAAAATAATATTAAAAACATTTTAGAATCAGCGGACCACTTGGACAGTTTTCATCCAGTGGATAGTGAGGACAGCGAAAACGAAACGTCCTTGGAGAGGAGGTGCCGCAGATGCCGGACACAGAAAACAAATGCGCAGGATGCCCTGATGCCAACGATGAGGAATTGATCGGTGTTCTTACGGCAATCAGCGTCACAACGAAGCGTCTGGCGAACAGGCTCATCAGGCTTTCCCAGGCAAGTCAATCACAGGAAGGAGAACAGTCTCATGAAAATCCAGGAGATGTCGGTGATCATCGAACAGTTGCGCAGCGCTGCAGCCACCCTTACTGACGCCGCCGATTGGCTGGCCATTCAGTTCAGCGAAACGGAAGATGCACCGCCGGAACCCACACCCAAGCCTGCGCTGACGCTGGAAGAGGTGCGCGCCATTTTGGCGCGGAAGTCTCGCGCTGGCCACTCCGTGGAGGTCCGCGCCCTGCTCCAGAGGTATGGCGCGACCAAGCTGTCGCAAGTTGAGCCGGAGGACTACGAAGCCCTTCTGCGGGAGGCGGAGGTGCTGGACGATGGCTAAGCACGCACTGCTCTCCGCCTCCTCCAGCCACAGGTGGCTGAACTGCCCACCGTCCGCCAGAGCCAGCGAGGGGATGGAGGACAAAGGCAGCGCCTTCGCCAGACAGGGAACCGATGCGCACACCTTGTGTGAGTACAAAGTAAAAAAAGCCCTCGGCATGGAGCCGAGAGACCCCACCGAGGATCTGGATTATTTTGATGCTGAGATGGACAACTGCACCAATGAGTACTGTGCGTTTGTTATGGAGCAGATGGAGGCGGCAAAGGTGTTCTGCAAAGACCCCCAGCTGATGGTCGAGCAGAGACTGGACTACTCCAGATGGGTACCGGAGGGCTTTGGCACCGGAGACGCCGTCATCGTAGCTGACCGGGAACTGCACGTCATTGATTTCAAGTATGGCCTAGGTGTGCTGGTAGAGGCGGAAGAAAACCCGCAGATACGCTGTTATGCGCTCGGCGCCCTTGACGCCTACGATGGCATCTACGACATCGAGACAGTGAAAATGACCATCTTCCAGCCACGCAGAGGAAACGTCAGTACAGCGGTCATGGACAAGACCGACCTGCTCACCTGGGCAGAGACCGTTCTGGCGCCTACCGCAAAGCTGGCCTATGAGGGCGGCGGCGAGTACAAAGCCGGAGACCACTGCCAGTTCTGCAAGCTGAAAGCCACCTGTCGCAAGCGGGCGGAGTACAATCTGGAACTCGCCCGTTACGACTTCGAAATGCCCTCATCATTGGAGCCTAATGAGATAGCGGTCATCCTGCCGAGGATAGACGAACTGGTCTCCTGGGGGAAGGACATAAAGGAGTACGCCTTACAGCAAGCCCTTCGCGGCGAGAAGTATGACGGATTCAAAGTGGTCGAGGGCAGGTCAGTCCGTAAATACACCGATGAGGCAGTAGTCGCCGCCACGGTGTCAAATGCTGGCTATGACCCTTTCGAGCGAAAACTGCTCGGCATCACTGCCATGACATCCCGGCTTGGCAGGAAGAAGTTCGAGGAACTACTGGGCGACCTGGTCGTAAAACCCCAAGGGAAACCCGTACTGGTGCCGGAGAGCGATAAGCGCCCGGCAATGAACACAGCAGCAGATGATTTTAACGTCTAAGGAGGACAACTACCATGAGAAACCCGACTAAAGTGATTACCGGCCCCCGCACTCGCTGGAGCTACGCAAACATCTGGGAGCCAAAGAGCATCAACGGCAGCAACCCCAAGTACAGCGTCAGCCTGATCATCCCGAAGGATGACACCGTGACCGTTGGCAAAATCAAGGCCGCCATCCAGTCCGCCTATGCGGACGGCCAGGCAAAGCTGAAGGGCAACAGCCGCTCCATCCCGGCGCTGACCGCCATCAAGACCCCGCTGCGGGACGGCGACCTGGAGCGTCCGGACGATGCGGCCTACGCCAACAGCTACTTCGTCAATGCCAACAGCACCACCGCTCCCGGTGTCGTGGACGCTGACCGCAACCCTATTCTGACCCGCTCCGAGGTCTATTCCGGTGTGTACGGCCGGGCCAGCATCAACTTCTACGCCTACAACAGCAACGGCAATCGCGGCATCGCCTGCGGCCTGAACAACCTCCAGAAGATTCGGGACGGTGAGCCGTTGGGTGGTCGGAGCCGCGCCGAGGACGACTTCGCCACCGATGACGATGACGACTTCCTCGACTGAGAAAGGTGGTGAACGAGATGACTATCGCATTGCTGAACCTGGTTCTCATCTGCATGGCGGCGCTGTCCCTGGCAACGTTGGTGAGTGCCATCCAGGGAATCTTCAATGACCGCAAGCGGAACCGGCGGCTGGACGCGCAGGAGAAGCGCGACCAGGAGTATCACGAGAAGCGCATGAAGGAACTGCGCTAAACCTGACCGGAGCGGCGGCGGGAGTCATGCCGCTGTCGCTCCCAAACTAAAAAGGATGGTGCATATGAAAAGCATCAGCATTGATATAGAGAGCTTTTCCAGCGTTTCGCTGCAACGTTCCGGTGTATACCGCTACGCCGAGTCCCCGGACTTCGAGGTGCTGCTGTTCGGGTATTCCGCAGACGGCGGCGAAGTTCAGGTGGTCGATTTGGCGAATGGCGAGAGGATACCTCCCGTTGTGTTGGCGGCGCTGGAGGATAACACCGTTACCAAGTGGGCGTTCAACGCCAACTTCGAGCGGGTCTGCCTGTCTCGGTATCTGGGTTACCCAACCGGAGAGTACCTGAACCCGGAAAGCTGGCGCTGCTCCATGATTTGGTCGGCCTACATGGGCTTGCCTCTCTCTCTGGTTGGCGCCGGCGCCGTGCTGGGACTGGAGAAGCAAAAGCTGACCGAGGGAAAAGACCTCATCAAATATTTCTGTCAGCCCTGCGCTCCGACAAAGGCTAACGGTGGCCGCGTCAGGAATTTGCCGGAACACGCGCCGGACAAAGCTTATGTCTGCGAACAAAATCAAGTATGGCCTGAAAAGCCTGTATTACGCCAAGGCCACCTTTGACGATGACGGCAACGTCACCTACGCCACGCCGGTTGCTATGCCGGGTGCGCGGAGCCTGTCCATCAGCGCGGAGGGCGAGCCGGAGAACTGGTACGCCGACAACATCGTGTATGTGGTGCTGAACAACAACAGCGGTTACTCCGGCGACCTGGAACTGGCGCTCATCCCGGAGGCGTTCCTGCAGGACATTATGAACGAAACGCTGGATGAAAACGGCGTACTGGCGGAAAACACCGAGGCGGAACTGGAGCATTTCGCTCTGCTGTTCCAGTTCGAGGGCGACCAGAAGGCCACCCGGCACGTCCTGTACAACTGCACCGCGTCCCGGCCTGACATCGAGGGCGAGACCATCGAGGACAGCAAGGAGCCGAAGACGGACACCCTGACCATTACCGCCGCTGCGCTGGCCAACGGCTACGTCAAGGCAAAGACCACTTCCACCACCTCGGACACCGTCTACAACGGCTGGTTCAGCGCTGTTTACACCGACATCTTCACCACCACAGAGTCGTAACAGGAGGGTAACGTCATGGCTGTGACAAAAATCATTGAGATCGATGGGCAGGAGGTGCGGCTGAAAGCCAGCGCCGCCATCCCCCGTATCTACCGCATGAAGTTCGGACGGGACATCCTCCAAGACATGAACGGTCTCTCCGCCGCGACCCAGGGAAGCGATGCGGATGCCTCCAGCTTGGACCCGGAAGTGCTGACCATGTTTGAGAATGTGGCCTACACCTTCGCAAAGCACGCCGACCCCAAAGGCGTCCCCGACTCCCCTGACGAATGGCTGGAGGAGTTCGGCACCTTCTCCATTTACACAGCGCTGCCGGAGATTCTCGACCTATGGGCAGACAACCTGCGAACTGAGGTGGAGCGTAAAAAAAACTTAACCGCAGCAGCCGGGAAATGACCACGCCCCTGTTCCTGCTGCGGTGTGTCCAACTGGGCATCTCTATCCGCGACCTGGACCTGCTGACCATTGGTCTGGTCAACGATATGTTCGCGGAGAGCCACAACGATGGATATGACTATCCGCTGGTGGCCACGCAGGAACAGATGGATAAATTTTAACAGCAAAATACCCTCGGCTGCGGTGCCGAGGGTACTTGGAGTTTGTGGAATATCGGACTGCCTAATCATCCTTCTTTCGCATGGAATCAAAGAAAGCGTGTCCTTCTACCGACTGGTCACTGGCATCGGCCTCATCCAGTGCTTCGTTCACAAGAGCCGCCGCCTGTGCTTCCGTTGTCTGGGTTTCGGAACTGATCATGTTTTCGACATCTCTGCCGCCATAAAAAATACGGATTATGGTGACCAGCATCGACTTTGTATCCACGAGGTAATAAACAACAAAGTTATTTACGGGGACTCTGTGCATTCCGGCGGATGCCCAAGGTTCCCAGTCGACTTTCGCATATCGTCCGGGAAATTCATCCAGGCAACGTATCTCCTTTCGAATGCGGTTCACCTGATTTCGTGCAGTCGTTCGCTCTTTCAGTCCATGAGCGATGTAGGAATAAATAGCGTCAAGGTCGTCTAATGCCGCCGAGGAATAGACGAGCTTGTATTTTTCGCTCATATGCCGTACCTCTCGCGCAGTTCCGCATCCACTTCATCCACAGTGTATGTCCTCCCGGTTTTGCTGTCCGCAAAGCCCTTAGCGAGTTCCGTGTCCAACTGCTCCCTCGTCATTGCGCCAATCGCCACCGGCTTCTTTGCCGGAAGGCGCACATCAAATGGGATTCCATCGTTGAGTACGATTTGGCTGTAGAACATCTGAATGGCGCTGGACGGCGAGATACCCAGTTGGGAGAGAATACCCTCCGCGTTCTCTTTCAGGTTGGTATCAATTCTTGCGTAAACCGCTGTTGTATTTGCCATAAGAATCAACTCCCCTATCGTTTTTTCTATTATACCTGAAACACCAGATAAATGCAAGCAATCGCAAGCAAATTTACACAAGATTCATAAGGAGGTGGTACGCAATGGCAAGCAGGATAGCCGGTATCACAGTGGAAATTGGCGGGGATACCACGAAGCTGCAAACTGCGCTGAAATCGGTCAACACGCAAATCAAAAGCACACAATCCCAGCTAAAAGACGTGAACAAACTCCTGAAACTGGACCCTACCAACACCACGTTGCTGACCCAAAAGCAGAAATTACTGACTTCCGCCATTGCGGACACCCAGACCAAGCTGACCACCCTGAAAACCGCTGCGGAGCAGGCCAACGAGCAGCTCCAGAAGGGCGACATCACCCAGGAGCAATATGATGCGCTCCAGCGGGAGATCATCGCCACCGAGCAGGAACTGCAAAAGCTGGCTGACGAGGCGGCAGAATCCAACGCCGCACTGGTCAAGGTCAGCGAGGCAGGAGAAAAGCTGGAGTCCGTAGGCGACACCATCGCTGGTGTGGGGGAAAAGCTGCTGGGGGCCACCACCGCAGTTGTGGCGCTGGGAACGGCGGCAGTCACCACCACCGCCAACTTTGAGACTGCCATGAGCAAGGTAGAGGCGCTTATCTCGTCCTCCTCCACCGACCTGGAGGGGGACATGGAGCGTCTGGAGGAGAAGGCGCGGCAGGCTGGGGAGACCACCAAGTTCTCCGCCACAGAAGCCGCCGAGGCCATGTCCTACATGGGCCTTGCCGGGTGGTCGGCGGATGAGATGATAGATGGTCTGGACGGTGTCCTCAACCTGGCGGCGGCGTCCGAGATGGACCTTGCCACGGCATCGGACATCGTGACCGACTACTTATCGGCCTTCGGCTTGACCGCCGCCGACTCCGGCGCGCTGGTGGACAAAATGGCCTACGCCATGAGCAACTCCAACACCAGCACGGAACAGCTGGGCGAGGCGTATAAGAACTGCGCCGCCACCGCCACACAGCTGGGCTACGGCCTGGACGAGACCACAGCAGCCCTCATGGTCATGGCTGACGCCGGTATCAAGGGCGGCGAGGCCGGAACTGCCCTCTCCTCCATTATGACCCGTCTGGGCAACAACACCTCCGGCTGCCGGGATATGCTGGCGGAGTACGGTGTGGAGGTCTACGACTCGGAGGGCAACGTAAAGTCCCTGTCCAGCATCCTCACCGGGATGCAGGACGTGTGGGCTGGCCTGACGGACGAGCAGAAGTCCAACTTGGCCTATGTGGTCGCTGGCAAGACTGCTCAGTCTGAACTTATGACTGTGCTGGGAGAATCCACAGGCAGTTTTGAGCAGTACACCGCCGGTCTTTCCGACTGCACCGGCGCCGCCGAGACGATGGCGGAAACCATGCAGGACAACCTCTCCGGTCAGCTGACCGTCCTCATGTCCCAACTGCAGGAACTGGCCATCTCCTTTGGGCAGATACTTATGCCGGCCGTCAAGGACATCGTCAGCAAGCTGCAGGGCTTTGTGGATAAGTTGAACAATATGGATGAGGGAACAAAGGAGACCATCGTGAAGATCGGTCTGCTGGTGGCCGCAATCGGACCTCTGCTCATTGTGATAGGCAAGACCATATCGACCGTAGGTAAGGCAATGCAGGGATTCAGTTCCCTCGGCGTCAGTGTCCTCAAGGTGGTCAATCACATCAAAACTGGGACTGGTGTGGCTGGAAAGCTGGCAACAGCGATCTCCGGCATCTCCGCGCCCATCCTTGCTGTGGTTGCGGTTATCGGTGTGTTGGTGGCGGCGTTCGCCACCCTCTGGAACACCAACTCGGAGTTCCGGGAGAAAATCACTTCCATCTGGAGTGACATCGTGGCGAAGATAACTTCCTTTGTGGACGGCATCAAAGAGCGACTGGAGGCCCTTGGTATCAGCTTTGAGGGCGTGGGCGGCGTGTTGGATGTACTCAAAGGTGTATGGACAGAATTCTGCAACATTCTCGCGCCGTTATTCGAGAGCGCGTTTTCAACAATCTCCACAATTTTATCCACAGTCCTGGACGTTATCACGGGACTTTTCGACCTGTTTATCGGTGTTTTCACAGGCGACTGGCAACAAGCGTGGACAGGCGTCACAGAGATTTTTTCAGGCGTTTGGGATGGCATCACCAGCCTGTTCTCCATTGCGCTGGAGACGATAAAGGGCGTGGCAGATGTAGTGCTTGGCTGGTTTGGCACCAGCTGGAACGAAGTGTGGACAGGTATCGGCACCTTTTTCACAGGGCTGTGGACGAGTATCAGTTCGTTTTTCACAGGTGTTCTTACTGGAATTCAGACTGCCGCCACTACCGTGTGGACGGCGATCAGCACCTTCTTTACCACCATCTTCAACAGCATCTACAGCGTGGTTTCCACAGTCTGGACTTCTGTCTATAACACCATCACCTCTGTGTGGAATTCTGTGTACTCAGTCATCGAGCCGCTGGTGACCGCCTTCGGATACCTGTTTGAGACGATTTTTCAGGCTGTGCAAATACTTATCGAACGAGCCATGAGTGCCATAAAGAACACGATAACCTCCGTCTGGAACGCTGTCGTTTCCTACCTGACACCGCTGCTGAACGGGATACAGTCCACCTTCTCCAGTGTGTGGAATGCTATCACAACGGCGATAAAAACGGCGGTCAACGCTGCCAAATCTACCATCTCCAGCGTGTGGAACGCCATCAAGTCGCTGCTGTCTCCTATCCTGAACAGCATCAAGAGCAGTGTGTCCACGGCGTGGAACGCCATTAAAAGCACGACGAGTTCCATTTTTAACAGCGTGAAAAGCGTTATCTCCTCCGCCTGGAGCAGCATTAAAAGCACCTTCTCCAATGCTCTGAACAGCCTGAAATCAACTGTGTCCAGCAAGCTGTCCTCCATCAAAACGACATTCACAAACTCGTTCAACAGCATCAAGAAGCTGGCCACCTCCTGGGGCAAGGACATCATCCAGAACCTCATCAACGGTATCAAGAGCAAAATCTCCGCCCTCTCCAGCGCCGTCACCGGCGTGGCAAATAAAATCAAGAGCATCCTGGGCTTCTCTTTGCCGGAGGAAGGCCCCCTGTCGGATGCCGACACCTATATGCCGGACTTCATGGAACTGCTGTCTCAGGGCATTAGGAACAGCATGGACGATGTAGTGAAGGAAACCAGGGCTGTGGCTGAGTCCATCAGCAGCATGGTGACAGATGCGCTGGATTTCTCTGATGCCAGCCTCCAGATGCCGGAACTGGCGCTGGCCAGCGGCAGCACTGCTTCTACAACCAACAACAATCAGAACACCACCAATCTCGGCGGCATCAGTGTCGTGGTGAGCGGCTACAACGCCCAGGACGATAACGCGCTGGCGAAGATGGTGGCGGATAAAATCAGCGATATGTTTGAGGAAGATACAGCGGTATTCAAGTAAATGGGAGAGGGGGAACTGACTATGGCAGATGCACAGTACAACACAAAGAGAACACCGGGACGGCAGCACCTGTCTTTCAACGGCACCTCCAGCCGGGACTTCCTGCTGTATCTCTCCGGCCCCGGCGTCTATGACGCCCCCGCGCCGGACGTGACCGCCACTTCCATCCCCGGTCTGAACGGCGACCTGATAACAGACAACGCGCGGACCGGCCTGCGGCGGTTCCAGAACGTGGACATCAAGTACAAAGCGTTTTTCTTTAACGGTCTCCCCGCCAAGACGGCGGCGGTCAAATCGTGGCTGCTGTCTCCGGTGGGGTATCAGAAACTCACTGATTCCTACGACCCGGACTTTTTCCGCATGGCGGTGTGTACCTCCGCCCTGGCCTTTGACGTGACCCGCCAGCAGGCGGCGGAGATGGAACTGGTCTTTAACTGTAAACCACAGCGGTGGAGCGAAGAAGGACAGGAGAGCATTTCTCTGACTGAATCCGGCACCGTTCTGGAGAACCCTTATGCCTTTCACGCACAGCCTCTTATCCGTGTCTACGGGACGGGTGAAGGGACGCTGACCATCGGGGACTACTCGGTGGTCATTTACTCTTTTGACGGCTATGTTGACCTGAACTGTGAGACGCAGAACGCCTACAATGCGGAGGGCTTCTGCAACGACACGATATACTCGGAGGACTTTCCGCTGCTGGCCCCCGGCGAGAACACCATCGTCTGGGACGGCGGCATCACCTCCGTTGAAATTACCCCAAGGTGGTGGACCCTTTGATACCCTACGCCGGGTCTGTGCTTGCGGATGGTGGGCTGTCGCTGACTTCACTGGACAGTTCCATAGGCGATGGGGACGGTGTGGGCGAGTGGGCGGTTGCCAGCTTTACCGGCGTTCCCTATGACTACTATTCCTCGGACGCCGTGACCAGGTACATCGGATTTTACATCCCCAACCTCGAAAACGGAGATACCTTCGACATCGCCTACATCAAATTCGAGAAGGGAACGATGTCCACCGATTGGACGCCGGCGCCGGAGGACACGGATTCCGCTGTCGAAGCGGTATCCGCAAGCCTGGCGCTGACCATTGAGGATGAGACGGACAGTGACGGCGAAACGACCCATGTGGCGAAGCTCTCCGCCAACGCCGACCGCATCGAACTGACCAGCGGACAGTTGGTCATCAGCAGCGACAACTTCTCTCTGGCTGCGGACGGGACCATTGTCGCCACCAACGGCACATTTACCGGGAAGATCACAGCCACCAGCGGCACCATTGGCGGGTTCACCATTGGGAGCAGCGCCATCTACAACTCCAAGACATCCCTGAGTTCCACGACCAGCGGCGTGTATGTGGGGACGGACGGTATCTCTCTGGGCAGTACGTTTTCTGTGACGAAGGCCGGGGTCATCACCGCAAAAAGCGGCACGATAGGGCCTTTGACCATCTCCAACTCGTCCAACACCGATGCAAACAGTGGTCATACGTATGCTTCATCCTTATTTGTCCAGCAGTACGGCACAAGCGTAACAGTCTGGGATGCGACAACGGATGACAGCACGGTATCAACGACCGTAGACGCGGAATTTGGCATTAAGGCCACTGGCAGCTCCTTAACTGCGTTAAACCAGTATCTGATTTGGAAAAAGTCGGGGGACGCCTGGTCTAACGCGATTATTCCCTATTCGGTGACCGGCTGGGGAAAAGTAAAATGCAGCGGCATCGACATTTACCCCACCAGAGCCATTTACGCTGATGGGGACGGCGACTTGACCTACTGCGACAGTGAGCTTCGCTGTATCTACACCGGTACCTATTACGCCTATCTCAACCTCTGCAAAATCGTCAACGACATCGACCCAGCATCCACCAATACCTACGACTTCGGCGGCAGCTCTTATCGTTACCGCCGCATTTACGTCAACACGGTATACAGAAGCAGTGAAGAATCGCTGTCTGACCGCAAGCTAAAGCAGAACGTCAAGCCGCTGACGGAGGACTACGAGCAGCTCATCATGGGCCTGACCGCTGTGGAGTACGACTACATCAACGGGGACAGCCACCGCAAACACATGGGCTTCATTGCCCAGGATGTCAGGGACACGGCGCTCGCCACCGTGGGCGACCTGTCACTGTTCAGCGCCAGTGTTATCGGGGATGACCATGCGGAATACAGCGAGGACCTGCCGGACGAGCAGCTTCAATGGTACCTGTCCCATGAGGAACTCATCGCCCCTCTGGTGGCGATGGTACAACATCAGCAACGCCGCATCGAGTGCCTGGAGACAGCTCTTGCGGCGATCACAAAGGAGGAATCATCATGCTGAACACGAAGACCAACGACTTTCTCGTTGCGCTGGCAAAGCTGGTGCAGGAGAGCGGACTGCCCCCGGTAAACGCACGGCTGGCACTGGACCTTGTCCGGAGCCAGCTGGTGGACCTGGAGCGCGCTGCCATCGAGCAGGAAAAACAGCAGGCTGAAAAGGCCAAAGAGGAAAAGGAGGACTAAGGCTATGAGTTACTATGTTGTAAAGAAAGCAGTTGCTGCGCGGGATTTCCCCTCCAGCAAGACCGGCAAGCAGGTGGTCAGGCTGACCGCCGGACAGGTAGTACAGGCGGACGACTGCGGGAAGTTCAGCAAAGGCCCGTTCTAAATCGTCACCACGGATGAACTTCATGGAACATTCCGTCTTATCCTTCAGGTGGGTGCTACAGCACCAGGCCACATAAGGACCATCCTCGCAGGAGTGAATACGGCGTTTCAGCACGCCGCCGCATTCGCCGCAGAGGATGCGTCCGGAAAAGGCGTATCGCTTCTGGTACTTCCCGCTGCCCTTCTGGATGCCTTTTTCACTGCTGTGCTGGTTCAGCAACTGTGCGGCTCTGTCGAAGTCCTCCTGGCTGACCAGAGCCTTGTGATGGTCTTTGATGTAGTATTGCTCCCGCTGCCCGTGATTGGCGTGCCGGTTGAACTGACCGTCTGTATAGGTCTTCTGGAAGATGACATTGCCTGTGTATGTTATGTTGGTGAGGATTCCGACCACTGTAGAAGCCTGCCAGTGCTTCTGCCTCTTTGTAGTGATGCCACGCTCGTTCAGGCTCCTGACGATTTCACTGATTCCCACGCCGGAGAGATAGCCAGCGAAAATTTCCCTGACGATTTCTCCCTGCTCCGGGTCGATTTTCAACTTCCCATCGACCTGGACGTAGCCGTAGGGAGCGCATCCGATTTTGTAGGTGCCGTTCTGGAACTGCTTTTGAACAGACCACTTGGTGTTCTCCGAAATGGAGACGGACTCGCTCTCGGCAATGGAACTATATGTGGAGAGAAAAAACTCGCTCTCCATTTTGGCGGTATTCAGATTTTCCTTCTCGAAGTAGATAGGAATCTCCAATGCCTGGAGTCGACGTACCAGTTCCAGGCAGTCGGTGGTGTTCCTTGCGAATCGGCTCAGAGACTTTGTGAGGACCATGTCTATCCGATGGTTTTCGCAGTCCTCCATCATCCGCATAAGGCCGGGCCGGATGGATGCCTTGGTGCCGGAGATACCCTCATCGTAGTACACATCCACCAGTTCCCAGTCCACTCTGGAAGCAATCAGGCTTTCGTAGTGGCTGCGCTGGACATCCAGACTCTCCAGCTGGGCATCACTGTCGGTGGAGACGCGGCAGTATGCCGCCACATGGAGTTTCTTCTGTGCCTTCGCTGGCGGCGCGATTTGTTTAATTTCCCTGACTTTTTTCATCTGTTCATCCCCTTAAGTAGTATCACATATTAACTCTGAAAAGCTGTTTATTCAACGAATTTCAGGCATAATCTCCACCAAATAAGGGTAGAAAGATTGGCGGTTCAGCAGGGTTATCTTGTTGAATTTTGACAACGAGATGAGGCCGCAGTCCAGCATGGATCGGAGCAGCTTCTGCGACTGGAAATAGCCGCAGTCCCGCTCTAACTGGTCGTGGGTGGGTGTCGCTGCGCCCTCCTGCTTTATATACTTGGTCTTTGGCAAGGGGTTTGTCGCTGTTACTTTTCGTTCCTTCATTGTGCTTTCCTCCAGTCGGTAGGTGATGGTTCCTTCTGACAGGTAAGTAGCCAAATCGGTGATTTTCCGATGACCGGATGAAAAATTTCTCCTGTCAGTGAGGGTTCTTCAATATCCACTGGACAGAAAGCGGCGGAGTGGTCCGCATCAGGGCAAAAAAACGGCCCGTCAGAGAAGAAGTTCTCTCCAACGGACCTGTCTGAAGGCATTTTCAATATTTATAGTAGTGTAGGTTGTTTTAATCCCTCTAATATGGTTTCACAATCCTGGCAAAAATCGAGGCGTGCATCATTGAAGTAGGCATTGAAGAAATCAACACCTTGGCACACGATATAAATGTCGAGAATTCCGGTTAAGAAAATTGCGGTAATCCAAATAACGCATTGAAGTGGAATTTCAATATCTGCTATGCTCACCATTAGGGATAGAAACGACCAGGCAAAACTAATTGCTGGTTGATTTTGCAAAAAATGAATATAGATTGAAAGCTATTTTTGCTTTGCTCAGAGATACAAATCCTACACTCGTCAATGAGTGATTGTATTCCTTCTGAGCTTAACAAGTTTTCCTCTTCAAGCTTATTCCGGAGACAGTCGAGCCTTACATCATCTGAGAAAAGAAGCGAAAAAAGATAATCAGGCGAGGAATCGCGCTGCTCTTTCGCTTTGATAAACAGGACACTGCATACCAGTGTGAAAAAAAGGCATAAAATCAGCCAACGCTCAATGTTAGGATTTGGTATATTTAAAAAGGACAAAGCCAAATCAGCACATATGAGAAAAAAGGTCAATAAGAAAAGAATCCTCCCTGCTGAGTCGTATGTATGAAACTGATATATAATACGATCAGAAATTGATTTGTATTCCCGAGTGAGCAATCCCCAAAGGTGTCGTCGATAATATTTAAATATGTTATGGTTATGACGCATTAGCGTAATCCTCCTTTTGCCTTCAGATATTTATATTGTATATACAAAAGCACATTTTGTCAACTAAAGAGGATTGCGTTAAAACCACACGAAAAGTGTGCGCTTAAAAATATAGAAACAATAAGCAAGGAATTATTTCATAGTTTATTTTATCTGCAATTACTTACAACATTAAATCGGGATTACTCATGAACAACAGCCGGAGACGCATCACAACGATACGCCTCCGGCTTTGCTCATCTCACCCCAGCAGCTTGCTCCAGGTGTTCTCCCCAACGATGCCATCCACCGTCAGGCCCTGGCTCTCCTGATACTGCTCCACGGCGTCCTCGGTCTTGCTGCCGAAGACACCGTCTTTATCCAGGCCGCAGCCCAGCGCATAGTTCAGCAAAATCTGCAGCACTGTGACCTGCTGGCCTTTGTCCCCGTTCCTCAGTGTGTCCATGTCATGCACCTCCGTTCCCGTCAGATATAACTCGCGCTCTGCCTTGCGCCGGTTCACCAGGCCGGACAGCACCTTGCCGCCAGCCTTGTTGTACAGCAGCATGGCGTCCGCAATTTCAGATACCGTGCGGTTCTTGCACAGCTTCTTGAGGTTGGCCTGGCCGCAGTTAAAGGCGAAGCTGGTCAGAGCGGAACGCTGGTTCTCGTTCAGAGCCGCCGTGACCGGCACATAGCTGGTCAGACCGGTGCAGTCCCAAAACTTCTTCACATCGGTCTTCAGCAGTTCCTCCGCCTTGGCACTGGTGATCTTCATCCCCTTGCAGACAGCCACGCCATCTACCTTGCCGGTGTGACCGTAGCCGACGGTCCAGACGCCCACGCTGTCTTGGTAGGCAGTCAGCCGCAGGCCCTCGTACTGCTTAATGAGCGCAAGACCTGCGGCGTTGATGGTGTCACTCATCGTCCCCACCACCCTTCAGACCGCCAAACAGAGCCACCAACTTGTCCGGCATCAGGTCGGGGTCGATTTTACAGATGTTCTCAAGGGAACTGCCGACCTCCATCACGCAGATGTAACCACAGACAGCACCCGCGATGGGGATGGTGACGCCCAGGTCAACATACCCCTGGGCGTAGTCGATGAGGATGCCCAGCAGAATGATGAGGAGCAGGCCGACCTTGTGAAACAGCCCTTCCCGCATGATGGAAGAAGAGAAGGTCTTGGTGGCGATGGCCTGCACCAGACCGGTGATGAAGTCCAGCGCGATGAATGCGCAGGTGATCAGATAACTCATGATGTACCTCCTCAGTAAGTCAGTTCCACATAGCCATAGGTGTAATCATCGCTGACCTTCCGGGTCTGGCGCTTGCACACCTTGCTGGCGTTGTAGTTGATGGTGTTCAGAGTGCTGCCGTCCTTGCAGGCCAGCAGTTCCGTGTGGGTGGCGTTGGACTTGCCGGAAGCTTTGAACTGCACCAGGTCGCCGGGTTTCGGTTCGTAGTTCCCACCTTTGACGTGCCAGATGCCCTTTTTGCGGGCTTTCGTCTCCAATTTGGCGGCAGTCTGTAGATAAGGGAACCCAGGTCGGTTC
>JAJPXR010000125.1 GCA_021205375.1 Clostridiales bacterium | reverse complement strand
GCTGAAGTGAAAAAGTAAATTCCACTCCGAAAACCCCAAAAAATCGCATGGAAATTACTCTTACAAAATCATGAATTAAGCAGCTGTGAGAAGGAAAAAACAAGATGAAATAGCTCTTACACTCATTGTATGATAAAAATCCTGTCTGTTTCCAGACATGAGAAAGCGGCGGTATTTCAGCGATTCATCCAATGATGAAAGACTGAAATCCACCTCTGAGACGGGCTAAATCGGGGATATATTATCTGACAATTCAGGGCGCGGCATAATGCCGCGCCTGCTGTTTGGGCGGCCGGACTGGTTCATTTCAGGTCAAGGCTGATCTGGCCGCGGATCTGTTCATTTTTTACTTTTGTATGCCAGATCCATTCTGTAACCGCATGGCTGACACTGGTATGGTTTTCCCATGCGTATTGCTTTAAGCGTTCGATGGTATCTTCGGAAAGATAGATGTTGACCCGTTTTTTATTAGTGGTTTTCATGGTTTGCCTCCTGTGTTATTTGTAATCCTGCGCACGATATACACACAAATGATATATGTCCTGGATGCTTTAACGTGTTTTCAGGCTTTTCAAAAGATACGGTTTTAAGATGATCTCATCTTTTGGTATTTCACGGATGCCGGCCGCCATAAGCCTTTCCCAGAGCTCGGGACAAAGGAAACGCGTGAATTCAATGGGGGATTTCCCGTTCAGGGATTCCACTGCGGCGGAGTTAATGTGCGAAAGTGCGAGGTTGAGTGCCTCCTGCCCGGTCAGCCCGAGGGCGCGAAGGTCGGTCCCTTTCGGGAAAATATACCGGAGCTGTTCATGGTTTACCTCCAGGGAACCTTTCTGTCCGGACTGCATCGGGTCACAATAAAAAACGCGTGTGCGCCTTGTCCCGTCCGGACGGTTTTCAAAAGCGTCTGCTGCCGTAAACTCACCGCCGCGGTCCGTAAGGAGTACTTCGGCCCATTTGTTGAACAGGTCAGGTCCGAGGAACGATTCGACCGTGTCCAGGCCAGCGACCATGTCCTGTGCCGTTTTCCCATCATGGTAAACAGCAATCATCATGCCTGTGTCAATGAACTTAAAGGTCTGCATGAACGGGCCGCATGACACATCATTATAAACCGTATCCATCTGCAGGACATGGGCAAGAGGGTTCTCTTCCATGTAATGAAGGTAGTCCTGATAGAGGCGCCCCTTGAAGAAGGCACGGTCTTCGCGCTTTTTATATTTACCGGCAGCTTTCTTTGGAAGCCTGCGGGAAGGCTTTCTGCGCAGGTCCAGGTTGCAGACGCCGCCGATTTCCAGGACGCCCCACTCGATATAGTTGTAAAGTGTCTTTTCAGATATACCCAGCTCCGGATGCGCGGCCACGATCCGGTAAGGGGAAAGCCCCTGTTTCAGGAGCGGGCCGACAACGGATGCAATCGTTTTCGCTTCGGAAGTGGTCAGGTTCACGCCCTGGCGGGAATCCACCAGGATGGAACGGTATTCATGCTCTGCCTGTGCAGCGTCGTAGGTATATTTGTCGAAGCGGCAGCTCCTCCAGAAACTGCAGCCGTTGCAGGCTCCCGGGGAACGGTCCCTGCGCGGGCATTTAAAAGGAGAGTAATCCGGGCAGTCGGCGGTGCATTTCCTTCCGTGTACACATTTACGGTAAGCACTGCATTCCAGTGGAAGGCTGCATTTTTGGGCACGGGTGCGGTGCGCCTTGATCTCCTTGCCGATTGTGGAATTGTCTTTCCCGAGGGTTTTGGCAATGGCGGCTTTTGTAGAGCCATTTTTGATGCCGGTCTCGATGATCTGGCGTTCAGCGAGCGTCAGGGCCTTGTTTTTGTTGTCAGACATGACAGGTAAACTCCTCCTTTCCTGTAATGCGACCATTATCGCACAGGAAAGGCCGGATGTCAGGAAGGCGGTTTATGCTGTAATGTCAGGAGGATTGGTCCGCGGCCGGAAGCCCGACGGCGGGAGGGAACCCCAGACATTTAAAACAACCTCGGGAACAGTGAGGGCAGGAAAACTGTCCCCGAGGTCTTTTTCGGCCACGGCCTGTCGGATAAATTCAGACGAGAAGTGGGAGAAAGCGCAGAAAAGGTCACCATAAAAAGTAAAAGTACGGCTGGTTCCGGCATAGACGAAGCGGACAAGCGTAACCTGGACGGAAAAGGCGATTCCGTCTCGGAAGAAGAAAAAAGTGCGCTTGTACAGCATATGCCGCCAGATACGGGCATTGGGATGGGTCTGGTTATAACGGAACTGGAAGTTTTGGACCCCGCGCTCATAATCAGAAGATATTTTTGACTGAAAATTAAAATTTTGCTTGAAAAGTTCGGAATATTTCTTTATCATAGGTAATGTGATCGGGAGTACTGTAGTGACTGGCGATAATAAATGGGACTCGATCCTGCACAAGCCTGTCTGTAGTTTCCGATGGGTGATGAGAGAAAGGACGAACTTTGGACGGTGGGTTCTTTCTCTCTTTATTTGTGACAAAATAACTATAAGGGAAAAAAACAAAACTGTCAAATGGGATGTCGGAGAGATGTCCGTTACAGAAATAAAGTGTAAGACTTATTTCCATATGCTTATGGGTGGAAATGGCTGAAAGACTAAATTCAACTTTGCCCCTTTCGGAGTGGAATTTACTTTTTCACTTCAGT
>JAJPXR010000244.1 GCA_021205375.1 Clostridiales bacterium | reverse complement strand
GAATTTGGGGCCAGGTGCTTTACCTGACCCCAACATTTATTATAGAACCTAAATTTCTTAATCACTTGTCGAAGCCAAACTTCTTGTTGAAGCGGCTCACGCGGCCACCTGTATCCACCATCTTCTGCTTACCGGTGAAAAAGGGGTGACACTTGGCGCAAACTTCCACGCGGATGTCCTTCTTGGTGGAACCGGTGTGGTAGACGGCGCCGCAAGCACAGCGAATGGTGGTCTGCTGGTAATCGGGATGGATCCCTGCCTTCATTTTTGTTCACCTCTTTCAAATTGACAAAATAGAAAAGAAAATACACATACAACAGAGGTTATGATAGCACGGCTTCCCCAAAAATGCAAGGGCTTTTTGAGAAAAAATTTCGTCTACCTGTACAGATTTTATTTACAGCTCCGCGCCCTGGCCGGTCTGGAAGAACCACACCACCCGCCGGGTCACAGGCCGGCCAAAAATCTCCTCCAACGCCTGGGTATATACGTCCAACTGGCCCCGGTATTCCTCCGCCCGCCGGAGCTCGCCGCCCCGCCGGATGTGGTCGGATTTGAAATCCACCACCGTGAACCCTTCCGGGCCGGTGAAACAGCAGTCCACCACGCCCTGGAGCAGCACCTCTTCCCCCTCCCCGGCGGTGGGGTAGAACCGCCCGGCGGGGGCCAGGATGGAGAACTTGAACTCTCGCCGGAGCTGGGGGGAGGCGGCGGCCTCCCGGCCCAGGGGCGAGGCCCAGAACCGGGCCACCTTTGCCGGGTCCACCGCTTTGGCCTGCTCCGGGGAGAGCCAGCCTCCGGCGGTCAGCCGTTCCAGCTCCTCCCGCACCCCCAGGACGGTGTCCGCCTTTTTCAGGTTGATGTGCTCCATGACGGCGTGGATGGCGCTGCCGGCCTGGGCAGCGGTCAGGCCCCGCCGGGCCTGGTCGAAGGCCGGACGGCGGAACGCCAGGGGCGGCAGGGGCTGTGCCGTTTCCTCCGCCGCCTCCTCGTCCAGCAGGCGGCCCTTCATTTGGGTGGCCGTCACCTTGGAGGGCAGCTCGGTCAGCTCCTGCCAGGGATACCGCCAGCGGAGCTGTGCCGCCACCGCTGTCTCGTCCGGCTGCTCAGCGGCCACCTCCGGCGCTGCCGGACGCAGAACAAGCGTGTCGGTCAGCCAACTGTTTTCCGCATGGACAAGGCGGATGTCCCAGTGGTCGATGGTTTTCACGTAGGCGTCGGGCCGCTGGCCGAAGCGCAGCGCCTCCCCATCGGGCCGGGCCAGCACGGGCAGCAGCATCCACTTGCCTACAGAATCCAACTGAAACAGGGCCTCCGGCTCTGGGTTGGGGCCTGCGTCGGGCAGCAGCCTGGTCAGCTCCTTCTCCGCCTCGTTGAAGCTCATCACCATGATGAGCTTCTCCCTGGCGCGGGTCATGGCCACGTAGAGCAGCCGCAGCTCCTCCGCCTTGGTCTCCTTATTCAGTTTTAATTGTACCGCAGTCCGGGCCAGGGTGGGATACTCCACCCGCAGCTCCGGGTCCAGCCGCTTTGGTCCCACCCCTAACTGGGAGTGGAACAGCATGGGGGCCGTCTCGTCCGCCCGGTTGATCTGCCGGGCCAGCCCCGCCAGCACCACCACCGGGAACTCCAGCCCCTTGGACTTGTGGATGGACAGGATGCGCACCCCGCTGCCGCCGCCCCCGGACCGGGCGGGGTTTTTGTCCTGCTCCTGTAGGCGGCGGAGGTGCCCCACGAAGGCGAACACCCCCCGGTGGCCCTGGCCCTCGAAAGAGCGGGCGTAATCGTAAAAGGCCATCAAGTTTTCCTGCCGCCGTTGGCCCCCGGCCATGGCCCCGAACAGGGCCAGCAGGCCCATCTGGTCGTAGAGATACCACAGCAACTGGGCGCAGGAGCTGTCCACCATCAGCACCCGGAGACCGGCAAGGTCATCCAGGAACCGCTGACAGAGCGCGTCTCCTTCCGCTGCGCCTTTCACCACGCAGGTGTAGATGTCTCCCTCCGGCTCCGCCGCCCGGAGCTGGGCCAGTTGGTCCGCCGTGAACCCATAGACCGGGCTGCGGAGGACAGAGAGCAGGGGGATGTCCTGCCGGGGATTGTCGATGATTTGCAAAAAGGACAGGGCCACGCTGACCTCGGTGGCGGCGAAAAAGTCCTCGCTCCCTTCGTTCTGCCAGGGGATGTCCAGCTCGTCCAGGGCGGCGGTCAGATACCGCAGCACCGCGCCGGGGGAGCGGTAGAGGATGGCGATGTCGTCGGGGCGCACCGGGCGGAACCCGTCTCCTTCCGTCACCCGGTAAGGCTGGTCCAGCAGCTCCCGCACCCGCCGGGCCACGAAGCGGGCCTCCACCTGGTCCCTGGGGGGCTTGGCCTGCCCCTCCTCCAGCTCCAGCGTGGAGAGGTCCACCACATTCAATTCCACCTGGTCGTCCTCCCGACGGGGCTGGTCCAGCAGGCCCAGGTTCAGCCGCTGGTCCTCGGTGTAGTCGATTTCCCCGAAGGGGGCGGTCATCAAATGCTCAAACAGGAAGTTGACCCCGTCCAGCACCGTTTTCCGAGAGCGGAAGTTCCGGCTGAGCACCAACCGCCGGGGCTGGCCGGGTTTGGCCGCCTCGCCGGGGTCAAACTTGTGGTATTTGTTCAGGAAAATGGTGGGGTCGGCCAGCCGGAACCGATAGATGGACTGCTTCAAATCGCCCACCTGAAACAGCGTCTTGCCCCCGTCCGTCAGGCCGTAGAAAATGGCGTTCTGGACGGCGTTGGTGTCCTGGTACTCGTCCACCATCACCTCGGCGTACTGTTCCTGACAGTGTTTTGCCAGCGCCGTAGGCACGCCGTCCCGCACCAGCGCGTCCACGGTGAAATGCTCCAGGTCGTTGAAGTCCAGCAGCTTGCGCTTGCGCTTCTCCCGGCCATAGGCGTCCTGGAGGTCCTGCACCAGCCGGAACAGCTCATTCAGCGGCTCCCGCACCGCTTCCAGGTCCTCCAGCAGCTCCTGGCTGCCGCTCTCGAAGCGGTTCGCCAGCTTCGCCATGCTCTTTTTGCACTTGTCCCGGATGGCCTTCACGCGGGCCTGGGCCTCCTTGTCCTGGATTTTCCGGGAGCGGCCCAGGGTGGGGAACTGGATATCGCAGAGGGCCTGGGCGCTGTCCCAGCGCCGGTCCAGTGCGGCAAGAAAGTCGTCCAGGCTGTCCAACGTGCCGTTGATAGACTCGGAATAGGCCCCGATGAGGGCGTCGTCTCCGCTCTCTTGCAGGATGTCCAGCGTCCCCACCATCTGCTGCCGCCAATATTCGGTCTGAGATTTGGCGTCCTCCATCAAGAGCTGTCCCCAGGCGGTCTTGCCCACGTCCTTCACGTCGGCCAGGTCAAAGGCCGCCGCCTGCTCCCGGAGCCACCGGGCCGGGTCGGGGTGGGCCTGGATACGGCGGTGGATGTCCAGGGTGATGTCCCGGAGGCGGCTGTCATCCCGCCCGGCGGAGAGGGCGTCCACCAGCCCGGCGAAACCGTTTTCGTCCAAATGCTCATACCGTTCCTCCAGCACCCGGTCCAGCACCCGCACCCGCAACAGCTCCGCCTCGGTCTCGTCCGCCACCCGGAAATCCGGGTCTAAATCCAGCAGGTGACTGTTCTCCCGGAGGAAGGCGGTGCAGAAGGAGTGGATGGTGGAGATCTGCGCCCGGTAAATCAGGGTGGTCTGGCGGCGCAGGTGCCAGTCGTCGGGCCGCTGGGCCAGGCGCAGGTTCAGCTCCGCCAGAACCTTGTCACGCAGCTCGGCGGCGGCGGCCTTGGTGAAGGTGATGACCAAAAACTGGTCTAAATCCAGTCCCTCGTCCTCCACCCGGCTGAGCAGCCGCTCCACCAGCACACGGGTCTTGCCCGACCCGGCGGCGGCGGAGACCAGCAGCTCTCCGCCCCGGTCGTTCACCACGGCGCTCTGTTCCGGCGTCAGCGCAAAAGCCATATCCACCACGTTCCTTTCCTGTGCAGGGCCTATTTGCCCTTCAATTTCTATTAGCACTCAATATCTCAGAGTGCTAAAAATTCATAATTTGTTCATATAATCAGCAAACATTGTTCACAGCTTCGGGGTATTCTATCATCAAGCAAAACAAAGAGGGTTTGATACCGATGGATGCTTAGCTGAACTGCAAATCACAGCAACCTCAAAGCCTTACTCTCACTCAAATTTAGGAGGAATGAATTATGTTTGAAATGATGCCTATTACCCGTTCCATCTTTAGTCCCTTTTACGATGTGGATCAGATGAACAGCAACTTCTTCGGCAAGAACGAGGTGCGCAACTTCGACACCGACATCCAGGACAAGGGCGACAGCTACATTTTGGAGGCAGAACTGCCCGGATTCGCCAAAGAGGACATCCAAATCGACATTGATGAGGATCGTTTGACCATCCAGGCAGTCCATAAGTCCGAGAACAGCCAGAAGGACGCCAAGGGCAACTATCTCCGCCGGGAGCGTTACTACGGCTCCTACAGCCGCAGCTTCGACATCTCCCAGATCGAGAGCAGCCAAATCTCCGCCGCCTACGAAAACGGCGTGTTGAAGCTGACCCTGCCCAAGCGGAATGTCACCGTACCCAAGACCCGTCGGCTGACCATTGAATAAATTCTCAGCCGCAAACCAGACAATCTGTGACCCGATGCCGGGGCGCTCTTCAGAGCGCCCCTTTTTTACCCGGCTTTGCCTTTAGCAAACGCTTCTCCCAGTTGAACAAGAGTCTTTTAAATTTAGCAGATATCCGATTCAAGTGCTAAAATTCACAGCCTGTTCAAAGAAATCACAAGCATCGTTCACAGTTCCGGTTTATACTTTCGATTAGAAATAACAAAGAAGGCTTGACACCCATGAATGTTTGAAAAAACTGCAATGTAACAAAGTCTTTACTCACGTCAGGAGGTTATCTATTATGGCAGAAATCATGTTTTACGGTCATCCCGCGTATGGTCCCTTCCACGATGTGGACCAGATGAACAACAACTTTTACGGCAAGAACGAGCTGCGGGCCTTTCACACTGACATCCAGGACAAGGGCGACAGCTACATCCTGGAGGCGGAGCTGCCCGGCTTCGCCAAAGAGGACATCCAGATCGACATCGACAATGACCGGCTGACCATCCAGGCGGTCCACAAGGCCGAGAACGACCAGAAGGACGCCCAGGGCAACTATCTCCGCCGGGAGCGGTACTACGGCTCTTACAGCCGCAGCTTTGACATCTCCGACATCGAGGGCAGCCAAATCTCCGCCGCCTACGAGAACGGTGTGTTGAAGCTGACCCTGCCCAAGCGGGCCGTCACCGTACCCACCAGCCGTCGGCTGGAAATCAAGTAAGGTTTCAACTGCACATTAAACAACAAACGTGGCCCATTATCCGGGGCGCCCTGCGGGGCGTCCCGGAGTTTTGTTTGATTGGTCAGCATTTCTATCCAGTACAGGTAGGTTTCCCACGAAGAATTACAATTCAGGAACCGACCACCCCTCTTGCCTCCGCCGTCAAGCGGCACTTCCGCTGCGCTCCCTGCCCTGAAAGGGGAGGAGGGCCGCCGCCTTTTGGCGGTGGCGGAGGGGTTTCTGGCACATGGCAGAGTAAAAGGTTCTTTTTCTGGCCACTAATCACTAACCACTAGCCACTACTCCCCTTTTTCCTTCTCCCAGAAATCCTTCCCCTGCACCTTGTAGAGGAATCGGCGGCAGTCGCCGCCCTGCCCCTCCTCGAAGTGGCACGCCTGGGCGTAGTCGCAGTAGTCGCAGGGGCCGTGCCCATCAGAGCGCAAATAGGGGTCGGCGGAGATGTCCCCGGCGGCGATTTCGTGGGCAATTTCCCGCAAAATCTCCCCCACGTGGCGGTGGAGCTTGCCCCACTGGGCGGCGGTGGCCAGACTTTCGCCGGAGATGGCCCCGGTGCGCTTGGCTACCTTGATGGGCAGGAACCGGGGGGACTCCCCCAGCGGAATATCCTCCATGGCGTGAAGCACTTGGGTGTCGTCCAGCAGCATCCCGCTGCGGCGAAGGGCTGTGTCCAGCGCCTTGCGCCGCTGTTCCTCGGTCATGCCGTGGCTCCCCGGCAAAATCAGGTCGCGGGCGGGCAGGTACAGCACGCCGGAGGCCACGATGTCCTTCCCGTAGAGGGCCTTGCCCTCGTCCTCCAGCGTGAACAGGTAGAGCAGCATCTGCATCTCCAGCCCGTGCCACACGTCGGTCAGGGAGAAGGACTTTTTCCCCGTCTTGTAGTCCACCACCCGCAGATACAGCTTGTCGCCGTTGACCCAGCCATCCACCCGGTCCACGAAGCCGGAGATGGACAGGGTGACGCCCTCGGTTTTCAGTTCCACCGGGGGCAGGTCCTTGCCCCGCCCGAAGCCCAGCTCGAAAGAGATGGGCTGGAACTCGGAGTGGCGCAGCTCGTCGGCTACGTTTTCCACAATCAAGTCCACCGACTTGGTCAGCCGCCGGAACAGGTAGCGGAACCGGGGGGTCTGCTCCTCCAGCTCCCCCAGTTCCTCCCGGATGTAGCGTTCCACTGCCTGGCGGGTCAGTTCTTGAATTTCTTCTGTGTTCAGTTGCTTGACGCCGCCCCGCTCCTGGGCCTCCCGGAGTACGTGTTCCAGGGCGTAGTGGACAAAAGTGCCCACCTGGGGCGGGTCAAAGCCCGCCGGTTTCCGGGCTTTGGCCCGGAGGCCGTACTGCATAAAATAGGAGAAGTGACAGCTCTTCATGGTGTCCATTTTGGAGGCGGAGAGCCGCACCTTTTTGCCATAGAGGGCGTCTGTGGACTGCCGGGAAAGACTGCCCCGCCGACGGGTAGCCGCTTCGCGCATGGCCTGGGTACGCCCGGCCCAAGCCGGGTCCTCCCCCAGCACGGCGAACACCGCCGGACTGCCGCCATAGGCCGCTTCGTCCAAAGCGGGGAGGGGAGCGCCGTAGCGAAGATTTTTGTCCGGCTCCTCCACCTCCAGGGTGGGGAATAGCTGCCGCAGCCGCCGGATGAGGTACGCCGGGCGGCACTCCCCGCCGCCGGTGCCCTGCGCCGCCCAGCTCAGGTATAGCCGCTCCGAAGGGACGCACACCCCGTCGCAGGCCAGCACGTTTTCCCGGTCCAGCCGCTCGTCCGCGTCGGGGGCCAGCTCACAGCCCCGGCTGCTGAGCAGCAGCCGGTCCTCATCGGTGAGCAGACTGGGGTTTTGCGTCACCAGCGGCAGGTGGTCGTCGTCCATCCCCAGCAGAAAGAGCACTTTCGTCTCCCGGTGGGCCAGCCGCCCCATCTCTCCGGCGGCCACCCGGTCCAGGGAGACGGGGATGGTCCCCACGTCGTACTGGCTCAGCACCAGTTGGAACAGGTCGGAAAACTCCTCCATGGGCAGGGGGGCGTCCCCCATCAACTGGGCGCACTGCTCCATGGCCCCGCAGAGGATGTCCCAGAGCTGGCGGTATTCCTCCGCCTGCTGCAAGTCGCCCCGCTCCCGCAGGGCCCCCGCCCGCTCGGTCAGTCGCTGGGGCAGTTGAATGTCCTCCAAAAAGCCGTAGAGGGCCTGTACCAGTTCTCTGCCAGGCCCCTTGGGGGTCTGACGCAGTCGCTCCAGCGGGGCGATGATGTCCCGGCGCAGAGCGTCCAAATGCTCCACCAGCGCCCGGTCCTCATCGGTCCACTTCCGGCCATACCCCTCCGGGTGCCAGTTCCAGGGGGCCTCCCGCGTCCACTGGCTGCCTCGCAGATTCCAGCGGAGGGCGTAGTTCTCCAGCAAGTCCACCTCTTCCAGCGGCACCCCCGCCAGCCCGGTTTTCAGGTAGCGGAACAGGTCGTCGTATTCGTACCGCCCGCCGACCGCGTCCAGAGCAGCGGTCAACAGGGTCAGGATGGGCTTTTGCAAGATGTCCTCCCGCTGGCCCAAAAACACGGGGATCTCGTACCGCTGGAAGATGGTCTCAATGAGGTCGCCGTAGTCCTCCATGGTCCGGGCGGAGACGGCGATCTCCCGGTAGTGCAGCCCTTCCTCCCGCACCAGACGGCGAATTTCCCCCGCCGCGGCCTCCACCTCGGCGTAGGGGTCCGCCGCGGTCAGCAGCCTTACCCCCTCCGGGGGAACCTCAGCGGCAGTCTGCGTTCGGTCAAACAGCCCCTCCTCCAGCAGCGCCAGCGCCGGGGGGCAGCCGTCCTTCCGTCCGGTGAGGGTCCGGCAGTCCGCCGGGACGTGGTGGGTTTTCGCCAGGTCCAGCAGCCGCAGGGCGGTTTTCCGGGCGAAGTTGCGCGGCTCTGCTCCCTCCGGGGCCAAGGTGTCGCAGGTCAGGGCCACCGTGACCGAGGCGGCCTGTCGCAGCAGTTGCTCCAGCAGCAGTAGCTCCTGAGGGGTGAAGTCGGTGAAGCTGTCCACATAGAAGTCCCAGCCCGCCCCGTAGCCGCAGGCGCTGATGCGCTCGGCGGCGCGGGTCAGTCGGTCCCTGGGGTCGGCGGCCCGCCGGGACACCAGCCCCTCGTAGGCCCCCAGAATCAGGCCCAGGTCGTGGAGCCGGGCCGCCGCGTCTCCCTCTTCCTCCCGGCCCGCCGCCAGCAGGTCGTCCGGCTGGACGCAGTAGCTTTTCAGCTCGTCCGCCGTAGAGAGCAGGCCTTCCAAAAAGGCCGCCTTCCGGGAGGGCTTGGCGTAGACCGAGAGGGTCCCCGCCGTGGCCTGCACCGCCTCGTGCATCAGCAGCAGCCGTCCGCCGCCGTCCAGCACCGGCTCCGCCAGCCCGCCGCCCTTGGTGAACACCCGGTTTGCCAGCCGGGTGAAGGACAGCACCTCGCAGTACCCCGCCGTCCGGTTGCCCCCGGCCCGGCAGAGGCGGCGCTCCGTCTCGTGGGAATACTGCTCCGGCACCAGCAGCACCTGGGGACGCTCCGTTCCGTTGGCCGCAATGCGGCGGAACAGCTCGGTGGTCTTGCCGGTCTTGGCCCGGCCCAGCAGCAGATGAAGCATGGCGGGTTCCCCCTTTCGCGTAACATCAAAACTTTCATTCATTATACCACAAAAGGCGGTGCGGTGGGAACCCGTTTTGAAAAAGGAGCGGCGATCCCAAACCCGAAGTTTTAGAAAAGTTGAACATATACCGCCATGTTATTTCTGATATTTTCGTTGTTTTGCTGTTGACTGCAAAAAAATGACCGCCGGTTTCGCATATCCACGGTGTTATGGTGGGAAACCGGGGCCTGTATTCGTGATTTTACCGGTTGACAAAGTCGAAATTTGCAACTAAACTTTGCTCATAGGATGAGCAAATTATTTTTTCTCCCAGTATTCGGAAAGGAAGGAGCCGCCAAAAGACCGTTTTCGGCGTCTCCGAAAAAGCCCATGAATTACGAACCCCTTGCCCAGGAGCTGATCGACCATATGCTCCTGAGCGAAATGCACGGCAGCATTGTCCAACGGCAGATAACGGAAATGGCCCACGGGGAGCTGGCCGCCCTGAACTACCTGGTGTTCCAGCGGGACGGCGTCAGCCCCAAGGAGCTGAGCCAGCAGCTTCAGGTGAACACCTCCCGGGTGGCGGCCATTCTGAACAGCCTGGTGAAAAAGGGCTATGTGGTGCGCCGGGCCGACCCTGACGACGGGCGGATGCTCCAGGTGTTCATCACCGACCAGGGGCGGCAGTACGCCCAGGAAAAGCGGACCTTTTACCTGTCCTGCTGCACCACGCTGCTGGAATATCTGGGCGAAGAGGACGCCGCCAGCTATGTGCGCATCGTGGGGCGCATTGCCCAACTGCCAGAACCGGAACCGGCGGTGCTCCCCGCCGCCTGTCCCGCCCAGGAAGGGCAAAAGCGCGGCAAAAAAGCTGTGTAGTGTTATATTTTCCCGCCTTTTGGCGGCTTCGGACGCAAAAGCGCTCCTTTGGGCCGTTTGGAGCGCCGTTTTCGCTTTTTCGATTGAACGGCTACGACTGTTTTGCTATGAGGTTTCCCAGCTATGAATGACATTTCCACCAACCCCCTCTATCTGGGCCTTGACATCGGCTCCACCACCGTCAAGGCCGTCGTTTTAGACCCCTCCACCGACACCACCCTCTATTCCTGCTACATCCGCCACCGGGCCAAGCAGAGCCGCACCGTCCGCCAGGTGCTGGAGGACATCGACAAACAGCTCCCCCAGCGGACCTTCCGGGTGGCCGTCTGCGGCTCCGGCGGCAAGGACATCGCCACCGCCATCGACGCCAGCTTCATCCAGGAGGTGGTGGCCAACGCCGCCGCCCTCCGCGCCCGTTACGACAACGTGGGCACCGCCATCGAGCTGGGCGGGCAGGACGCGAAGATCATCTTCTTCCGGCGGGACAGCCAGTCCGGCAGCCTGGAAGTGGCCGATATGCGCATGAACGGCAGTTGCGCCGGCGGCACCGGCGCGTTCATCGACGAGGTGGCCTCCATCCTCAACGTGCCGGTGGAGGAGTTCAACGCCCTGGCCGCTCAGGGTACCACCGTCTACGACGTGTCCGGGCGCTGCGGCGTCTACGCCAAGACCGACATCCAGCCCCTGTTGAACCAGGGGGTCCCCAAGGCGGACTTGGCCCTGTCCACCTTCCACGCCATCGCCAAGCAGACCATCGGCGGTCTGGCCCAGGGGCTGGACATCACCGCGCCGGTGGCCTTCGAGGGCGGGCCGCTGACCTTTAACCCCACGCTGGTGAAGGTGTTCTGTGAGCGGCTGGAGCTGAAGGAGGGCGAAGCCCTCCACCCGGAGCATCCGGAGCTGATGATCGCCCGGGGCGCGGCCCTGTCCCTGGATGGCCTGTGTGCCGACAGCCGGGAGGTCACGCTGTCGGAGCTGGTGGCAAAGCTGCTGTGGTACGAGGGCAGCGAACACGCCCACGCCAGCCAGGCAAAGCCCTTTTTCGCCACGGAGCAGGAGCGGGACGACTGGAAGGCCGCCCACACCCTCCCCGCGCAGAATCCCATCCCCCTGCACAAGGGGCAGAAGGTGCGGGCCTGGCTGGGCATCGACTCCGGCAGCACCACCACCAAGTTCGTCCTGCTGGATGACGACGAGAACCTGCTGGACTCCTTCTATGCCCCCAACGCCGGAGAACCCCTCCAGGTGGCAAAGAACGCCCTCATCGCCCTGCGGAACCGCTACCGGGACGCCGGGGCGGAGCTGGAGATCTTGGGGGTCGGCACCACCGGCTACGGCGAGCAGCTCTTCGCCAGAGCCTTCTCCGCCGAGTGCCACACGGTGGAGACCGTGGCCCACGCCCGCGCCGCCGCCAAATACGTCCCCGACGCCACCTTTATCCTGGACATCGGCGGACAGGACATGAAGGCCATCTGGCTGGACCACGGCATCATCACCAACATCGTGGTCAATGAAGCCTGCTCCTCCGGCTGCGGCTCCTTTTTGGAGAACTTCGCCTCCTCCCTCCACATCCCTGTAGAGCAGATCGCGGAGGAAGCCTTCCGCTCCCCTCAGCCCGCCTGCCTGGGCAGCCGCTGCACCGTGTTCATGAACAGCAGCATCATCACCGAGCAGCGCAGCGGCAAGTCCCCCGGCGACATCATGGCCGGCCTGTGCCGTTCCATCATTGAAAACGTCTTTACCAAGGTCATCCGCATCTCCAACCTGGACAGCCTGGGCGACAACATCGTGGTCCAGGGCGGCACCTTCCGCAACGACGCCGTCCTCCGGGCCATGGAGGAGCACATTGGCCGGCCCGTGACCCGCGCTCCCTACCCCGGCGTGATGGGCGCCATCGGCGCGGCCCTCATCGCCAAGGAACAGGCCACCGGCGAACACACCTTCATCGGCCTGGACGCCATGGATGACTTTACTTACACCCAGGAGGCCAACGCCCCCTGTCCCTTCTGCGGCAACCACTGCAAGCGGGCCATCGTCACCTTCTCCAACGGCGCTTCCTGGGTGACCAACAACCGCTGCGAGCGGGGCGAAGTGCTGGGTGACCCCAAGGACGAAAACGTCCGCGCCCAACTGCGGGAAAAGAACGCCCAAAAAGCTAAGGTCCCCAACCTCTACCCCCTGCGGCAGAAGCTGCTGTTCCAGGATTACCCCTGCCCGGAGCTGGCCCCCAAGCGGAACATCACCATCGGCATCCCGCGGGTGCTGTCCTTCTGGGACTCCATGCCCTTCTGGAACGCCTTCCTGCGCAGCCTGGGCTTCACCGTTCAACTCTCTTCTCCCAGCACCCGGAAGATGTACGAGAGCGGCCTCTCCGCCGTCACGTCGGACACCGTCTGTTTCCCCGCCAAGCTGGTCCACGGTCACATCCGGGACCTGGTCAATAAAAAGGTGGACCGCATTTTCATGCCCTCCATCACCACCGTTCCCTCCGAGAACACCGAGAAAACCAGCGAATCCATGTGCGCCGTGGTCAAGGGCTACCCCATCGTCCTGCGCAACGCTGACAACCCGGCGACCAAGTGGGGCATCCCCTATGACGCGCCTCTGTTCCACTGGTACACCGACGCCGACCGGCTGGACCAGCTCAGCTCCTACATGGAGTCCACCTTCCAGGTGCCCAGAGAGCTGACCAAAGCCGCGATCCAGGCGGGCGACGAGGCACAGGCTTCCTTCCGCCGCCAACTGGTGGAGGCGGGCCAGAAGGTGCTGGACGAGGTGCGGGAGAAGGGCACCTACGCCGTGGTGCTGGCGTCCCGGCCCTACCAGAACGACGCGCTGGTCAACCACGACCTGCCGGAGATGTTCACCAAGCTGGGCATCCCCGTCCTCACCGCCGACAGTCTGCCCCACGTCAACGAGGTGGAGCTGCACAAGAGCACCCTGGACGTGGTGAACAACTACCACGCCCGGATGCTGTCCTCCGCCATCATGGCCGCCAGCGACCCCAACCTGGAATATGTGCAGTTGGTCAGCTTCGGCTGCGGCCACGACGCCTACCTCTCCGACGAGATCATCCGCCTGATGCGGGAGATTTCCGGCAAGACCCCCCTGATTTTGAAGGTGGACGAGAGCGACATCCAGGGGCCGCTGAACATTCGGGTGCGTTCCTTTGTGGAGACCCTGGCCATGCGCCGGGCCAGCGAGGAAAAGCTCACCGTCCGCCCCTTGAAGGACCCCTACCCGGTGAAGTTCACCAAGGAGGACAAAAAAGAGAAGATCGTTCTCATCCCCAACACCTCACGGGCCTTCTGCCGCCTGATGTCCGCCGCCATGGGCCGGGACGGTCTGCGCACCGAGCCGCTGGACCTGGGCCGGGACGAGGCCATTCGCCTGGGCAAACAATACGTTCACAACGACATCTGTTTCCCTGCACAGATGGTCATTGGCGAAGCGCTGGCCGCCCTGCGCAGCGGCAAGTACGACGGCAAGGACGTGGCCATCGGCATGGGCAAGTACGTGGGTGACTGCCGCCTGACTCATTACACCGCCCTGCTCCGCAAGGCGCTGGACGACGCGGGGTATCCCAACGTCCCCATCATCACCAACGATGACCAGGACAGCCACGACGTTCACCCCGGTTATCACATGAGCATTGCCGCCTCGGTGAACACCGCCATGGGCCTGCCCATGATCGACGCGCTGGAGGAGCTGTTGCGGAAGATCCGCCCCTACGAGCTGGTGCCGGGCAGCGCCGACAGAGCCTTTGAAGCGGGCATTGACGCGGTGATGGAGGGCCTGGAGCGCCACGGCAGCATCGGCGCGAGGAAGGGCTTCCAGAAGGCCATTCAACTGATGAAAGAGGTCCCCTACGACCGCTCCCACCCCAAGCCCACCGTGCTCATCGTGGGCGAATACCTGCTGAACTTCCACCCCGGCGCAAACCGGGACATTGAAGCCTATCTGGAGCGCAACGGCATGGAGGTCATCGAGGCCCGCATGACCGACGTCATCCGCAAGACCTACTTCTACAAGGACAGCCAGGTGAAGGAATACCACGTCCACAAGCCCGTCCGGGAAAAGGTCTGGTATCGGGTGGCGGACGAAGCCTTCGAGGTGGCCCATTCTGTCACCGACAGCATCGCCAAGGAGCATCCCCTCTATTCTCCCGCCGTGCGGATGCCGGAGCTGGTGCAGGCCAGCGACCCCATCATCCACCACACCTTTGACGCGGGCGAGGGCGTGCTGATTCCCGGCGAGATCCTCCACCACGCCGCCCACGGCTGCCGGGCGTTCATCATCCTCCAGCCCTTCGGGTGCCTGCCCAACCATGTGGTGGGCCGTGGCATTTCCAAGCAACTCAAGGCGCTCTACCCGGACGCGCAAATTTTGCCCCTGGACTACGACCCGGACGTCAGCTTTGCCAACATCGAGAACCGGCTGCAAATGCTCATCATCAACGAGAAGCAGCGCAGCCAGAACGCCTCCCACGATTCCACCGGCTCCGGCGGCGGAGCAGCCCCCACCGAGCGGTCAGGCAAGGACGTTCCCGCTCAGTCGAAGTCGAAAAAAGAGAAAAAGGCCCGGAAATCCTCCAAGCCGCAGCCCGCCGCCGCCACCGCGCACCACAAGAAGCGGGCGGCCCGCAGCGCCACATAATTTGAACCGTTAAACAGTAAAAGGCCCTCTGAGACAGGAATAAAACTTCTGTTTCAGAGGGTGTTTTTTTGAATTGGTGTCTTTTTTGAATCAATCGTATTTGATGATTCCAGCAGAAAACCCCTCCACCATGCTTCGCATGGTCCCCCTCCCCTTTCAGGGGAGGCGAGGGGGATAGTGCTTGTCAATTAGTTAGTATTTCTTACTTAAGCAAGTGAAATTTGGAATATAATCTGCCAAATAGAAGCACTTTACTTATAACGAAGTGCCATTCCGCAACTGACCGCCTCTCTTGCCTCCCCTGAAAGGGCAGGGAGCGAAGCGGAAGTGCCGCTTGACGGCGGAGGTGGCGCGGCGTTAGCCGCGACGGAGGGGTTTTCCTCAAAACTGCGCCAGAATTTCGTCCACCTCTCCCCGCTCCAGCGCCGGGAAGGGTACAAATTCCGGCGGCTGGTCCAAATGCGGCCCCAGTATTTTTTCCATCCAGACCAACTGATACCACCGCCCGAACTTGTAGCCGCACTTGTGGAACCCGCCCACCATGTGGTAGCCCATGTGCTCGTGGAAGTTGACGCTGTTCCGGTTCAGGTATTCGTCCTCCACCTCCGGGCAGGCGATGCAGGCGTTGACGTTGACCACGTTCTGTTGCCGCAGCACCGCCTCCAGCGCCTGGTAGAGCCGCCGTCCATAGCCGCGCTTTCGGCAGTCCCGGCGGATGTAAATGCTGGCCTCCACCGCCCAGTCGCAGGCCCGCCGCCCGATGAACGTCCCGGCGTAGGCGTAGCCCTCCAGCCGCCCGTCCGCCTCCAACACCAGCCAGGGGTAACGCTCCAGCGTGTGGGCGATGCGCCCGGCAAACTCCGTCTCCGTTGGCACGTCGTATTCAAAAGTCACCGCCGTCTCTAGGATGTACGGCCCGTAGATGTCCAGCAGCGCCGCCGCGTCGCCGGGGGTGGCTGTGCGTATGTATTCCGCCATAGGGGTGCGCCTTCTTTCTCTTTCGGCAGGCAAATCAATGGCCCGCGGGTTTTTCCTCCAGCAGCTCATGCTCCTGGAAGAGATCCGCGTGGGCCAAAATCAAAAAGTTGACCAGCAGCGGCAGGATGGCCAGCCAGATGGCTTTTGCCTGGAGCAGATCGCAAAGGGCGGTCAGCACAATGCCGCCCGCCAGAAAGCAGCCCACCATCCGCAGATGCATGAGGCCCCGCCCCAGGGCGCTCCGGTCCCGGTGCCGGGCGTACTTTGCCAGGGAAATGCCCATCTGCCGGATGTGATTGGTGCAAAAGGTGGTGGCCATGGGGACGCCCTCCGCCTGACGGAAGGTGTTGTACTGCATGGAGCAGATGAAGTTGATGATGACCTGCACCACCCGGTCCGTCACGGTCAGAGGGATGAAGCCCACCAGCAGCAGCACCAGCATTTCCGCGCCAATTAAGTAAGTATCCCACCGGAAAAGCCCCATTTTCTTCACCGGGCTGGGGAAAAACTCCGAGACAAAGGCCCCGCTGATGTAGGCGGTGATGGGGATGAGGAAGTACAGCCCTTCCCGCCACTGGCCCTTGCCCAGCGCCATGCCCATCAGCACCACGTTGGCGGTCTGGGCGTTGCAAAATACGCCGCCCCGCAGGTTATAAGTGTACGCGCCCATCATCCCGGCGCTGGTCATCAGCAGCAGAAACACGCCCTTCCGCTCACAGGCCAGGTAGCGGTGTTTTAAATGCTCTGAGGTCTCCATTCTTTTGTCGTCTCCCCGTCTTTTTGTATTGGCAGCAGACCAACCTCGGTCTGTCGCTCCAGCATCATACCACGTTTCGCTGCGTGGCGCAACCAAAACCCGTTTGCATCTGAAAAGGCCGACATTCTTTAAAACGCAAAAAGGGACCTGCGAGGGTTGCGCCCCGCAGGTCCTTCTGTTCCGCGCTCAGGGAGAAATTGGCCTTCTCTTTGGCGGAATCAATGCCCGGCGAACGGGGAAGGTTACTTCAGACCGTTCTCGTAGGCTTCGATCATTTTCTTGACCATTTGGCCGCCGATGGAACCGGCCTGCTGCGCGGTCAGGTCGCCGTTGTAGCCCTGCTTCAGGTTGACGCCCACCTCGTTGGCGGCCTCCATCTTGAACTGGTCCATGGCCTGGCGAGCCTCCGGGATGACGAGCTTGTTGCTGCCGCTGTTGTTATTGCTGGACATAGAAAACATCTCTCTTTCTACAATTTTTCGCCTCTTCCGTTGGGAAGCGACAGCGATAGTATGAGCGGAGGCGGCGTTTCTATGCCTTCGGGAGGGCTGCCAATTTGTTGCTCCGCTGGGGATGAGAGGCGGCGTGAGAGCGGTCCCTGTCGCCCCGATGAAAGAGGACAAATAATTGTAGATGTTACAATGATGCTTTACAGGTAAAAGAAAAAAATAGCGAATAGGAGCGGACTGTGTTAAGGTTAAGCTGCTGACACAAAACCGAAAGGCAGGGCTCCCATTCGCCATGAATACTTTAACACAAACCCTTAAAAGAAGGCAAGCAGTAATTAAATATTCTTTTCGTTACGGTGTGTCCGCAGCTTGCTGTGTGGGAACGCAGGTACAATGATTTTCCCATGCGGCCTCTTAAC
>JAJPXR010000189.1 GCA_021205375.1 Clostridiales bacterium | reverse complement strand
TCGTGGGGATGAACCCGGAGATAACGTTGCGGGAACACCAGAAAAACGCCATTGCTCATGTACTTTACGGTGGAAATACCCTGCTGGCCCACGAAGTGGGGGCAGGGAAAACGTTCGAGATGGCCGCCTCCGCGATGGAATCGAAGCGGTTGGGTCTGTGTCAGAAATCTATGTTTGTTGTCCCCAACCACCTGACTATGCAGTGGGCCAACGAGTTCCTGCGGCTCTACCCCAGTGCCAAGCTGCTGGTCACGACCCGGAAGGATTTTGAGACCTCCCGCAGAAAGAAATTCTGTGCCAGAATTGCAACAGGTGACTATGACGCTATTATCATCGGTCACTCGCAGTTCGAGAAAATCCCCATTTCCACAGAGCGGCAGGAGCGCCTGCTGCGGGAGCAGATCGAGGATATAACCGATGCTATTGCAGCGGCGAAGTACCAGCGGGGCGAGAATTTCACCATCAAGCAGTTGGAAAAGACAAAGCGTTCTCTGGAGGCGCGGCTGGACAAGCTGCTGGCAACAGAGAAGAAGGACGATGTTATCACCTTCGAGCAGTTGGGCGTAGACCGGCTGTATGTGGATGAGAGCCAGGCGTACAAGAACCTCTTTTTATACACGAAAATGCGAAATGTGGCCGGATTATCCACCTCTGAATCGCAGAGAAGTTCGGATATGTATATGAAGTGCCGCTATATGGACGAGCTGACCGGCGGGCGGGGCATCGTGTTCGCCATCGGCACCCCGGTCAGCAATTCTATGACTGAATTGTACACTGTCATGCGGTATCTCCAGTACAACACTCTCCAGCAAAAGGGCCTGACCCACTTCGACTGCTGGGCCTCCACCTTTGGGGAGACGACAACAAGCATCGAACTTGACCCGCAGGGTACCGGATACAGGGCGCGGACCCGGTTCGCTAAGTTTTTCAATCTCCCGGAGTTGATGAACCTGTTCAAAGAGGTGGCGGACATCAAGACCAGCGACCAGTTGAATTTGCCGGTGCCGGAGGCACACTTTGAAACCGTGGTGGTAAAGCCCTCGGACATTCAGAAGGAGATGGTGGCGTCCCTGTCAGAACGGGCGGCGAAAATCCACGCCCGCCTGGTTGACCCCTCGGAGGACAATATGCTCTGTATCACGTCTGACGGGCGCAAAATCGGGCTTGACCAGCGACTGATGAACCCGCTGTTGCCCGATGATCCCGGCAGCAAGCTCAACGCCTGCGTGAATAATGTGTTCCACATCTGGCAGGAGGGCAAGGATGACCGGCTGACCCAGCTCCTGTTCTGTGATATGTCCACGCCCAAGGGGGACGGCAGTTTTAACGTTTACGACGACATCAAGAAAAAGCTCGTGGAGCAGGGCGTTCCCACCGAAGAAATCGCTTTTATCCACGATGCCGATTCCGAGGCCAAAAAGAAAGCGCTGTTTTCCAAAGTGCGCACCGGCCAGGTGCGGGTGCTGCTGGGTTCCACACAGAAGATGGGTGCGGGAACCAACGTCCAGGACCGTCTTGTGGCGGTTCATCATCTGGACGTAGGCTGGCGGCCTGCGGACATGACACAGCGCAACGGGCGCATTATCCGACAGGGCAACAGAAACAAAAGAGTACAAATTTTCAATTACGTTACCGAAGGAACCTTCGACGCTTACCTCTGGCAGACGCTGGAGAACAAGCAGAAGTTCATCTCGCAAATTATGACCAGCAAGTCGCCGGTGAGGAGCTGTGACGATGTGGATGAACAGGTCTTGTCTTATGCCGAGGTCAAAGCCCTCTGTGCCGGAGACGAGCGCATCAAGGAAAAGATGGACCTGGACATTGACGTGGCCCGGTTGAAGGTGGTGCGGGCCGACTTTCTGAGCAATCAGTACCGGTTGGAGGACCGGCTGTTGAAGCACTTCCCGGCGCAAATTGAGAAGCAACAGGGCTATATTCAAGGCTTTGAGGCCGATATTCAGACTGCGGCGGCGCATCCGCTGCCCAAAGAGGGCTTTGTGGGGATGGAGGTGCATGGACGGAGTTTTACCGAAAAACAGCTTGCGGGTGAAGCCATTCTCGCCGCCTGCCAGGACTGCAAGGGAGCCGAGCCGGTGCCGCTGGGCAGTTACCGGGGATTCCAGATGGAATTGTCTTTCGATTCCTTCCGGCAAGAGGTTGACCTGACGCTGAAAGGCGTTATGAGCCACCGGCTGGCCCTCGGCACTGATGTCAGAGGCAACCTGACCCGCATCGACAACGCGCTGGCCGGGATTCCGAGGAAACTGGAGGCGGCAAAAGAACAGCTTGCCAACCTGGAAAACCAGCAGGAGGCAGCCAGGGCGGAGATCGGCAAGCCCTTCCCCCAAGAGGCTGAACTGCGGGAGAAATCCGCACGACTGGCAGAGCTGGACGCGGCCCTGAACCTGGCAGAGCCTGCCACGCCCCAAGAGGAACGGGAAAGCAGTGAAGAACGTCCCTCTGTGCTGGCCGATTTGAAGCAGAAGTCCAGTCAGGTGCCGCCGCCGAAGAAGGGCGACAGGCCGCAGGAGGAAGTGTTGTGATGGACCAGGCTAAAGAGAACCGAGATATTGTGCTACACTTCCGCGTCAGTCCCTCCGAGGAGGCCCGTATTCGGGCAAAAATGGAGGAGGTAGGCGTCACCAGCATGAGCGCCTACCTCCGCAAAA
>JAJPXR010000229.1 GCA_021205375.1 Clostridiales bacterium | reverse complement strand
TCGTGGGGATGAACCCGGAGATAACGTTGCGGGAACACCAGAAAAACGCCATTGCACACGTCCTTTACGGCGGAAATACCCTGCTGGCCCACGAAGTGGGTGCCGGCAAGACGTTCGAAATGGCTGCCTCCGCAATGGAATCGAAACGGCTGGGTCTGTGCCAGAAATCCATGTTTGTTGTTCCCAACCACCTGACCATGCAGTGGGCCAACGAGTTCCTGCGGCTCTACCCCAGCGCGAAGCTGCTGGTGACGGCCCGGAAGGATTTTGAGACCTCCCGGCGCAAAAAGTTTTGCGCCCGCATTGCCACCGGGGACTATGACGCTATCATCATCGGTCACTCGCAGTTCGAGAAAATCCCCATTTCCACAGAGCGGCAGGAGCGCCTGCTGCGGGAGCAGATCGAGGATATAACCGATGCTATTGCAGCGGCGAAGTACCAGCGGGGCGAGAATTTCACCATCAAGCAGTTGGAAAAGACAAAGCGTTCTCTGGAGGCGCGGCTGGACAAGCTGCTGGCAACAGAGAAGAAGGACGATGTTATCACCTTCGAGCAGTTGGGCGTAGACCGGCTGTATGTGGATGAGAGCCAGGCGTACAAGAACCTCTTTTTATACACGAAAATGCGAAATGTGGCCGGATTATCCACCTCTGAATCGCAGAGAAGTTCGGATATGTATATGAAATGCCGCTATATGGACGAACTGACTGGCGGGCGGGGCATCGTGTTTGCCACCGGCACCCCGGTCAGCAACAGCATGACCGAGTTGTACACTGTCATGCGGTATCTCCAATATGGTACTCTCCAGCAAAAGGGCCTGACCCACTTCGATTGCTGGGCCTCCACCTTTGGGGAGACGACAACAAGTATTGAATTGGACCCGCAAGGAACCGGCTACCGGGCGCGAACCCGGTTCGCCAAGTTTTTCAATCTCCCGGAACTAATGAACCTGTTCAAAGAGGTGGCGGACATCAAGACCAGCGACCAGTTGAATTTGCCGGTGCCGGAGGCACACTTTGAAACCGTGGTGGTAAAGCCCTCGGACATTCAGAAGGAGATGGTGGCGTCCCTGTCAGAACGGGCGGCGAAAATCCACGCCCGCCTGGTTGACCCCTCGGAGGACAATATGCTCTGTATCACGTCTGACGGGCGCAAAATCGGGCTTGACCAGCGGCTCATGAACCCGCTGCTGCCAGACGACCCCAGCAGCAAGCTCAACACCTGCGTGAACAACGTGCTGCGCATCTGGCAGGAGGGCAAGGATAACCGACTGACCCAGCTTTTGTTCTGCGATATGTCCACGCCCAAAGGGGACGGCAGTTTTAACGTCTACGACGATATTCGCACGAAGTTGGAGGCGAGAGGCGTCCCCCATGAGGAAATTGCCTTCATTCACGACGCCGATTCTGAAGCGAAAAAGAAAGCGCTGTTTTCCAAAGTGCGCACCGGTCAGGTGCGGGTGCTGTTGGGTTCCACGCAGAAGATGGGGGCGGGAACCAACGTCCAGGACCGCCTTGTGGCGGTTCATCACTTGGACGTGGGCTGGCGGCCCGCCGACATGACCCAGCGCAATGGACGAATTATCCGGCAGGGAAACCGGAATAAGGAAGTGCAAATTTTCAATTACGTCACCGAAGGGACATTCGATGCCTATCTTTGGCAGACGTTGGAGAACAAGCAGAAGTTCATCTCGCAAATTATGACCAGCAAATCTCCGGTTCGTTCCTGTGATGATGTAGACGAGCAGGTCTTGTCTTATGCCGAGGTCAAGGCCCTTTGCGCGGGAGACGAACGCATCAAGGAAAAGATGGACCTGGACATCGACGTGGCCCGGTTGAAAGTGGTTCGGGCTGACTTTTTGAGCAATCAGTACCGGCTGGAGGACCGGCTGTTGAAGCACTTCCCGGCGCAAATTGAGAAGCAACAGGGATATATCCAGGGCTTTGAGGCCGATATTCAGACTGCGGCAGCGCACCCGCTCCCCAAAGAGGGATTTGTGGGGATGGAGGTCAATGGACGGAGGTTTACCGAAAAACAGCTTGCGGGTGAAGCAATTCTCGCTGCCTGCCGGGACTGCAAAGGAGCCGAACCGGTGCCGCTGGGCAGTTACCGGGGATTCCAGATGGAACTGTCCTACGATTCCTTCCGTCAGGAGGTGGATTTAACGCTGAAAGGCTCCATGAGCCACCGGCTGGCCCTCGGCACCGACGCCAGAGGCAACCTGACCCGCATCGACAACGCGCTGGCAGGGATTCAGGGGAGGCTGGAGGCGGCAAAAGAACAGCTTGCAAACCTGGAAAACCAGCGTGAGGCGGCCAAGGCGGAGATTGGCAAACCCTTTCCCCAGGAGGCTGAACTGCGGGAGAAGTCCGCACGACTGGCGGAACTGGACGCCGCCCTGAACCTCTCAGAACCTGCCACACCCCAGGAGGAACGGGAAAGCAGTGAAGAACGCCCCTCTGTGCTGGCTGATTTGAAACAGAAGTCCAGTCAGGTGACGCCGCCGAAGAAAGGCGAGAAACAGCGGGAGGAGGAAGTGTTGTAATGGGCCAGGACAAGGAAAACCGGGACGTTGTGCTGCACTTCCGCGTCAGTCTCTCCGAGGAGGCCCGCATCCGGGCAAAAATGGAGGAGGTAGGCGTCACCAGCATGAGCGCCTACCTCCGCAAAA
>JAJPXR010000250.1 GCA_021205375.1 Clostridiales bacterium | reverse complement strand
GGATAACCATAATTGCAAATTGCTCATTGCACATTGCACATTATATTATACCGTCTGTTTCCAAAAGCCGCAAGCGGCGTGTCGCGTCTGTGTAAAATTTCTCTTTCAGTAGAGAATATTATAATGAAGCGAAGGGAAAAAACAACTGGAAAAACGTAAATTTATAAAAATTTCTTTTTTTCGCCGCTTTTCGCCCTCTGCTGCGGCCTGTCCTTTGGTGATTTTTGCGTTGCCATTTGCGCTAACGTTCCAGCAGTATCTCTTTTTGCACAGAAAAACAATGTTTCCACTTTCTTCCTGCTTAGATTATGCCACAGTTTCATCATCTCTGCAACCGTTTTCTGCTGTTTTTGCAGGATTTGTTGCATTCACCCCGCAGAAAAACGAAAAAATCCCGCCTTTGTTCCCCTTTGCCCCTTGCAGTTAGGGAATCAGGTTGCTATAATAATTGTGAAGCGATTTTTGACAGACGCTGAATGAGAATCTTTTTTGGGAGGGAATCCTATGTTGAACATCAAAGTCGAACTGACCAAGACCCCGAAGGCCAAACCCGCCGACGAGAGCAAGCTGGGCTTCGGCAAAATCTTTTCCGATCATATGTTTGTGATGGACTACACCGAGGGCCAGGGCTGGCATGACCCCCGCATCATCCCCTACCAGCCCTTCGTGCTGGACCCGGCCTGTGTGGTTTTCCACTACGCTCAGGAGATTTTTGAGGGCATGAAGGCCTACCGCACCGCCGAGGGCAAAATCCAGCTCTTCCGCCCGGATTGCAACGCCCAGCGGATGAACGACTCCGCCGACCGGCTTTGCATCCCCCGCATCCCCACCGAGGACTATATCCAGGCGGTCAAGGAGCTGGTGGAAGTGGAGAAGGATTGGGTCCCCCATACGGACGGCGCTTCCCTCTATATCCGCCCCTATATCTTCGCCACCGACGTGGGCCTGGGCGTCCACGCCTCCAAGCACTACACCTTCGCCATCATTTGCTCCCCCTCCGGCGCTTACTATGCCGAAGGCATCGACCCCGTCCGCATCTACGTGGAGGACGAGTTCATCCGCGCCGCGCCCGGCCTGACCGGCTTTACCAAGTGCGGCGGCAACTACGCCGCCTCCATCAAGGCCGGCGAGATGGCCGAGGAGCAGGGCTTCGCCCAGGTGCTGTGGCTGGACGGCGTTGAGAAGAAATACGTCGAGGAAGTCGGCTCCATGAACATCATGTTCAAGATCTCCGGCAAGATTTACACCGCCGCCTGCGTGGGCACCGTTCTCCCTGGCGTCACCCGCCGTAGCTGCATCGAGCTGTGCAAGGATTGGGGCTATGAGGTCATCGAGGGCAAGCTGCCCATCGCCGACGTGATGAAGGCTGCCCGTGAGGGCAAGCTGGAAGAGGTCTTTGGCACCGGCACCGCCGCCGTGGTCTCCCCTGTCAAGGAGCTGCGCTGGAAGGACGAGGTGGCCTATATCTCCGACGGCAAGATTGGCCCCCTGACCCAGAAGCTCTACGACACCCTGACCGGCATCCAGTGGGGCAAGATCGAGGACACCAAGGGCTGGACCGTGCCCGTCTGCTGAGGCGTTCTATCGCCCATCGCTCCGCTGATGGAATCATAAGCATAATCAAACCGCCTGCGTCTCTGGGGCGCGGGCGGTTTTTTTGTGTTCGGGAGGCTGCGGCGCGCTTGACTTACTACAGAAATTATGATATTATTTCTGTAGCAATAAGCAAAGGAGGCGCTGTTATGCCCACCATCAAGTCCAGCACTGATTTGCGCAACAATTACAACGAAATTTCGACCTTTTGCCACGCCAACCGGGAGCCGGTGTTCATCACCAAAAACGGCCGGGGTGACCTGGCGGTCATGAGCATCGAAACCTATGAACGACTTACCGGACGGCTGGAGCTGTATGGTCTGCTCCAGGAGGGGATGGACGACGTGGCCGCAGGGCGCACACGCCCCTTTCATGAGGCGATGGATGAGCTTACAGAAAAGTACCGCGTATGAAGTACAACGTCCTCATCACCGGGCAGGCGGAACGAGACATGGACGGCGCCGCCAACTATATCCGCTTCACGCTTCTGAACCCCGCTGCCGCCCACGCCCTGCTTGTGCAGGCGAGGGAGGAAATAGCCTCCCTCGCCGCCTTTCCCATGCGCTACGGGTTGGTGGATGACCCGGTCCTTGCCTCGTGGGGCGTTCGCTTTCTGACGGTCAACCACTACCTTGCGTTTTACACCGTTTCTGAGTCCACCCAAACCGTCTACATTCTCCGCTTTCTGCACAGCAGACGGGATTGGGCCGCCCTCTTAAAACAGGATGATTTCCCCTGATTCGCCCTTTCCTTTCCCCCTCCGACGTGCTATACTTATTCTCAGCGAAAAACTGCGCCTCGCCGCGCATTGAGGAGGACATACGCCATGTTAAACGAAAAAATGATCGGCCTGGGCACCGCCCGCTCCGTCATCCGGGAGCTGTTCGAGTACGGCAACCAGCGGGCCGCCATCGTGGGCCGGGAAAACGTCTTTGATTTCTCCCTGGGCAACCCCAGCGTCCCCGCCCCACCCAAGGTCACAGCGACCATCCTAGACCAGTGCAAGACCTCGCACCCCGTGCCGCTACACCGCAACCCCAGCGCCCCCGGCGCGCCCGCCGTGCGGGAGACCATCGCCCAGTCCATCAACC
>JAJPXR010000061.1 GCA_021205375.1 Clostridiales bacterium | reverse complement strand
TCCGACACGGTGGGCTTCATCCGCAAGCTGCCCCACCATCTGGTGGAGGCGTTCAAGGCCACGCTGGAGGAGCTGAAATACGCCGACCTGCTGCTCCACGTCATCGACAGCAGCAACGAGGAGTGGCGCACCCAGGCCCAGGTGGTGGACAAGCTCATCCGGGAGCTGGGGGCGGAGCAGACCCCCTGCATCCGGGTGTTCAACAAATGTGACCGATACAGCCCGGAAATCCGCCCCCACGGGGAGGACGTCGTCTGTATCTCCGCCAAAACCGGGGAGGGGCTGGACGAGCTGATCGCCGCCATCGGCAGACGGCTGGACAGCGGCGCGAAGCGGGTGCAACTGCGCATCCCCTACGACCAGGGCGGTGTGCTGGACCGGCTCTACCGGGAAGCCAAGGTGGAGAACGTGGAGTACACCGACGTGATTCAGGTCACCGCCGTCTGCACCCCCAAAACGCTGGGCCAGGTGCGGCAGTTTTTGCCGCCGGAGGACGAAGTACCCCAAAATGTGACGTGACCATAGGAAAGGAGCAGCGTATGACAGAATATTACATCCCCACCGGGCCGGGGGACGCGGAATATGTGGAAAAGCGCTCCCGGTTCCTGGGCAAGGTGCGCCATGTGGAGAGCGAGGAGGAGGCCCGCGCCTTCATCGACGCGATGAAAAAGCAGTACCACGACGCCCGGCACAACTGCTGGTGCTATGTGCTGCGGGACGGTGTGATGCGCTACAGCGACGACGGGGAACCCCAGGGCACCGCCGGACAGCCCATGCTCAACGTGTTTCTGAAGGAGGAAGTCACCGACGTGGTCTGTGTGGTGACCCGCTACTTCGGCGGTATTTTGCTGGGGGCGGGGGGTCTCTGCCGGGCCTACACCAAGAGCGCGAAAGACGCGCTGGATGCCGCCGGAATCTCCGTGGTGCGCCGGTGGGTGGAGGTGTCCATCCCCTGCGGGTACAACCTCTTTGCCCGGCTGAGCCAGGAGATCTCCGCCTGGAAGGGCATCGTCACCGACACGGAGTACGGCGCAGATGTGACTATCTCCGCCCTGCTCCCGGAGGAAAACGCGGAGCAATTCGCCCGGCGGGTGCTGGACCTCACCGCCGGAACGGTGCAGGTGCAGACCACCGGGGAGGCGCTGAAAGCCGTGGCAATTAGCAATTAGCAATTATTAGCTATTAGCTGTTAGCCATTAGCTGTTAGTCGGGATAGTGCTTGCTGCTCTGTCAGCGATTTTGCCGAGCAAAGTACCGGTTTTCCACGGAGAACTATCATTCTGCAACCGACCACCCCTCTTGCCTCCCCTGAAAGGGGAGGTGTCGCGGCGCAAGCTGCGACGGAGGGGTTTCGAGCAAATGGCTGAGTAAAAGGGATAATCAGATTTGTATTTATGGTAAAAGAAAGGAAAATTCCCATGTACGTACTGATTTTAAACGGCAGCCCCCGAAAGGACGGCAACACCTCCCTCGCGGTGGCGGAGCTGGAAAAAGTGTTCGCGGAGGAAGGCGTGGAGACCGAGACCGTCCAGGTGGGCGGCAAGGACATCCGGGGCTGCACCGCCTGCAACTACTGCAAGCGGGAGGGACACTGCGTCTTTGACGACCTGGTCAACGAGCTGGCCCCCAAGTTGGAGGCTTGCGACGGCCTGGTGGTGGCCAGCCCGGTCTACTTCGCCTCCGCCAACGGGTCGCTGATCTCGCTGCTGGACCGGCTGTTTTACAGCACCCTCTTCGACAAGCGGATGAAGGTGGGGGCCAGCGTCGCCGTGGCCCGGCGGGGCGGCGCAAGCGCCACCTTTGACGAGCTGAACAAGTATTTCACCATCAACGGGATGCCGGTGGCTTCCAGCCACTACTGGAACAGCGTCCACGGCCTGCTCCCCGGCGAGGCGGTTCAGGACGAGGAAGGCTTGCAGACCATGCGCACGCTGGCCCGTAACATGACCTTCCTGATGAAGAGCATCGCCCTGGGCAAGGAAGCCTACGGCCTGCCGGAGAAGGAGGAGCCGAAAAAGACGAATTTTGTGCGGTGAGGAGGGCCGAACCGTGAACAACCTGTCCAAATTCTGCACCTGCGGCGACCTGACGTGTCCGCTGCACCCCACCAACCACGACAAGGGCTGCGCCCCCTGTGTCAGCAAAAATCTGAAACAGGGGGAGATCCCCAACTGCTTTTTCCATCAGGTGGAGACCGCCCACGAGGGAGACGGGTACACCTACCGGGATTTTGCCGAGGCGATGCTGAGGCGGGAGAAACGGGGATCAAGTGCCGAATCTGAGGGAAAAGAATAAATATGGAAGGAACAAGAATATTTCGCTATCAGCTGCAAGATGCGTGGGGAGAAACGCTAACACAAGTTGATGTTGTTGATTGTGAACAGAATAACGTCCGCTGTTTGCGGATGGACGGCTTTAGATATTTGCCACCTCAAAAGCTGTCATCTGCCGATGGATTTGCAACTACATTATCGAGGCAGGATATTGATGAAATTAAAAGAGTTTATCGTGAGCATATGGAAATCTTTCAATTTGTAACAGTCGAAAGCCCCGCAGTTATTGATGGTGTGATAAACTTCTTTGAATTTTGTATGGAAGATAAGGAAGAGAAAAAGAATACTATAGAAGCATTTAACCTTTGGGCTTTCAAGGATCCTAAAAATCGAGGCTGGGACGGTAAAGTGCCCCAAAAAGCGTATAAAATTTTAGTAGTATATCAT
>JAJPXR010000249.1 GCA_021205375.1 Clostridiales bacterium | reverse complement strand
CCCTCCGTCACGGCTTACGCCGTGCCACCTCCCCTTTCAGGGGAGGCAAGAGGGGCTGGTCGGTTGCGGAAGGCAGCTCGTAGAACTGAGCCTGATTCAAAACAACAACCAAAAACAGAAAGGCGGTGCCCTCATGCACAACACCCCCATCCCCGACCTTGTCACCGTGACGGTACTGGTAGAGAACACCACAGACAGCGCGCTGCGCTGCGAACACGGCCTGAGCCTCCTTGTGGAGTGGCAGGGACGGCGTATCCTGCTGGACGCGGGGCAAACCGGCGCGTTTCTGGAAAACGCCGACGCCATGGGTCTGTCCCTCACCGGGCTGGACGCCTGTGTGCTGTCTCACGGCCACTACGACCACGCCGGAGGCTTCGAAGCGCTGCTGCGCCGGGACCCGGCGGCGCGAATCTACGCCCAAAAGTCGGCGTTCGAGCCGCGCCTCTCCGGCAGCGGCGGCAGGGTCCATGACATCGGCGTTCCCCCGGCGGTGGCGGAGCAGCGGGAACGGTTCCTGCTGGTGGAGGACACGACTGAAATCCTCCCCGGCGTGTATCTGGCGCCCCACAGCACGGCAAATCTGGCCCAAATCGGCGCAAAAAGCAAACTGTACCGGCAGACGGGCGGGGAACTGCTGCCCGATGACTTCTCCCACGAACAGAGCCTTGTTTTAGACACGGCGCGGGGCCTTGTCCTCTTCAACAGTTGCTCCCACGGTGGCGCGGCCAACATTTTGCGGGAGGCAAGAGAGGCCCTGGGCAAGCCGGTGTACGCCTACATCGGCGGTCTGCACCTGAAAGGCAAAAAGGCTGGTCGGGAGATATGCACCCTGTCCCCGGCGGAAATGGAGGAGCTGTGCGGCGCGTTCCTCCGGGAAAATGTGCAGCTCATCTACACCGGCCACTGCACCGGCGGGCCGGGGCTGGAGCTGCTGCGGCAGGGACTGGGAGCGCGGCTGCACGCCCTGACCACGGGTCTGCGGTTTGTGGTGTGAGGTGCGGTACTTGCCCGGCGGAGGCTTTTGTGCTATACTTCCGGCAAAAGAAAACCCGCTGCAAAGGGGAGATAGAACGTGAAAAATTACAAAATGACCCTGATGTATGACGGCACCCGCTACTACGGATGGGAGCATCAGCCGGGACGGGACACCATTCAGGGCAAGCTGGAGGCCGTTTTAGAGCGGATGTGCGGCGCAACCGTGGAGGTCATCGGCGCGGGGCGCACTGACGCGGGCGTTCACGCCAAAGGGATGGTGGCCAGCTTCCAGGCGGAGACGGAGCGCGCCCCGGAGGAGATCCGGGATTACCTGAACCGCTATCTCCCCGACGACATCGCCGTGAAGGAGGTGCGGGAGGCCGCCCCCCGGTTCCACGCCCGTTACAAGGCGGTGGGCAAGACCTACTGCTACACCTGCTTCGACGGGCCGGTGAAACCGGTGTTCAACCGGCGCTATGTGACCCGGCTGGACGCCGCTCCCGACGTGGAGGCCATGCGCAAGGCGGCGGCCATTCTCCAGGGGGAACACGACTTCCGCAGCTTCTGCGGCAACCCCAAGATGAAAAAATCCACCGTTCGCACGGTGGATACCATTGAAATCGTCCGCAAGGGGGGCTACCTCTACTTCAACGTCCACGGCACCGGCTTTTTGCAGAACATGGTGCGGATTTTGGTGGGGACGCTGCTGGAGGTGGGCTATGGCCGCATGGCCCCGGAGCAGATGGCGGACATTTTGGAGGCCCGAGACCGGCGGCTGGCAGGTCCCACTGCCCCGCCGGAGGGTCTGTGTCTCGTGAAGGTGGATTACTGATGGAAACCGCGGAACTGAAAATCATCGCCCGCATCCACACGGACTTCGCCAGCAAGTTTGGCGTCCCCCGGCAGAGCGGCCTGGTGGAGGAGCTACAGGCCACCGTCGTCTTTGAGCCAGAGTACCGGGTGGCTGAGGCGGTGCGGGGGCTGGAGGGGTTCTCCCACATCTGGCTGATTTGGCAGTTCTCCCAGGCCGTTCGGGAGGACTGGTCCCCCACGGTGCGGCCGCCCCGGCTGGGGGGCAACGCCCGGATGGGGGTGTTCGCCACCCGTTCCCCCTACCGGCCCAACGCCATCGGCCTGTCCTGCGTCCGGCTGGAGCGGGTGGAGTTGGACCCGACCCTGGGGCCGGTGCTGCACGTGGCGGGGGCCGACCTGATGGACGGCACCCCTATTTTCGACATCAAGCCCTATCTCCCCTACGCCGACAGCCACCCGGACGCAGTGGGGGGCTTCACCGGCAACCAGCGCCCCCAGGAGCTGGAGGTGGTGTTTCCCCAAGCCCTGCTGGAGCAGGTACCGCCGGAGCGCCGGGCGGCGCTGACCGGCGTGTTGGCCCTGGACCCTCGCCCCTCCTACCAGCGGGACCCGGAGCGGGTTTACGGGCTGGGCTTCGCCGGGCTGAACGTGCGCTTCACCGTGGCGGATGGGGTGCTGACGGTACGGGAAATCACGCCGCTGAACAATTGACGCAGAAGTCTGCCCCAGCTTTGCGCGGGGCAGACTTTTTAGGTCCCTGAGAAACCATTTGCCGGAGGCACGGGGCAGCAAGGTCCTCGTTGCCGTTTACCCCACAAAGGAGGCCATCTTCTTGACGGAAGAGCTGTCACGGGTGGCACTGATGCTGTGGACAAAAATCACGTCGTCCACGTCGTAGTCCTCTGCCAGCTCCGGCAGCGTCCGGCTGTCCACGTCGGCGATGTACCGGTAATCCACCACGTAGACATATTGGTAGTTCTCCACCAGGAAGGGAGCGAAGCAGTTGCCGTAGGATTCCTTGATAATCATGACGGCGCTGCCGTCGGTGATGTCCGGGTTCTCGATGACGGTGAGGGGGTGGTCGCCGCCGAGGAAGGTCAGGTATTTGTCCACGGCGGAGAGGGAATCCCCGTCGCCGATCAAAGTGTGGGAGAGCTGGCTGCCGTCGCCCTGGGTGATGAGGCCGGTGTTGGTGGAGGTGGGTCCGTAGGCGTAAACGGTATCCGGGTTGGAGAGCATGGCGGCGGATTCCGTCTCCCGGTAGAAGCTGCCGGTGAAGCCCTCGAAGGTGTACGCCTGGTAATCCTCCAAGGCGGCGGCCTCCTTCCCCGCCGCCTCCGCGAAGGCGGTGTAGGCGTAGTAGGCGCCCAGCGCCGTCCAGTGGTGGTCGGTGCGGAAGTAGAGGTACTCGCCCTCCGCCTGGTGCTCACTGAGCAGGTCATAGACGTTGACGGTCTGTACCTGGCTGGACATGCTGGAGTAGAGGTAGTTCAGCGCGGCCTGCTGGTCAGAGGTGTTGATGCTCTTGCGAATTTTCTCCGAAACGCAGATGTCCATGCTGTTGGGGACCACCAGGTCGTAGACGGTGGACTGCCCCTCCAACAGCTCCGCCGCCCGGTTGACCAGGTCGATGTAGTCGTCCGCTGTATCCTGGACGAAGTTGTAATACTCATAGGCGGCGTCCCTGATGACCAGCAGCGCTCCCAGGGTCTGCACTTCATCGGCGGTGATGTCGTCGTCCTCATCGCTGTTCTCCTCCGCCGGTTCTTCTTCCTCCGGCTGCTCCACCGCTGCGCTGGAGGAGGCGTCCGCCGTCTCCATCTCCTCCGCTGCGGCAGAGGCGTCGGCGGCAGGTTCCACGTTTTCCGCCTCTGTGTCGCTGCTCTGGGAGGTATCGTCATCGGTCTTAGCCGTTTCGGGGATCTCGTCCCCCTCGGTCACGTCGCCCACTACCTTGTGGCTTTGGAGACCATAGAAGGACTCCATCGTGTTTTGGGCGGCCAAAAACCGCTCCCGCAGGGGGAAGGTGTCGGCAAACCAGGTGTTGATGTCGTCAAAGAACGACCCGTTCAGCACCCGCACCACCGTGGGGGTAGGGAACTCCGTCAGGGTGCGGTTCTCCAGGTTTGACCAGGTGGGCCGGATGGGCAGGTACAGGGCCAGCACCGTCATCACCGTCAGGAACAGCAGAAACAGGGTGACGGTCAGCCGCTCAGCGCTGACTTTGCGCCGACGGACCCAGTGCTTGCTGGGAGGCGGAACTGCGTCGGAGGCGGCCTTGTAGCGCTCCGCCTGGTCCCCCACCCAGTCCACCACCGGGGCGATCCAGTCCAGAAAGTCCAGCACCTTGTCCTCCAGCTTTCGGACGAAGGCCGGCATGGGCAGGCGGAGCCGATTTTTGCGTTTGTTTTGTTTCATCTGCCGCGCCTCCTTTCGGTCAGAAGCGGAAGTACAGGAAGGGGTTGTAGCTGTCGCCCACCAGGGCGGCGGTGGAGAGCAGGGTCAGCAGGATGGGAGAGAGCATCTGGATGCACTGGTACAGCCACATCCAGCCCTTTTTCTGCTCCGCACGGGCCGCCAGCTTTTTGCCCTGGTTCACCACAAAGGGCGTGCAGCCCACTGCCGCCACGATAAGGAAGAACAGGTTGCTGCGAAGGGTCAGGTTGGTCTCGTAGTTGGTAAAGCCGTTGCCGTTCAGCCCGACGAGGCCCCGCAGCGCCGCCCAAAAGACGTTGATGTCCTCACAGCGGAACAGCAGCCAGCCCACGCCTACGATGCCCAGCACGTACACCCGGTTCAACCAGTGGGGCATTTTCTCCGGCAGCCCCCGGAGGACGTACCGCTCCAGCACCAGGAACACGAAGTAGTACAGCCCCCAGAACACATAGTTCCAACTGGCCCCGTGCCACAGGCCGGTCAGCGCCCAGACCACCAGCAGGTTGAAAATGACCCGCGGAACGCTCCGGCGGCTGCCCCCCAGGGGGATGTAGACGTAATCCCGGAAGAAGGAACTGAGGGAGATATGCCACCGCCGCCAGAAGTCCCGGATGGAGCGGGCGCAGTAGGGATAATTGAAGTTTTCGTCGTAATGGAAGCCGATCATCTGGCCCATGCCGATGGCCATGTCGGAATAAGCGGAGAAGTCCAGATAGATTTGCAGGGTGTAGCACAGCACCCCCAGCCAGATGGACAGGGCAGGCCGGGCGGTGATGGTGGCCAACTGGCCCTCGGCGGAGGTGGAGACCAGAAAGGTGTCCGCCAGCGAGCCGCAGTAGTTGGACAGCAGCGCCTTTTTCGCCAGACCCACGGTGAAGCGGCGGATGCCGCCCGCCATGTCCGACCGGCGGAACTTGCGGCCGGTCAGCTCCTGCTCGATGGTCTCATACCGGACGATGGGGCCGGCGATGCACTGGTGGAACAGGGAGACATAGAGCAGCAGTACCTTGAAGTCCTTCTGCGCCGGGACCTGCTCCCGGTATACGTCTACCATGTAGCTGATGAGCTGGAAGGTGTAGAAGGAGATGCCGATGGGGAGGGCGATCTGAGGCACCCAGGGGAACCCCCACCAGTTATGGAAGTTTTGCAGGATAAACGTCAGGTATTTGAAAATGCACAGCAGCCCCAGGTTGATGGCGCAGCCCCGGAAAAGCATTTTTTTGCGGGTGCTTTTTCGCTTGGCCGCGTCGATCCACAGGGCGGCGATGTAGTCCGCGTAGGTCATACCCACCAGCAGCAGCACGTACACCGGCCCCGCCCAGGCGTAAAACACCAGGGAGAACACCAGCATGACCCAGTTTTTGGCCTTGATGTCCGGCGCAATGCGGTAGGCCAGCATATTCAGCGGAAAAAATGCATATAAAAACAGCAGGCTGGAAAATACCACGGCTTTCTCCCTCCCTGGACGCAGTTCGCCCCAAAATCACTTTTTTGTCATTCTTTTGTATTATATCATAGAAAGAATTGCCACGCAACGAAAAAGATAGAAAGGCCGGGAAGAAAAGAGCTGCCACCATCTGCCATGAAATTGCTCTTGCAATTTGCCTGACTTTCGGTTACAATACTGGTGGAAAGGCTGGTGAACCCGATGAGCGACATGCCTAAGAACGACGCCAACGAGATGGAAGAAAATTTTGGCCCCACCTTCTACTCCCTGACCAGCGAGGACGGGGAAGAGGTCACGCTGGAATATCTCGATACCTTTGAATACAACGGCCAGTGCTATATTGCCTTCCTCCCCACGGTGCCAGACGGCGAGGAACCGGACTTTATGGACGAGGAGGAGGACTACGGCCTCATCCTTATGCGCGTCATCGTCGAAAACGGCGAAGAACTGCTGACCACGCTGGACTCCGACGAGGAGATCGAGGAGGTTTATCAGTATTACGTGGATAACTTCTTTGACGACGATGAAGAGGAAGAGTAATACACAACAATCCAACATCACCAATCAGACCCTGCGGGGTGCGTGATGATCCCTCATTTAAACCCACATTTCACAAAAGGGACGCAGGATTCCCGTGATGGTTTGCAGACCTCCCGGCCAAAAGCTGGAAGCTGGTAGCAGTAAAGTCATGGGGCCGCGACCCACCTGCCCATTTGGTGCAGGTTTAAGCGGGATCACACGGCTGCTGCGGGGTCTTTTTTTCAATTTGCAATGTGCAATGAGCAATGAGCAATGGCCGGATTTGCAGGCGTGTCCGCTGTGGGGGAACGCCGCAAAATCTGATTTCGCATCTTCCGCAGGATACCAATTTGGGCCGTTTGACCGCAGACAGATGGTTTCCCACAAAATTGCACATTGCTAACTGCTAATTGCTAATTGCGAAAAAGAAGGCTTTGCCTTCTTTTTTTTCGCTAAAACCGGGCCAAACCCATTGTAAAATGGGAACTGATTTGCTATACTATACAAAATATACCCTTTTCTCATTGCCCCGGCGTGGGAGGTACGCTGGGGATTCGGACATGAGGCGCAAAGTATGAAGTATAAGCATTGGCATACGCGGCCCGGCCAGGATAGGGCCGCGGAGTTCGAACAGGCGGGAATCCCCTCGCTGACGGCCCGTGTGCTGGCCGCCAGAGGGTGCCGCACCGCACAGGAGGCCAGGGCTGCCTTGGCTTGCGGGCCGGAGCTGCTCCACGACCCCATGAAAATGCGGGGCATGGAGGCTGCGGTGGAGCGCATCCGCCGGGCTGTCCGGGACGGAGAGCGCATCTGCGTCTACGGTGACTACGACGTAGACGGCATCACCGCCACCTGCCTGCTGACCAGCCACCTGCGGGCCATGGGAGGCGAGGTGCTGCCCCGCGTTCCCAACCGGCTCAGCGAGGGGTACTCCCTGAACCGGGAGGCTCTGCTGGAGCTGCGGGAGCAGGGCATCTCCCTCATCGTCACGGTGGATTGCGGCATCACCAACCTGGAAGAGACGGAGTTCGCCAGGGAGCTGGGCATGGATGTAGTGGTCACAGACCACCACGCCTGCAAGCCGGAGCTGCCCAACGCCTGCGCCGTGGTGAACCCTCACCAGCCCGGCTGCCCCTACCCCTTTAAGCAACTGGCCGGGGTGGGCGTGGCCCTGAAGGTGGCCCTGGCCCTGACGCCCCCCGCCCAGCGCCGCAGGATGTTCCTGGCTTACGCCGACCTTGCCGCCATCGGCACCGTGGCCGACGTGATGGAGCTGACCGGCGAGAACCGGGCCATCGTCGCCATGGGGCTGGAACAACTCCAGCGCACCCGGCGGCCCGGCCTCCGCGCCCTGCTCCAGGAGACGGGGCTGGAGGAAAAGACGCTGACCGCCACCTCCATCAGCTACTCCCTGGCCCCCCGGATGAACGCCGCCGGGCGGATGGGCTGCCCCGATTTGACCGTCCACCTGCTGATGACCGACGACCCCGCCCAGGCCCACGCCGACGCCCAGCGTCTGTGCGAACTGAACCGGGAGCGGCAGGCGGTGGAGCTGGAGATTTTTGAACAATGCGCCGCTCTGCTGGAGCAACACCCCTCCATGCGGGAGCATATCATTATATTGGCCGGGGAGAACTGGCACCAGGGTGTGGTGGGCATTGTGGCCTCCCGGCTGGTGGAGCGCTACCAGATGCCGGTGGTGATGATCTGCATGGAACACGGCAAGGGCAAAGGCTCCTGCCGCTCCAATGGGGGATTCAGCCTGTTTGAGGCCCTGGAGCAGTGCGCCGACCTGCTGGAGACCTTCGGCGGCCACGAGCAGGCCGCCGGGTTTACCATCCCAGCGGAGAACCTCTCCGCGTTCCGGGCCAGGATGACCGCCATCGCCGCCGCCGCGCCGCCCCCTGCGGACGGCCACCAGCAGCTTGACATTGACGTGGCCCTGCCCAACGCCAGAGAGCTGACCATCCCCCAGGTGGAGGCGCTCCAGTCCCTGGAGCCTTTCGGCGTGGGGAATCCCCGCCCCACCTTCCTGCTGGAGGGAGCCTGGGTGCTGAACTGTTCCGGCGTGGGAGGCGGGCGACATACCCGGTTCCATCTGGAATGCCAGGGCGTGGTGCTGGACGCCATTTTCTTCTCCTGCTCCCTCCAGGAGACGGGGTTACAGCCCGGCAGCCAGGTGGATGTGGCATTCTATCCCCAAATCAACGCCTATCGGGGCAACCGGACGGTACAGTTGCTCATCACCGACCTGCGCCGCAGCCTCAGCCCCATGCAGCGGGATCTACAGCTCTACCGGCGCTACCAGGCGGGAGAGCCGCTGCTCCGGAAGGAACTGGTGCGGCTGGTCCCCCAGCGGCAGAACTTCGTGGCCGTCTGGCGGTACATCGCCCGTCCTGGCGGGCCGTCCACCCTCAGCGAAAACCCAATGGACCTGGCCCGGCACGTCTCCGCCGCCGCCGGATGGAGCCAGCCCTGCTCCACCACCCTGGTCTGCCTGGAGGTGTTCCAGGAGCGGGGACTCATCGACCTGCGGTGGTCCTCCCGGCAGGTGCAGGTCTGTCTGCGCCAGCAGGAGGGCAAGGTGGACCTGAACGCCTCCGCCGTGCTGCAAAAGCTGCTGCGGCAGATGGAGGGGGACGAGACGGAGGAAAGCGGGAAAAAGTGACGGAACAAACCCCTCCGCCGTCAAGCGGCACTTCCGGGGCTTTGCCCCTCCCTGCGCCACCGCCTAAAGGCGGCGGCCCTCCTCCCCTTTCAGGGGAGGCGAGGGGGATAGTGCTTGTCGTTTGGTTTTGCTCATTTGCTTAAAGCAGAAAAAATTTGGAATGTAATTTAATCAATAGAAGAACTTTACCCTTAACGAAGTACCATTCCGCAACTGACCACACCTCGCGCCTCCGCCGTCAAGCGGCACTTCCGCTGCGCTCCCTGCCCTGAAAGGGGAGGTGGCGCGGCGTAAGCCGCGACGGAGGGGTTCCGCTGGAATTACTGACCAGGCCAATTCAAAGAGAGAACCGAAAAATCATTCTTAAATAGAGAAACAGAGAGAGAAAGAAACGAGAAGGGAGGATGGTTTATGGACCCCATTTTGGAACGCTATCACGCATTAGAGGAAAAGGTGCTGGAATACAACCCCAATTTGGACACCAAGCTGCTCTATTCCGCCTTCCAGTACGCGGACGAAAAACACTCCAAGCAAATGCGGCGGGACGGCACCCCCTACATCACCCACCCCTTGGCGGTGGCGGACATCGTGGCCGACCTGAAACTGGACACCGAATCGCTGCTGGCGGCGCTGCTCCACGACTGCATCGAGGACACCGACGCCACCCACGAGGAGATCGCCCAGCTCTTCGGGGACTCTGTGGCCGACCTGGTGGAGGGAGTCACCAAGTTGACCCGCATCCAGTTGACTCTGGCCGAAAAGCAGATGGAGAACCTGCGAAAAATGCTCATGGCCATGAGCAAGGACATCCGGGTGGTGCTGGTGAAGCTGTGTGACCGTCTGCACAATATGCGGACCATGCAGTACCAGACCCCCAAAAAGCAGCGGGAAAAATCCCTGGAGACGATGGAGATCTACGCCCCCATCGCCCACCGGTTGGGCATGTCCAAAATCAAGTACGAGCTGGAGGACCTGTCCATCAAGTACCTGGACCCGGTGGCCTACAACGACATCGAGACCCAACTGAACCAGCGGTTCAGCCGCCACCAGGAGTTCCTGACCTCCACCCAGAACCGCATCAAGGAGCGGATGGACCGGGAGCATATCGAGTGTACCATCACCAGCCGGGCCAAGCACATCTATTCCATTTACCGGAAGATGTACGCCCAGCACCGGACGCTGGACGAGATTTTCGACCTGTACGCCCTGCGCATCATCGTGGACACCATCCCCGACTGCTACAACGCCCTGGGCCACGTCCACGACATGTTCAAGCCGGTGCCAGGCCGGTTTAAGGACTACATCTCCACCCCGAAGCCCAATATGTACCAGTCTCTTCACACCACGGTCATCGGGCGGGAGGGCATCCCCTTCGAAGTGCAGATCCGCACCTGGGACATGCACGAGACGGCAGAGTACGGCATTGCCGCCCACTGGAAGTACAAGCAGGGCATCAACGGCGCCAATGGCGAGGAGGAGACCTACGAGTGGGTGCGCAAGCTGCTGGAGAGCCAGCAGGACACCGACGCGGAGGAGTTCGTCAAGAGCCTCAAGGTGGACCTGTTCTCCGACGAGGTGTTCGTCTTTACCCCCAAGGGTGAGGTCAAGGGTTTGCCCGCCGGGTCTACCCCCATCGACTTTGCCTATTCCATCCACTCCGCCATTGGCAACCACATGATCGGCGCCAAGGTCAACGGGCGGCTGGTGCCCTACGAGACCCAGCTCCAGAACGGTGACATTGTGGAGATCCAGACCTCCAAGGCCGCCAAAGGCCCCAGTCGGGACTGGATGAAGCTGTGCAAGAGCAACGAGGCCCGCAACAAGATCCGCCAGTGGTTCAAACGGGAGCGCCGCAGTGAGAACATCGTCAATGGCCGCGCCTCCTTCGAGGCGGAGATGAAGCGCAACGGCTACACCATCGCGGAAATTTCCACCGAGGACGTGCTGCCCCGCATCCTGAAAAAGGTGCAGTTCGGCTCCCTGGAGGATATGTACGCCGCCATCGGCTACGGCGGCCTGACCGCCATCAAGGCGGTGAACCGCATCAAGGGCGAAATGTCCGCCATCGTCAAGGAGCGCAAGGACCAGGCGGCTCTGGCTGAGCCGCAACTGACCGAGGAGGCCCAGACCATCCACGTCCAGTCTACTCTGCCGCCGCCTCCTGTGGAACAGGGGCGCAAGCGCACCGTCTCCAAGAGCGGCGTCGTGGTAGAGGGTGTGGACAACTGCCTGGTGAAGTTCGCCAAGTGCTGTCTGCCTGTGCCGGGAGACAACATCGTGGGCTTTATCACCAAGGGCTATGGCGTCTCCGTCCACCGGGCGGACTGCCCCAACGCGGACCCCAAACGGCGCAAGCCGGAGGAGCGGGGCCGCTGGATCGAGGTGGGCTGGGCCGCATCGGAGCAGAAGGAGTACGAGACCAGTCTGGCGGTCTACGCCAAAGACCGGCCCAACCTGTTTTTGGATATCGCCGCAGCCCTCTCCGCCGCAAAAGTCCGCACCGAGGCCATTAACGCCAAGGGCACCCCTGACGGCTACGCCAACGTCTACGTTCAGATGTGCGTCCGGGACTGCTACGAGCTGGACGCGGTCATGCGCAAGATCAACGGCATTTCCGGTGTGATGTCCGTGACAAGAGGGAAGAATTGATGATTTAGCTATTAGCCGTTAGCTGTTAGCTTAGCGGTGCTGAACGAGTGGCTGGTGGACAGTGTTTGTCGCTTTGCCAACAATTTTGCCCCGCATAGCACAAGTTTTCCATGAAGAACCATCATTCGACAACTGACCACCCCTCTTGCCTCCCCTGAAAGGGCAGGGAGGGGCAAAGCCCCGGAAGTGCCGCTTGACGGCGGAGGGGTTTCTGGTACACGGATGAGCGAAATGAAAAGCCATTTTAAGCGACACCAAACAACAAAGGAGCCAAACCATTATGCGAGCAGTTGTCACACGGGTCTCCTCCGCCTCCGTCGCCATCGACGGGGCGGTGGTGGGCCAGATCGGGCGGGGCTATCTGGTGCTGCTGGGCGTCGGCCCGGAGGACACCGAGGACACCGCCCGCCGCCTGGCGGAGAAAATCTGCCGTCTGCGGGTATTTAAGGACGAGCAGGGCAAAATGAACCTGGACCTGGCCGCCGTGGGCGGCAGTCTGCTAGTGGTCAGTCAGTTCACCCTCTACGCCGATTTGAAATCCCGCCGTCCGGGGTTCTCCCATGCCGCAAAGCCCCAGCAGGCCATCCCCCTCTACGAGTACTTTATGGAGTGCTGTCGGGAGCAGGGGTTCGTTGTGGAACACGGGGAGTTCGGCGCGTCCATGCAGGTGACCAGCGTCAACGACGGGCCGGTCACTCTGTTGTATGATTTGTGATTAGCGGAAAACCCCTCCGTCGCGGCTTGCGCCGCGCCACCTCCCCTTTCAGGGGCGGCAAGAGGGGTGGTCAGTTGCCGAATCGCTGTTCTCGGTGAAAAACTTGTGCTATGCGGGACAAAAATATTGACGAGACAGCAAGCACTATCCCCCTCGCCTCCCCTGAAAGGGGAGGGGGACCATGCGAAGCATTGTGGAGGGGTTTCCGCTGAAATCATCGAGTTGGCAGAATCAAAAAGATAACAAAAAACTACAAATTTGAACAAAAACAAAGGGGTTTTATGCCATGTTTGTAAAGGGGCTGGTCGTTGGGCCGGTGGAGACCAACTGTTATATCCTGGGCGACGAGGCCACAAAGGACGCCGCTCTCATCGATCCGGGGGACAGCGGCGCGCGGGTGGTCCGCTGGGCCAGCGAGACGGGGTATCAGGTGAAGATGATCCTGCTGACCCACGGCCATTTTGACCACATTGGCGGCGTCAAGGCCGCTCTCTCCGCGCTGAAAGCGGCGCATCCCGACCGGGACATCCCGGTGTATATCCATCCCGCCGACTACCCCGTGGCACCGGCCAGCTTTTCCCGTCCGGTGTCGCTGGAGGGCGTGGAGGGCATCCGCTTCTACGACGAGGGAGACACCGTGACGTTGGGAGGCCACACCATCCGGGTGCTGTCCACTCCCGGCCACACCCAGGGCGGGGTCTGCCTGATGGTGGAGGACTGTCTCTTCACCGGGGACACCCTCTTCGCCGGGGCCTGTGGCCGCACCGACTTCGAGACCAGCTCCACGGCGGACATGATGTCCTCCCTGAAACGGCTGGGGCAGTTGGAGGGCGATTACAAGGTCTATCCCGGCCACGAGGGGGCCAGCCTTCTTTCCGTGGAGAGGCAGGAAAACCCCTATTTGATGTACGCCATGCGGAACGCGCATATTTTCTAAACGCGCTTCCGTATGCTTTTTGACGAGGGAGAGGAAGAACATGGAACCACTGGTAAGCATCATTGTCCCCGTCTACAACGCGGAGAAAACGTTAGAGCGCTGTGTGGACAGCGTCCTCCACCAGGAGTACAAAAACCTGGAGTTAATTCTCATCAACGACGGCAGCACCGACAGCTCCGGCGCCCTGTGCCGGGCCTTTGCTGACGACGACCCGCGGGTGCGGCTCATCGACAAGGCCAACTCCGGCGTCTCCGACAGCCGCAACCAGGGTATCAACGCCGCTCAGGGGGAGTACATCCAGTTTCTGGACAGCGACGACTGGATCACCCCCGACGCCACCCGCCTGATGGTGGGCTGCGCCCAGCGCACCGGCTGCGACCTGGTGGTAGCCGACTTCTACCGGGTGGTGGGGGACAAGCTGGCCCACAAGGGCAGCATCCAGGAGAACGCCATCCTCACCCTCCAGGAGTACGCCGAGTACATGATGGAAAGCCCCGCCGACTTCTACTACGGCGTGCTGTGGAATAAGCTCTACCGGGGGGACATCCTCCGGCGCACCGGCCTGCGCATGAATGTGGAGATCCACTGGTGCGAGGATTTTCTCTTTAACCTGGAGTATTTGCGCCACGTGAAAACCGTCCAGGCGATCCAGGCCCCGGTGTACTACTACGTCAAGACCAAGGGCAGTCTGGTGGCCCAGAGCGCCACCCTGACCGGCACTGTCCAGACCAAATTGAAGGTGTTCCAGGACTATCAGAAGTTTTACAAGGACATCTACACCGACGAGGAGTACGAGGAACAGGCTCCCCGCATCTATCGCTTCCTCATCGCCGCCGCGAAAGACGGCCTGGTGGCTCCCTCTATCGCCCCCGGCACCAAAAAGCTGGGCACCGAGCGGCCCACCGTTCACTTGCCCGCCATCCAACGGGAGGGGCTGCTGACGGAGCAGTACCGCTACCGGAAGCTGCTGGAGCGGTACTTCACCTCTATCGCCGAGGTGCAGCAGATGACCCTGACCGAGGTGCAACTGCTGGCCTGCCTGGGCAGCGACGCGGAGATCGTCACCATGGGTGAGCTGGTGGACTTCTCCGGCCTGCCCAAAAACCAGGTCAAGCGGGGGCTGGAGCAGTTGGAAAAGCGGGAAATGCTCCGCGTTCTGCCCAAGAGCAAAAAGCGCCCCACCCCAGAGATAGAGCTGATGAAAGAGGCTCAGCCGCTGCTCCAGGACATCGCCCACGCCGAGGAGGAGATCAGGGGGCTGCGCTGCGCCGGGTTCACCCAGGAGGAACTGGAGGCGCTGGACGACTTCGAGCAGCGCATCACCCAGAATCTGCGCTCTCATTTTGAATGATACTATGGAACTCTATTTAACTGGACATCAATACCGCTACGCGGTGGAACAAATCATGATGGTGCTGTTCCCCGGCCAGAAGCCTGTCTACCCGGACGGGGGCAGCTTCGCTGCCGGCGGGGATGCCTGCCAATCCGCCCTCCGGGTGGAGGGGGACTCCGCCGCCGCAGAGACCCGTCTCCGGCTGGAGGGACAGGAGACCTCCGGCGAGACCACCGTCACCGTCCCCGCCGGGGCGAGCCAGTTGGAGCGGGACCGGCTGCTCCAGCGGGCGGTGAAGCAGTCCTTCTACCGGGCGGCGCTGCCCATTTTGGGCGAAGCGCCCCCCTGGGGGGCGCTGACGGGCATCCGCCCGGCGAAGCTGGCCAGCCGCGCCCTGGAATCCGGTCTGACCGAGCAGCAGACCAGAGAGCAGTTTTACTACGAGTATTTCGTCTCCGAGAGCCGCACGGAGCTGGCGCTGGAGGCGGCAAAGGCGGGCCTCCGGGCCAAAAACAGCCTGCGCCCGGACGAGCTTTCCCTCTACGTGGGCATCCCCTTCTGCCCCACCCGCTGCGCCTACTGCTCCTTCGTCTCTGCGGACGTGAAGCAGGCCCTGCGGCTGGTGGAGCCGTTTTTGGAGGCTCTGCACCGGGAGATCGACGCGGTGGCCGCCCTGCTGGACGAGGCGGGGCTGTACGTCCGCACTATTTACATGGGCGGCGGCACCCCCACCACCCTCTCCGCCGAGCAGATGGACCGGCTGCTGGCCCACCTGCGGGGGGCTTTCGACCTGTCCCGGCTGACGGAGTTCACTGTGGAGGCCGGGCGGCCCGACACCATCACGGCAGAGAAAATGGCCGTCCTGCGCAAACACGGCGTAGGCCGGGTGTCGGTGAACCCCCAGACCATGGAGGACCACGTTCTCCGGGCCATGGGCCGCGCCCACACCGCCGAGGACATCCTGCGGGCCTACCGGACCGTCCGGGAGGCGGGGCTTCCCTCGGTGAACATGGACCTCATCGCCGGACTGCCCCAGGACACCCCAGAGGGCTTCCGCGGCACGCTGGAGCAGGTCATCGACCTGGCCCCGGAGAACATCACCGTCCACACCCTGGCCCTGAAAAAAGGCTCCCGGTTGAAAATGGAGCAGCAGGGCCTCCCCACCGGGGAGGAGACCCGCGCCATGCTGGACTACGCCTGGCCCCGGCTGTGGCAGGCGGGCTACGCCCCCTACTATCTCTACCGGCAGAAGTACATGACCGGCGCGCTGGAAAACATCGGCTGGTGCAAGCCGGGGGAAGAGGGCCTGTACAACATCTGCATCATGGAGGAGCTGCACACCATCGTGGCCCTGGGCGCAGGCGGCTCCACCAAGCTCACCGACCCCGCCACGGGGAAGATCGTCCGCCTGACCAACCCCAAGTACCCACGGGAGTACATCGACCGCATCGACGCCATCTGCCGGGACAAACGGGCGCTGGTGGAGTTCCACCGGGGGCTGATGGAAGGTTAGGCGCACAAACAACAGCAGCTTTTCTGTGGCGATTTTGCCCAACAGAGCATAACCTTTTTATAACGGACGATTTGGTTCCCCTTTTGAACCAGCCGTATCAGTGATTCCAGCGAGAAACCCCTCCGTCGCGGCTTGCGCCGCGCCACCTCCCCTTTCAGGGGCGGCGAGAGGGGTGGTCAGTTGACGAATAGTGATTCGCTATAAAAACTAGTGCTGTTCAGGTCGAGAATGATAACCAATCATCAAACACCGTCTCACTCATTTCCAAAATGTGGATGATTTGGGGGGATAACCAGATAATCAAATTATTTGACATCATTTTTCATGCTTGAGTAAAACGCAAACCAAACGGCAACAACTCGCCCCTTGCCTCCCCTGAAAGGGGAGGAGGGCCGCCGCCTTTAGGCGGTGGCGGAGGGGTTTTTCCGCTCCCACAACAAGCGCAGAGATTACCAGGAGTATAACACAATGGCATTTCAACTAGAAGAAATCAATCTGATGGCAAAAAGCCCGGCGGAGTTCCTCGCCATGGGGGACCGCAACTATGACCGCAAGGTGGAGCAGGCCGCGAGCCTGATCGCGGAAAACCGGCGCAACAGCCCCATTGTGCTGCTGGCCGGTCCCTCCGGATCGGGCAAGACCACCTCCTCCCTGAAGCTCAAGGAGGCCCTGCTGAAAAAGGGCATCAAGACCCACAGCGTCTCCCTGGACAACTATTTCATCTCCGTGGACCCAGCCACCGCACCCCGCACCCCCTCCGGGGACTACGATTTCGAGTCCCCCCTGTGCATGGACATGGAGCTGCTTCACGAACACTTCCAGGCCCTTTCCCGGGGGGAGGAGGTACTCATCCCCCGGTTCGACTTCCCCCGGCACATGCGGGACACCAGCCGGTGTACCCCCCTCAGGCTGGGACCGGACGAGGTGGCGGTGTTCGAGGGCATCCACGCCCTGAACGACGACCTGGGGGGCCGCCACCCGGAAGCGTTCAAAATCTACCTCTCCGCCCGCTCCAACGTGCTGGACCACGGGGAAGTGGTGTTCAAAGGCACCTGGATGCGGCTGACCCGCCGCAGTGTCCGGGACATGAACTTCCGGGGGACGGAGGTGCTGCGCACCTTCGCCATGTGGGACAACATCCGCCGGGGGGAAAAGCTCTACATCTCCCCCTATAAAAACCGGGCCAACCTGCTCTTTGACTCGTCCCTGCCCTACGAGGTCAACGTCATGTGCCACTACGCTCAGCCTCTGTTCCAGGCCATCCCCAAGGAGGACATCCGCCGAAAGGATATGCTGCGGATGATCGCCGCCTTTGAGAAATTTGAACCCATCGACCCGGCGCTGGTGCCGAAAGACAGCCTGCTGCGGGAGTTCATCGGCGGCGGGGTGTACGGAGCGCA
>JAJPXR010000165.1 GCA_021205375.1 Clostridiales bacterium | reverse complement strand
ACTACCGGCTCAGATGGGCCGGTAGTTTTTTACGCCAGTAGGTTTGACGCTTACGAAAGAAGCATCAAGCCCTTTGTGATTGATAGGAAAAACTTCCTGTTTGCCAACACGCCCAGAGGCGCTGGCAGCAGTGCAGTGATGTTCAGCATGATTCAGACGGCGATTGAGAACCACCTGGATCCCTACCGTTACCTGACCTGGCTGCTGAAAACTGCAAATGAGGCCGACCTGACAGATCCAGAAACAGAGGAAAGGCTGCTGCCTTGGAATGCACCGGACGGGTGCAGAACAATTTGAAAACAATCCCGAACTACCGGCTCAGATGGGCCGGTAGTTTTTTACGCCAGTAGGTTTGACGCTTACTAATCAGCTTCAAAAAAATGAAAGCAAAGGAGAATCAACCATGAGTAAACTCAAAAAATTTGCCAGCATGATTCTGGCACTGGTTCTGGCCCTTGGCCTGACCACCACGGCGTTTGCTGCGGACATGGTTACCGTAGAAAACCTGTCCGGGCATACCTTCACAGCGTATCAGATCTTTTCCGGTACGCAGAGCACTGATACCGGCACTGCGCTCGGTGATGCCGAGTGGGGCAGCGGCATTGAAAGCACCAACTTCCTTGCGGCGTTGAAAGCATCTACTGTTTTGGTTGATACTGATAACAGCACAACCCTTGGCAGCTTGTTTACCACATGCACTACTGCGAAGAATGTGGCCGATGTGCTGGATGCCTACACCGATAACTCTACCGTTGCGAAAGCTTTCGCAGCCCTAGCTGTCAATTATGTGAAAGGAGAGGGCACCGTTATTGCCGAGGGAACCAGTTCATTGGCCGCCGGTTACTACCTGATTGTTGATACAACTACGTCCTTGGCTGATGGCGATGCCTACAATGCCGCTCTGCTCCAGGTGACTGGAGGCGGCACAATCACCATCGCTGAGAAGACCGATGCTCCTACGGTGGATAAGAGCGTTGATGACGCTGATACATATATCGGCGGCACCGTGACCTTCACCCTGACCGGCTCCGTACCTGATATGACGTATTATGATGCGTATAAGTATGTCTTCCATGATACCCTGTCTCCCAGCTTGAAGTATACTGAAGACACCTTAAAGGTGTACGGAGTTGATGCGTCCAACAATAAGACTGATATAACCACTGCTTTTACTGTTGATACAGGTACTTATGATGCGACAAACGGTACAACCATTACCGTGAGCATCAGCAACCTGAAGTCTCTAAGTGATGTCAGCAGCTATGAGAACATCGTTGTAGAGTATAATGCTGTACTGCAATCCAGCGCTACCGTTGGTCAGACGTATAACAACAAGAACACGGTCTATCTGGAATATTCCAACAATCCCGATAACAGTGGTTCTGGCAGTAATGCAACCACAGGGAACACCCCGACCGACGTTGTGTATGTCTTCACCTATGAACTGGACGGAACCAAAGTCGATGCGGATTCCTATGACTCAGCATCTTCCAGCTACACAACAACTTTGGCAGACGCTGAATTCAATCTCACTAAGACTGAAAACAGCACTACGTACTATGTCCAGTTGGATTCTAACTATAAGATAACTGGCTGGACAGCTACGAAGGCGGATGCTACGACCATCAAATCTGGCACTGATGGTACCTTTAAGGTGATTGGCCTTGATGCTGGTACCTACTCCCTGAACGAGACGAAAGCGCCCGCAGGTTACAATTTGCTGGAGAATCCGATCGCCATCGTGATTACTGCCGGTTTGACATCTACTGAAACCGGTACTGCTTCGGATGATTTGGATACGATTAGTACCCTGACCATTACAGTCAATGATGCAGACCCTGTTGACGGCACGACAAGTACCGGCGTCGTAACAATTACCGTTGAGAACAACGCTGGCGCTACCCTCCCCACCACGGGTGGTATCGGCACCACGATCTTCTACATTGTGGGCAGCGTGCTGGTTCTTGGCGCAGTGGTGCTGCTCATCACCAGAAAGCGTATGAACAAGGCGGAATGATCCTGTCTGCGTATCAGATGAAATGACATAACTCTCCCACCCCGGCCTGCAGGCCGGGGCGGGAGAACCCACAGAAATCAACTGTTGGTTGTTCGCTGCTTGTCACTGATTTTCCCAGTGGCAGTCAGCTAAGAGCTAACAGCAAGACCCAGCACATAGGAGAGGCATATGAAAACATGAAACGAATCAGGAAGAAGCGAACATCGAAAAACAGGGATCGGTTGCTGACGATTATCCTGGTATGTGTTCTGCTTGTCGGGCTGGCCATTCTGCTGTACCCCTCCGTCAGTAACTGGTGGAATGAGCGTGTTATGACAAGAGCGGTTGCCACCTATGATGAGGCCGTATCCAATCTGACAGATGAAGACTACTCAGCTTACTTTGATGCTGCGGAGGCATACAATGAAGCCTTACAGGAAGTTGGCTCTGCTGCGGCATTGTCTGCGCCAGACTTAATAGAGGGGTACGAGGAAACACTTGACATTACCGGCACCGGCATCATGGGCTATATCACCATTGAAAAGATAAACGTGCAGCTGCCCATTTACCACGGCACAGACGCCAGCGTCCTCGCCGTCGGTGCGGGGCACCTGGAAGGCTCCAGTCTGCCCGTTGGCGGGGAGGGCACCCACAGCGTCATCTCTGCTCACAGAGGATTGCCCAGTTCTCTTTTGTTTACCAATCTGGATCAGCTGGAGGAGGGCGACACCTTCACTATTACAGTGCTGGATCAGGTCTTTACCTATGAGGTGGATCAGATTTCCATCGTGTTGCCAGATGAAATTGAGAACCTGTACATTGAAGACGGAGAAGATTATTGTACCCTCATGACCTGCACCCCCTACGGCATCAATACCCACCGGCTGTTGGTACGGGGGCACAGGGTGGACAATGAGGAAACATCACACATTCGTGTGACGGCTGAGGCAAGCGAAATAGATACTTTCCTGGTAGCGCTGTTCCTGGCAATTCCCCTGCTGGTGGTTCTGCTCATCTGGTTGGTAATCTATACGCGTAAAAAGAAAAGGAAGCAACAAACAAGCATTCAAAAAGAACAGGATAAACATGAGGAGGCATCGTTATGAAGAAAATGAAACAATCATCAAGTCGTATCCGGAAGCTGTTTCAAGGATCTTTGACCCTGGTTATGGCGGTTGCCCTGCTGTGCTGCACGAGCCTCACCGCACTTGCCGCAGCGGACAGCCCTTCCCTGGACTGGTCTATGAACGGACAAAGCTCTATCACCGTGGAGCTGGAGGACAATGATGGCAACACGATCACGGACGGGACGCTGACGCTTTACCAGGTAGCGCTTCTGGAGCAGGATAACGGCGATATGGTCTATACCTTTTCGGAGGCGTTCGCAAATTGTGGCCTTTCGCTGGATGATGTATCGACAGAATCTTCTTCCCTGGCGTCGGCACTGTCTGCGTATGTGACTGCAAACAGCATTAGCGGCACTTCCATTAAAAATACAAACGGAACGGTTGTTTTCGATGGTTTGGAACTGGGGCTATATCTGGTTGTCCAGACGACACAGTCTGACGGATATTACACGATGAATCCGTTTGTGGTGTCCGTGCCGTATGATGAGAATGGCGCATGGGCCTATGCTGTGAATGCCAGCCCCAAGGTAGGTGTTTTGACGCCGGAGCCGGAGGAGGAAACTCCTACCACAACAACCACGACCAAGACCACCACTATAACTACAACCACAACGCTACCGCAAACCGGGCAACTGAACTGGCCGATTCCCGTCCTTGCGATTTGCGGACTTCTGCTGATCGGCTTGGGCTGTCTGATGGTATACAGTGACCGCAGGAAAGCGGCTGTGAGATGAGACGCAGAATCGGACGGGTATTTATCGAATTGGGAACAGTGCTGATAATTTTGGCACTGTCCCTTTTCCTGTACAACAAATGGGAAGCAAAGCAGGCGCAGGATGCTGCCGAAGAAATTGCCCTACAGATAGACGAACAAATCGAGGAGAGCGATTCAACTCCCGGTTTATCTGATACGTCCAACGGTGAATCAGATGGGGAAATGCCCACCATTGAGATCGATGGATATGACTATATCGGAACACTGACCATTTCCCGCTTCGGGCTGGAGCTGCCGGTCATGTCGGAGTGGAGCTATCCGGGACTAAAGATTGCGCCGGGGCGGTATCAGGGTTCGGTCTGGACAGATGATATGATCATCTGTGGTCATAACTATGAGCGTCATTTTGGGAACCTGAAAAATCTGGAGTCCGGCGATGAGATCATCTTTACCGATGTCAACGGCAACGTGTTCACCTATCAGGTGGAGGAAGTCATGATCCTCCAACCGACGGACGTGGAAGAAATGGTCAGCCAGGAATCTGGCGAATGGGACTTGACCCTGTTTACCTGCACGATAGGTGGCCGAACCCGTGTGACTGTGCGGTGTTCCAGGACTGACTAGCACAGAATGTCCCTACTCATGGTATACCATACCAAGTAAATAAGCAAAATATTCAGGCAGACAGGAAATCGGAATATATGATTTCCTGTCTGCTTTTTTTGCGTTGTACTATTTATTTCAAGAAGTCGCTCTTGTGTTCCAATCTGCGGAGCGGATACCCCAGCGTTACCAAGTGGGATATTTTCAGCGCCATCAGATTGATGTCGGTTGACATCACCCGTGCGATCTGTTCTGCGGTATAACCGTAGTCAAAAATATACTTTAACACTTCTTTGCTGTCAATTAGTATCTCTGATGCTACGATATTTGCTTCATACTCAGGTTTGGTCTTCATACTGTAGAGTACAAACTCCTGAATTGGATGGTTCTTTGCCATCTGTCGATGAAGCTGGTCATGGCCAAGCTCATGCGCACAGACAATGCGAAGTGTATTTTCATCCAAATCCTGATTCAAAAATATAAAACGGTTTCGCTTGATAACACGGTACATCCCTTTTAGCGTTCCGAAATTCTCGCAGAACATAACGTTCACTCCGATTTGTTCGGCAATTTCAAACGGATCTCTTGTACCACAGCGTTTTACAAGACGGCTTCCAACACGGGATAATTGCTCTGATCTCGAAAGTCCTTCTGTATTCATCATGCCACCTCTATTCGTTACAGCTACGTTCCATTGTTCGCACGAAGAATACATTTTACTTTTTTGAAGACGCTCTCTTTCGTTTGGGAGCGTATTTTTTATTTTTCTCCTTGGCAATCCAATAGGCGTCGTTCAGCGCCTTCATTGCACCGTCAAGTGCGTCTTCGCTCAATTCACCACCAGCAAACAGGCCGGTAACTTCACCTACCAGCTCCTCTATATCCCGTGCGGCTTTTGACCCACCCTTTTCATGTGCCTCAACAACATACGTTTCAGCACCACCTAAAAGATAGTCCGATGTTGTATGGAGCGCATCCGCCAGCTTTTGAACGATCTCCATATTGCCTGGTCTTCTTGTCCCAATCTCATAATTTTGGATTGTGCGCGTGGAGACACCGATTATTGCCGCAAGTCTTTCCTGTGTCAAATCTGCTTCCAGTCTTTTTGCTCTTAGCCTTTCCTTGAATGCCATCTGAATCCCTCCATTTTAACAACACGAACACTTATTCACGAATAACCGTTGACATACACGCTCTTGCCTGCTATAATGTCCTCACAGGGCGAAATCTTGTTCGTGTTTATATGTTACCACGAACGGTTTTCTCTGTCAATAGGTTCATGAAATTTTGTTCGTCTTTGGACACACAACAGGAGGTGTTGAATATGGAACGGGCTGTCCTTCACTGTGATATGAATAACTTTTATGCGTCAGTTGAATGTATGCTGAATCCGGAGCTAAAGGAAAAAGCGGTTGCCGTGTGCGGCTCCGTAGAGGAGCGGCATGGAATCGTACTCGCAAAGAATTATAAGGCAAAAGCATTCGGCGTCACTACCGGAGAAGCCATCTGGCAGGCAAAACAAAAATGCCCAAATCTTATCGTTGTGGAGCCGCACTATGAACAGTACATGAAATTCTCCAGGCTGGCAAGAGAAGTGTATAACCGGTACACAGACCAGGTAGAGCCTTACGGAATGGATGAGTGCTGGCTGGATGTGACAGGGAGCAACGGCTTTGGTACACCCTTTCAAATCGCAGATGAGATCCGACGCACCATTAAATTCGAGATGGGACTTACCATCTCTGTCGGGGTCAGCTTTAATAAAATCTTTGCAAAGCTGGGTTCCGATATGAAAAAGCCGGACGCCATTACTTGCATTGAAAGAGATGGCTTTCGTGAACAGATATGGGCATTGCCAGCCTCAGACCTGTTAGGGGGAGGTCGAGCCATGGACAAGGTGCTGTCCAGTTATGGGATTCACACCATCGGTGAACTTGCCCAGACTTCTGACCGTTTCTTAAATGACCGGTTTGGCAAAAATGGCCTTATGCTCAAGCATTATGCGAACGGGATGGATAACTCCCCTGTGATGCGGTCTGATTATGTGTCACCTGTGAAAAGCATTGGTCATGGGATTACAACCATTCAGGATTTGGAAAATGACGCAGAGGTCTGGTGTGTGATGCTGGAATTAGTGCAGGAAATCGGCACGAAGCTGCGCACACACCGAAAGAAAGCGGGGGGCATAGCAATCGACATTCGTAATATCTGGGACAGCACACTGTACCATAAAAGCTGGCAATGCAAATTTGATATGCCGACACAAAGCCCTTCGATTCTTGCAAAGCGTGCTTTTGACTTATTCCAGAGTAACTAACGGTGGGATTATCCGATTCGGGCAGTGACAGTACGAGCAATCTATTTATACGAAGAAGATTGCCCTGTACAGATTGACTTGTTTACAGACATGGCTGTTTTGGATCGCCGTGAGCGGTTGGACACAGCGATAGAAGTAATTCGATCCCGATTTGGGAAGGATGCCATACGAAATTGTGTCTTACTACAGAATGATAAGCTGCCAGTCGAGCGGAGTGTAGACCTGATAATGCCATCTGGTTTGATTGGGTGATGATTTATCGTCTCGCAGGGAAGGAAAAAGGAAATGAGCAGTAAATGCAAAAAGGTATATGTATCTGTAAATCTTGATGTAGATGAGAATGGCAATACCCGACCCCGATATATCCGATGGGAGGATGGCCATATCTATGAAATAGACCGCATCAAGTATAAGTGCAGAGCAGCATCTACAAAGGTAGGTGGTTGTGGTATCCGGTATACTGTCATGATTTGCGGATGCGAAACGTACCTCTTTCACGAGGATGACAGGTGGTTTGTAGAAGCAAAAGTATACGAATAAATTTGGAGGTTTTGAAAATGGGAAGTAAAGATGTCAAATGCCCGATGTGCGGGACGATGAATTACAACCTGAATCTGGACGAGACTGGCGGATGGATGGAATGTTCTAAGTGCAAATCAGTTACCTGTTCCATGCAGGAATTCAAGAAGCACTCTGTCAAGATTCCTATTTTGAATTTGAAGTGGGTGAACGAGAAGCCCATAAGTCGGGAGGTGCAAACATGATCCTATCATACGGGAAAATTGAGGAAATCGCAGCAGCAGTTACTTTGGACTTCGACAGATTCTTCTTCGGCGCAGAGGCAGAACAGAAACAGCGATTTGCCTTGCCAACGCCGATTGACCAGTTGGCAAGGGATTACCTCAAGCTCAACGTGACCTTTGCAACACTGTCCTCCAACGGTAGTATCATGGGGCTGACTGCGTACACAGATACTGCCTACGAAGTTGAGGAGAAAGGACAGCATTACACATTACCCCTGAAACGCAATCAGATTGTATTAGATTCCAGTTTCATGCAGCCAGGAAAGGTTCGCAAGCTATGTGGAAAGCGCAGGTTCACTCTGGCTCATGAATGTGCGCATCAGATTCTATTCCAGATGGAGGAAGATGAAACGAAAACAGCACTCAGAAGAAAATATGCGGAGCGCAAGGTTCACACGCCACGAACACTAAAAACTCACGAGGATTGGAACGAGTGGCAGGCAAACGCTCTGGGGTCTGCAATCCTTATGCCGCAGGCAGAAGTTGACAGGGCTATGTGGTATATCAATCGAAATTCACCATTGACGTGCTATGGAGACTGGTTTTTCGATGATGACCGTGCTTCTATCGAAACATTTTGTTCTGTCTTTAGTGTATCCATAACTGCTGCCAGGATACGGCTTGAGAAGCTGGGATATGTACAAAAACGGTCAGCCTTTGAATATCAAAATCCACTGGATGTGGTGATGTAACTATGAGCCGTTATACAAGAACCTCGGAGCCATCTATCGAGATGCAGGACAAGATTAAGCGGGCCAGGAAAGCAATAGCAGAGCAGGAACCACGGGTCATAAAATGCCCGTATTGTCATCACAATTCGATTGTGGTCTTCGGTGATACCAGAGGCCATGTGCAGACAAAGTGTAAAGTCTGCGGGAAGGAAACGGTATTTGATGTCTTAGAGATGCGCAGAGTACGCCGGTTACAGGCTTACTACTCTGCTCTGATCGGAGAAAACAAGGAAAACCATTAAACAATTTCATAAATAACTCATAGCTGTGCTGTGGAGCCGCCTGATGGTGAAGTCTTCCTAATGCCGCATGAAAGCAGAAATATCTCTTTGGGGATTTCTGTTTCTTCGGCATAGGTTTGTGACCTGACCATCATGCGGCTCATTTCTTTTCCATCCGCTCTACGGGCAGCGGAAAGGAAAAGAATATGTATTTTAACGCAGTAGAATTTGGCAAACGTCTTCAGGAAGTAAGACGGGATCGTGGCTTCACCCAGGAGCAGCTGGCAGAGAGTTTGCGGCTGTCAAGCAAATATCACCTGAGCAGAATTGAACGGGGGGAAAAATCATGCTCCATTGATATGCTGGTGGAGCTGTCCGGCATCCTCCGTGTAAGCACCGATTATTTGCTGACGGGGAAAGAACCGGGAGGAGAACATATCAAAGAGGATATTCAATCCGTCATTGCTCATTTGACGGCGATTTCGGATTCTATCTGAAAAGTAGACCTATTGGTGCTACCTGGTAGACCTATTGGTGCCACTACAAAACAGAGAACCCCTGCTACAATTTACTTACAGCCAATAAAAAGGCCCAACCTGTACTTTGAAAACTGAATATACAGTACACAGGTACGTTCTTGCTATGGTGAGCCATATCAGCGGTACGCCGTGACCCAGCCCCAGGCTGGCAGCGATTTCTACCGCCTGTGATGATCGCTTCGCAACCGATCCGGCCACGACACATAGCAGGGATAATGATACTTCTGCCTAGCCACAGCCCCGGTCTATCAGCCGGGATCACGCAATGGGGGCAGCTCCGTGAGACCCACGGGGAGGTTAGACGCCTATGGCGCTGTGCGAACAGCCGCCTGTGTATTCCCACTAAACTCTGGGGTGTCGTGGACAAATGAGAGTTCGTCATAAAATTTGGGAGGACTGCTGCATCGGCAACGGTCTGGCAGCCCTCTTTTACATCGGGAACGATGAATCATACACAAATTGAAGGTGATAAAAATGTTGAAGATCGACCCAGAATTTGCTGACCAGATTCCGCCTTTGACAGAGGAGGAATATCAGCAACTGGAGGCCAACATTCTGAGTGATGGAGAGGTAATCAACCCCATCATCATCTGGAATGGCGTAATTGTGGACGGGCATAACCGCTTTCGTATTCTGGAACAACATCCGGAGATTCCATACAAAACCTTCGAGAAAAAGTTCTCAGATAGAAGTGAAGTGATCGCCTGGATCTGCAAAAACCAGCTTGGTCGCCGAAATCTTACTGCTGACCAAAGGACCTATTTGATTGGAAAGCAGTATGCGTTGGAAAAGCAGACTGATTCCTTTAAGGGGAATCAGTACACTTTAGGCAGTGAAAGTGGTGGTGGACAAAATGACCACCACCAAAAGGCTGGAAAGGCTGCGGAACGCATTGCCAGGGAAAACCATGTCAGCGAAAAATATGTACGCCGGGCAGAACATTATGCGAAAGGCGTGGATGCTGCCGATGAAGCAGTGCCAGGTACCAGAAGCGAAATTCTTTCTGGCAAGATTTGCCCAGTGCATTCTGCTGTGCAGGAAGTGGCCCAGGCTCCGCCCGAAGAACGGGAGATGCTCGCCAACCACCTCCGTGACCCAGAGGTGCAGCGGCGGGGAAGGAAACGCCCGGAGTCACACGAAGACAGGATCATGAGAAAAATCGCAGAGGACATGGACAAGCCGGGAGGCCAGGTTTCTGGAACATCCATGCTGGATTCCATCCGCGGAGTGGCTGCCACAATGATACGGGGCAGTAACCGTTGTTTTGAAATGTTCCCTGCCCTGCTCACAGAGCGTTCTTATCGGGAACAGGTGATTGCAATTATGCAGGAGCCTAAAAACTATATTATCAACTTAGAAGCAGGAGGTATACCGCAATGACAGAAAAAGAATTGGATTACGAAGTGATCGAGATCAATACGGCTGAAATTCGTGTTCCGCACAACAGTTACCAGCGAAACCTGAGTGTAACCCGTGCGAGACGAATCGCAGCAAACTTCGATGAACGGATCGCAAATAAGCCGAAGGTCAGCTACCGTGACGGACAATTCTACGTTTTTGATGGGCAACACACCATCGCTGCTCGGCGTCTCCGCAACAACGGCGAGGATTTGCCCGTCGCCTGCAAGGTTTATTACGGCCTCACGGAGCAGGACGAGGCGCTCCTGTTCGCACAGCAGTTCGGCTTTTCCGATGTGCTGACCGCCGGTGCCAAGATTCGAGCGCTGATTTATGGCAAAGACCCGGAGGCGTTGGCTTTCCTGGAGGCAACAGAGAGCGTTGGCCTGCACCTGGATTACACCCAGAGCCTCGGTGAAAACCGGATCGGCTGCATCAGCACGGCATTCCGGGCGTTCCAGCGGGTCGGCAAAGAAAGCTACACTGAGGCGCTCAGCATTCTCATGGAGGCGTGGCACGGGGAACCCCACTCCCTGCGGGGCGAAACCGTCCGGGCCATGATTGAGTTCGTCGATCTCTACAAGGGCGAGTTCAGCCGTGATCGGCTGGTGGCGAAGCTCCAGATGGTTGATCCCCTGACGATCTACCGCAAGGGGCAGGCGATGGGGGTCAACATGGCCGGTTACAAGAAGTATCTGTATCAGGTCTATGCCATCTACAACGGCTCCAGCAAAAAGTCTGCGCTGCCCCTGAAGTTCTAATGGGAGGACAACCATGAGGAAGGATTGGAAATATCGCCGTGGGGATGTCTATTTGGCAGACTGCGGCGAATGGCATGGCTCCATACAGGGCGGCGTCCGCCCTGTTGTGGTCATGCAGAATGACACGGGGAACCGGCACAGCCCCACGCTCTGCGTGGTGAAGCTGACCTCGAAGGTGAAGAAGAAGCCCAACCAGCCCACCCACTATATGCTGAAAAATGTGAGGGGTATCCCGTACCCCTCGCAGGTTCTGGCGGAGCAGCCGGACACCATCAACAAGTCGGACATTATCCGCTATATGGCGCACCTGTCGGACAAGCATATGGCGGAGATCAGCCGGTGTATTCAGGTGGAAATGGCACTGGACGGGGATTCTCGGACATTTTCCGAATAAGTTCGGAAAATACTGGCAAGAATGGAGATATAGGAAGGTGGTGAACGCAGATGACAAATCAGGTGCAGGCAGACTCCCTTACGCAGGATCAGCTTGTCGATATTCGAGATGTGAAGATTGACCGGTCTCTCCCTAGTGAAGATCGAGTAAAATCTTTTGTTGAACAAATCAAAAACCCGTATTTGTTTAAGGTTGGCGGTACTGTTGTAAAAGTGTCGTTTGCGAACACGCAAAATACGATTACCGACAACTTTATCAACATGATTGCATCTATGTAGTAAATTTAACCATGCCATAAATTGGCATCAGTTTTTTTCTGCGACAAACTGGAGCTTTGCTGTAAGCTATGTTATCATAGCCTTGGACAAAATCAGCGAGGCTCCAGTTTGTTTTCGGCATCGAATCGAAAATCAAAAGGAGTGGCGCGTTATGCAATCATATTTAGACAAGACTTATCATGCAGCCATCTACCTGCGGTTATCGAAGGAAGATGGCGATTTCTCCAGTTTTGGAGAGAAGAAGGAAAGCAACAGTATTGCCAATCAGCGGAAACTGATTGAAGATTTTCTAAGAACACATCCTGAGATTGTTTCTCATCAGGAATTTTGCGATGATGGTTATACGGGGACGAATTTTGAACGTCCTGACTTTCAGCGGATGCTGACCCAGGTCAGACAGGGAGAAATTGACTGTATCATCGTAAAAGACCTTTCTCGTTTTGGACGTGACTACATTGATTCCGGCAGATATATAGAGAAAATTTTTCCTGCGCTGGGCGTCCGCTTCATCGCAATCAACGATAATTACGATTCCGCTATGACGCAGCAGGCGGGAAACGAGATCATCCTTCCGTTCAAAAACCTGATTAATGATTCTTACAGCAGGGACATCTCCATCAAGGTTCGCTCCAATCTGGACATTAAGAGAAGAAACGGAGAATTTGTTGGCACCCATGTGATGTATGGGTACCTTCGTTCTGAGAGCAATAAGAACCAGCTGGTGGTTGATAAAGCAGTGGCTCCTGTTATCCAAAGCATTTTCAGTATGAAGATAGACGGATACAGCCCTGCACAGATTGCAGACAGGTTAAATGAGGATGGGATTCCTTCCCCGGCAGAATATAAGCGGCTTTGCGGAGATAAATACCGCTCATCCTTTCAGAAGTCCATCCATCCCCTGTGGAGTGCCATGGCAGTTTATCGGATTCTAAAGAATGAAGTGTATACCGGGACGCTGGTTCAGGGGAAATCATCCAGCCCTAATTATAAGGTAAAAACACGAACGCCAAAAGACCCATCTGAATGGGTGAGGGTAGAAGATGCACATGAGGCGATTATCTCTGCTGCCAACTTTGACCTTGTGCAACGGCTTATGCTTGATGATACCAGAAGTCCATCTGGGAAACAGGCAGTACACTTGTTTTCCGGCAAGATTTTCTGTGAGGATTGTCACGGTCCAATGATTCGGAAAGTGCAGAGATCCTGCGGCAGGGAGTATGTTTATTTTATGTGCGCCTCCAATATGCGCGATAAACGGCAGTGCTTTTCCCATACAGTCAAGGAGCAGGACGTATATGATGTGGTACTTGCGGTAATTCAGGCGCAGGTTTCTCTTGCGCTGGACTTTGAGCGGGCCTTAAAGAAGCTGGACGGTGAATCGTGGGAACGCCGGGAATTGCAGAAGATTCAGCGTAAAATTACCAGGCAGGAAGAAATCATCGAATATAACGTGAAGATGAAGCTGAATATTTATGAGGATTTCAAAAACGAAGTTATCACGATGGACGAATATACGATTTTTAAGGATGACTGTGATAAAAAGATTCAGGAGGCCAAAGCCGCCATCACACGGCTACAGGGGAATCGGAATCAGGTGAAATCCGGTCTTACGGAGCAGCAAAGCTGGCTGACACAGTTCAGGGAATATAAGAATATCAAAACGCTGACCCGACGGGTAATCGTTCACTTTATAGATAAGATTGGAATCTCCGCGAACAGGGAAATTCATGTCGTTTTGAATAACACGGATCAATTCCGGGCGATTTCAGATTTCCTTGATGAGCATCAAAGGAATCCTGTCGGGAGAAAAACCAGGGCAAGGAAGAAGGAGGTGGGCTGATGGCACGAAAATCAAGAAAAAATATAGAAGCGGTTGAACAGATCGTTTCCCAGGAACCAGCGGCAAAGGTATACAAGACAGCCATTTATGCCCGCCTTTCCCGTGAGGACAATCTGAGCGACTCTGATTCCATCGAGAATCAAATCGCCCTGCTGGAAAAATATATTGATGACCGCTCCTTTCTCCACTTGGTCGGCGTGTTTGCTGACAACGGTTTTACCGGAACGGACTTCAACAGACCGGAATGGCAGCGCCTGATGGATCAGGTTCGTGTCGGGGAGGTCAACTGCATCCTGGTGAAAGACCTGTCCCGGCTGGGGAGAAATTACATTGAGACCGGCGAATTTCTGGAAAAAATTTGTCCGTTCTTTGGCCTTCGCTTTATCGCTGTCAATGATGGTTTTGACACAGAGACAGCAGAAGCCAACGGGCAGTTGTCGGTTTCACTTTCTAACATTATCAACGATTATTATGCGAAGGACATCTCCCGCAAGGTGTCCTCTGTATTGCGAAGCAAGATGGAAAACGGGAAATACATCGGCTCCTGGGAGAAATACGGTTATTTCAAAGACCCAGAGGATAAAAACAAGCTGATTATTAACCCGGATACAGCGCCCATTGTCAAATTGATTTACGAATGGCGCAGTGAGGGTATGAGCTACATGGGCATCAATAAGAGGCTCAACGACATGGGCATTCCTTCGCCTAGTCAATACAAAGCAGACCGTGGTATTGTTACAAATAATAACCAAAAGCCACGGAAGATTCTCTGGAATAAGCATATGGTGACAGAGATTTTGAAAGATATTACCTATCTGGGACATCTGGCTCAGCGTAAAAATACGCAGTGTCTCTATGCAGGTATTCCTGCAACCCGTACAAAGGAGCAGGACTGGATCATCGTAGAAAACACGCATGAACCTATCATTGAGCAGGCGCTTTTTGACAGGGTGCAGGAAATCAACCGTGCTGCTGCCGCAGCTGCAAAAGGCAATCAGAACAAGTATGACTACCTGCCGAAAGAAAAAAACCTTTATGGGAAAAAGTTTACCTGCGCGGATTGCGGTGCAGTCATGAAGCTGGTACGCTCCATCAGCACGAAGAAGGACAAGGCATACTTTACCTTCAAGTGTCCGGCCCACGAGGAGCATGGGAGCAGAGCCTGTAATCCGAAAAGGATACGCAAAGCAGATTTGGATGAAGCAGTATTGGCAGCAATCAAGGCGCAGCTTGAGCTGTTCCTGGATATGCAGGAGGCGCTTCACAGACTGCTGGAAAAGAAAGAGGCTACGGCAAAGAAAAATAACAAGGTATCTGAAATCAGGAATCTGAAAAACAAGATTGACCACAAAAAAGCACTGTTCAGCGGCCTGTATCGTGATCTTCGGGAAGGGCTTTTGAATGATGAGGACTACGCACAGGCCCGCGAAGTCCTGAGCAGGGACATCAGCAGACTGGAGAACCAGTTGGCTGAACTGACGGGAACCAGAGTGCAGACCCAGGAGCAAATCACCGGCGAACAGCGCTGGAGTGAACTGGCGAAAAGGTATTATGAGGCGAAGGAAGTCACAGCGGAGTTGGTGGAAGCCATGATTGAATCCATGCAGTTGGACGCAGACAATTCTCTGCATATCAAATTCAATCACATGGACGAATTCCAGGCCATTTATGATGAGGTCGAAACGCTGAGGAAGGAGGTTGCCTGAGCATGAAAAAGCAAATTGCAATGTATCTTCGCCTGTCCCAGGAGGATATGGACAAGAAGACGAACGCCGCAAAGGATGACAGCAACAGCATTGTTGCCCAGCGGCATCTGATTTTGAACCATATCGCACAGAACCCCTATCTTTCCGGACTTCCGAGGATGGAATTTTGCGATGACGGCTTTTCCGGCACCAATTTCGCAAGGCCCGACTTCCAACGGATGATCGAACTTATTCGCGCAGGGGAGATTCAGATTGTAATCGTCAAAGATCTCTCACGATTTGGCCGTGATTATCTGGAAGTCGGTGACTATCTGGAACACATTTTCCCATTTCTTGGTGTTCGGATGATTTCTGTCAACGACCACTATGACAGCGAAAATTACCTGGGCAATACCCCAGGTATGGATGTGGCGTTCAAAAACCTCGTGTACGACTATTATAGCAAAGACCTATCAAAGAAAGTAAAGAGTGCCATGCGCATCAAGCAGAAAAAGGATGGTTACGTCAACTGCTGTCCCTATGGATATAAGACAGAACCGGGGAAAAAGCATCAGATGGTCATCGACCCGGAGACGGCTCCGGTGGTCAGGAAGATATTCATGGACGTGATTGCCGGAAAGTCCACCAGCCAGGTGGCCAGAGACCTGAATGCCGCAGGTGTTCTCACACCGCTGGAGTACAGCGGCGTAAAGCGCAGCAATACGCCTGTAAAAAAGGCGGTCTGGACACACTACAAGGTGCTGGAAGTCCTGCGCAATCGGAAATACACTGGCTGTATGGTCAATCACACCCGTGAAAGCCGTAAAATCAGAGACAGCGCACAGCGCCGAGTGCCGGAGGAGGAGTGGTATGTCCATGAAAACGCACATGAGGCCATCGTGACGCAGGAAGAATACGATGCGGCCCGTGCCATGCTTCGCAAGGTAGCTCCCTCCAAAAGAAAACCGAAGGAAGAAGCCTACCCCTTTTACTGCGCCCATTGTGGACGCAAGCTGCGCCGCACCTTCGGGAATGATCTGCACTTCTACTGCGTGACAGCCTATTGGGACGACAGCGCAGAGCCTTGTAAACAGGTGCGTTGGGATAAGTCTGATTTAGAAGAAGTCATTCTGGAATCCCTCAAAGCTCAAATTTCCATCATGACAGTCAATGCACGAAAAAAAGCGCAGTCTTCCGCGAACAGGGGAATGCAGCTTCGGGAACGGCAACGAGTCCTTTCGGAAGAACTGGATACCAGTGATTCCGACAAAGTGAAAAGCTACCTGGATTACCGTGAAGGAAGAATTACCAGAGAAGAATTTATCGTGCAGAGGGCCAGACGGGATGAGCGTCTGGCAGAAGCAAAGGAAGAACTCAAACAGGTGGAAGAAGAATACAGATCCTTCCTGAAAGAGCAGGAGCAGTCAAAAAAAGAGCGCTCTATCGCTGAACACACTGGTTCTCTTGACGATGAAACGCTTCGGAAAACAATGTACGATGCAGTAGAAAAAGTGGACGTGATCGATAGCAGCCACATCGAAATCGTCTGGAAATTCGATGATCTCTTTGCGTCAGCATAAGCGTTGGAACAAGGCCAATTAACTCTAAAAGAGGGCCGATTTTCCAAATGTCGCTATAATTACACAATGGGTCGCCCAAATCGGCCACCCATTGTGTGAAACAACGGAAAACCCGAAAAGCGGAAAGAGCTTGATATTTCAACGTTTTTCGGGGGTTCCAAAAATTTTTTTCACTTACTTGACACAATGGGACGATTTGGGCCGCGTGGTCATCCCCAAGGAGATTCGGAGGACCATGCGGATTCGGGAGGGCGACCCGTTACAGATGACATTGCAACCGTGGCAGAGATTTTGCTTTGCCTTGTTGGATTTAGCCAAAAGGCGAGGGTGGAATTAGTACATATTGACGAATCAGACCGCTTTCACCGTGCGTATCCGGTAAGCGTCAAACCTACTGGCGTAAAAAACTACCGGCCCATCTGAGCCGGTAGT